>NZ_CP027860.1:2753333-3106666 GCF_003015185.1 Ahniella affigens
CAGCGTGCCCGGATTCGTGTTGCGGCCGCTGCCGACTTGGGTCTTGCCGGCGATGAGGTAGGTTGCATCATTGGTGAGTCGGAGCGTGCCGGTAATCGTAGACGGCAATTGGCACGTGCGCGCCAGACCGGCGACCGCAGTGGTTCCCGTCGGGCAAGTCGTGAATTCATGCGTGTATTGGCACGTGCTGGGCACGCCGTCCGGACGCGACAAGTCCAAGGTGACCGGCACCAGATTCGAACCTTGGTTCGGCGTGAAGCTCAAGGTGATGCGGTTGCACGAATGCGCTTCGAAATCGACTTTGCCGATCGGCGCTGCAACGGTCGGCGTGTAGTCGTTGCCAAACGTGCCACCGGTCGCGCTCAGTGCATCGACGTTGGTCTTCTTGAACTCACGATCGGTCAGAGGTACGAGAGTCGTGAACCAGTACTGTTTGCCCGTGGTGTCGTACGTAAACGTGGCGACAAAGAGTACGCCGCCGTCCTTGCTGGTTGGCAGCCAATCCAGCATGGAGCCACGGCCGCTTTGCTGCGGGTTGTACCAACCGCCGCGGAAAGATTCGTCAACGACCAGCGCAGCCTGCGTGGCTTGCACCATCAGCAGACCACCGACCATCGCGGCCAACAAGCGCTTTTTCGAGTTCAGCAACATCGGGTTTCTCCGAAAGGAATCAAGAATTCGAGCCCATTGCTCGACCCGTGCACGATAGAAACCGGCGGTGACAGGGGCATTGCCGGCAGGCGGCGAATTCACGACAAGCTGATTGCAGAAACGTGACGGCCTTCGTCGCCGCGCAACGTCGGTCTAGGTGCCGCCCAATCCCGATCCCTGCCCTTTCGCGCCAAGCACACTTTGCGTTGCACAACGGCGATTCGAATCACGAGAGCGTCACTGAAACAGCACGTACGAGATCGCGATCAGCACGCCGCCAATGCCGGTTGCCGCCAGTACGTCGCTCGGATAGTGCAAACCCAGAATGACTCTCGACATGGCAATCAGAACCGTCAGTGGCAACAGGAGCAACGCAAGCCATGGCTCATGCAGGCAGCTCACGCCCGAAAACACTACCGCATGAAGCGTATGTCCAGACGGAAAGCTGTACTCATCCAACGCTGCCACATGCGCGGTGATCAGCCGGTATTGTTGGTACGGTCGAAGCCGTCGCGTGCGGCGCTTCACGGTTCGATACAACAACCAGGCGCTCAACCCGACAAACGCAAGCTGGGTGGCAACCTGACGGCCCGAATGCACGTCGTGCCAGGCAAACAGCGCCACGAGCAGCAGCCACATCGGGCCATCGCCCAAGCGTGACACCACCGCAAACAAGCGCCGGATCCCAGACACATCTGCCCACCGATTCATGCGCAGGCACCAGTTGAGCTCAGGTCCAGAAATCTGCCTTGGGATTAGTCGCGTCGTCATGCAGCACACTCCGTCGGCATGGCTTGTTCAAACAGTCGCACCAGCTGCGTTGCAACTGCCGTTTGTGATAGTCCCGACACCGCTTCGCGAACCTGGGTCGCGATCCGATGCCGCAAGGCACGATCACAGGCTAATTCTTCCGCCAGCGCGAGGAAGGCTTCTGCCTCGCCGAACGGTGCCAACAACCCAGTGCGCCGGTGCACCACATGCTCATGTGCGGCGCCATAGTCGAAGGCGACCAGCGGCATTCCCGATGCCATCGCCTCCAATGTCACATTGCCAAACGTCTCGGTCAGACTCGGAAACAGAAACAGGTCGCCGCTCGCGAAATGGCGTGCGAGATCCTCTCCGCGTCGGATTCCGGCAAATATGAAATCCGGATTCTGTTCGGCCAGGGCGCTACGCGACGGACCATCGCCGACCCAAATGAACTTTGCCCGAATTCCACGCGCTTGGATACGTCGGCAAGCCTGCACCAACAGTCCGAGATTCTTTTCTGGGGCGAGACGACCCACGTGGATCACCGCTTGCTCATCCGGTGCGACACCCCAGGCTCGACGCAGTGCCTCATCGCGCCGACCAGCGTTGAACAAGCGCGAATCGACACCACGTGGCAAGCGCTCGACATGCTTGAATCCACGTTGTTCCAATTCGGACTTCAACGACTGCGTCGGCACCAGCGTCGCGTTGGCCGCATTGTGGAATCGGCGCAGCCAGACCTGCGCCAATGGCACCAACAGGCGCGCGCCATAGTGCCCGACGAAGTCGTCGAAGCGGGTATGAAAGCCAGTCAGTACCGGAATGCCAATGGCCCGTGCCGCGCGAACCGCTGACCAGCCCAGCGGACCTTCGGTCGCCACGTATACGGCCGCCACACCTTGGCTCCGCCATGCCTGCTTCAAGGTCTCCGTCGCCGGCCAGCCGAAGCGGAGCTCCGGGTAACGCGGTACGCGCGACCCCGCCAGCAGGCGTTCGACGAGCATGGCGCGGGGCGCGATTTCCGACTCACCAAGTTGCCTTGGGCGAGTCAGATCCACTGAATGCCCCAACTGCAGCAACTCGTGCACCATGGTTTGGACAGTCAGGGCCACGCCGTTGATCTCGGGCGGGTACGTTTCAGTCACGATCCCAATGCGCATATGAACCTGCCATGGCCAGTCATGGTGACTACGATGCCTGCGTCCCGTGACACGGTGTTGAATGTTCTTTGACGCGCCGATGCCATTGGCATGACGGTTCGATGAACCGCCATGCAGCGGTCATCGACCTGTCATGCGCACCGCATACGCTGCTGCGATTCCCTTGGTTCCGTGTGCCTCATGTCTGCCTTCACTCGTCCGAAAACCGCCAGCCTGCCGCGCTGGATCTCTCGTTGCCTCCTCTCCGGAGCCTTCTATTCCGTAGCCATGTCAACGCTTGCAGCGCCGACTCCGGACACTGACGCCACGGTCGATTCGGACGAGGCGTCAATGCTGAAACAGATCGAGATTGAAGGCGAGATCAAGGAAGGCGAAGAGGCCTTGTACGTAGACGAGCGCCGCGCAACGTCGCAGGTGACCGAAACCATTGGCGCCGAACAAATCGCCCGTACCGGCGATACTGATACCGCGCAGACGTTGAAACGCGTGACCGGCCTGACTGTGGTCGACGGCAAGTTCGTCTTCGTTCGTGGACTCGGCGACCGCTATTCGAGCGTCCTGCTGAACGGCGCACAATTGCCGAGCCCGGACCCGACGCGCCGAGTATTGCCGTTGGACCTCGTGCCAACCGAAGTACTGGATGGGGTGATCATCCAGAAGTCGTATTCGCCCAACATTCCCGGTGAATTCGGCGGCGGCTCGGTCATGCTTCGCACGCGCGGCGTGCCGCTGGAGCGCTTCGCCAAACTGGGCTTCAGCCTGAGCTATCTCGATGGCAGCACCGGTGCGGATGGCATGACCTATGCCGGCGACAGCAGCGATTGGACCGGCTTCGAGCGTGCCCGGTCCTTGCCTGGCGAGCTTCGCGACGCCATTGCCGATGGTGTGATTCTGCGCCCGCAGTCGCCAACGAACCCTGGCGGCTTCAGCAATGCGCAGCTGGAGTCATTCGGTGAGGCGCTCAGTGGTGATTACAATGTCGAGAACAAGAGCCTGCCGCCTGCCGCAGGCTTGTCGGCAGGCTATGGCAACGTCTGGCAATTTGATGAACGCAGTTTCGGCGTCCTCGCATCGGTGCGCTATCACAACAGCTGGGAACAGACGGACGAAACCCGGCGCAGCTTTGTTTCAACCAGCGATGGCTTGGCCCAGACCGGCGAACTTAGCTTCAACCGCACCCGCCAAAACGTCGAACTGTCGTCGTTTCTGGTCGCAGGTCTGGACTGGTCGGCGGACCACCGCTTCAAGTATACGAATCTGCTGCTGCGCTCCAGCGAAGACGACACGAACGTTGCCGAAGGCTACGTTGACGACCCTGAGGATCAGTCGCGGTTTTACGAACTGGAATGGGTCGAGAACAAACTGTTGGTCAACCAACTCTCTGGTGAGCATCTCTTCGTCAATGCGCGTGATCTCAGCCTAAACTGGCAATACACCCATTCGAGCGCTGGCCGCGACGCGCCGAAAACCCGCCGCTATCGTTTTGATCGCAACACAGCTACCGGAAACTACGGATTCTCGCGTCGTTCCGACAGCAACACGACCTTCTACTCGGAATTGGATGACCAGCAGGATGAACTGGGCCTGGAATTCAAATTGCCGCTGACGTTTGGCGAGGCGAACTATCTGGATCTCAGTGCCGGCGCCGATGGCCTTCGACGTGAGCGCGATTCCGGCATTCGTCGTTTCAGCTTCACGGGCGTCGGGCCGCTGGCGACCGATCCGGCCGTTCTCGTCCGTCCCGGATTTGACGATGTGATCAACCCCGGCACGATTGGCGACAACGGGTTCCAACTGCGCGAGACGACGCGTGGAACCGATCAGTATCGCGCCGAACAGGACCTTGATGCGTTGTTCGTCAATGCCGATATCAACTGGAACTCAAAGTATCGTCTGGCGCTCGGCCTTCGCTATGAGCAGAATCAGCAGGATGTCGCCACCTTCTCGCTGTCCGACCTCAACGCACCGCCCATTGTCGCGCGCATTGACACCGACGACGCGTTGCCTTCGGCGGCGTTCACCTGGCTCCGGTCCGATTCGACGCAGTGGCGCGTCAGCTACAGCGAGACCGTGTCGCGACCTGAGTTTCGTGAGCTGTCGCGCGCACCGTTCACCGACCCGTTGCTCGACCTCGAAACCATCGGCAATCCGCTGCTCAAGCCCGCTTCAATCCAGCATCTCGATGTTCGCTTCGAGCACTACTACAGCGATGTCGAATCCATGTCGATCGCGCTGTTCCTGAAGGATTTCAAGGATCCGATCGAGCGAATTCAAGTGCCCGGCACAGGCAACCTCGTGTCGTTCGCCAACGCCGAATCGGCTCGCAACTATGGCGTAGAACTCGACTACTCGCGCAGCCTGTCGGCATACAGCGCGAATCTCCTGAACTGGTATGTGGGATTCAACTACGCCTACATCAACTCGACGGTGGACCTTGGCGAAGCCAACGACATTCAGACCAATCAGTCGCGACCGCTGCAGGGCCAAAGCCCGCACGTAGGCAATGTCCAGGTGGGCTATCGCGAGGATGGCCTCGAAGCCACCCTGCTCTACAACGTATTCGGGCCGCGCATTTCGCAGGTCGGCATCTTTGGCGCACCGGACATTGAAGAACGGCCGTTCCATCAGGTCGACTTCAACCTGCGCTATCCGTTGAACGACGCCTGGACGTTGAAACTGAAGGTCCGCAACCTGCTTGATCCGAAAGTCGAGTTCGCCCAAGGCGATGAGATCACCCGCAGCTATCGCCGCGGTCGCGAGCTGAGTTTAGGGTTGGATTGGGCGTTCTAGGGGCTCTTGCCGCGAAATTGGTTCGGGCCTGCAGGCCCTCCTACAAAAAGGCCATACATCTTGGCGCGACATCGGCATGGGCGCGAACACGACGCTACGCCGACACGACACCCTGGCATCAAGGCGCTGACACCCGCGCCTTGGCCTCAGCCAACGTCGCCACATGCGCGATCAACTGCGGATGCTCCAACACATGCATGTCGTGCAGGACGCGCTTTGGTTGCTCGCGCAGGCCGACAAAGATCACCTTGATCTGCTGCTTCTGGCAACGGTCCAAGAACTGCTTCAGAGCCGTGGCGCCCGAGGCATCCGTCATCGGCACGCCATCCAAGCGCAGGATAAACCACTGCGGTGGCGAAAACAGCTGGTCGAGCACATCATCGAGCCGGTAGGTCACGGCATAGAACAAGGGTCCGCTGATCTGGAACACCTCGACCCCGGCCGGCAGACCCGCTCGCGGATCCGGACGCGCTTCCAATGAATCCGGCTCATCCTCTTCAATCAGCTTTTCGCCCGAGGCGATCTCAACCATCTGGCTCATGCGATGCATGAACAGAAATGACGCCAGAACCACGCCGACTTCGATGGCAATGGTCAGATCAAACATCACCGTCAGCGCGAACGTGACCAGAAGCACCAACCGATCCCCGAGCGGACCGCGCATCAAGTGCCGAATATGCTGGAGTTCAGCCATGTTCCAGGCCACAACGAGCAGTACTGCAGCGAGCACTGGTAACGGCACGTAGCCCATCCAACGTGTTGCCACGAGCATGAAAACCAGCAGAAACACGGTATGCAACATGCCGGCGATGGGTGAGCGCGCACCAGCGCGAACATTGGTTGCAGTGCGCGAGATTGCGCCCGTGGCAGGCAGACCACCAAACAAGGCACTGGCAACATTGGCCACGCCCTGCCCGACCAGTTCCGCATTCGAGCGATGGCGGCCACCAATCATGCCATCTGCAACCACGGCCGACAGCAAGCTTTCGACTCCGGCCAGGAACGCAATCGTGAAACTGGCCGGAAACAGTTCCATGGTCCGTTCGAACGGGATCACCGGAACCGCAAAGCTTGGCAAGCTGCTTGGGATGCCGCCGGGGAAGCGCGTCGCAATCGTGCTGACATCCCAGCCGAATACCGCCACCAACAGGGAGCCCAGCAACACCACAATCAGGAACACCGGCGCCGTCTGGCGAATCTTGCGCAACACCAAAATCGCGATGATGCAGCCAACCGTTAACGCGATCGTCGCCAGGTCAGCACTTGGCAAGTGATCTAAATACGTCTGCCAGCGCGCAAAGAACTCGGCGGGCACTTTCGCCACATCAAGACCCAACGCATCCTTGACCTGACTTGACAGAATGGTCACCGCAATCCCTGCGGTAAACCCGACGATCACCGGTTGCGGCACAAACTTCATCAACGTGCCGAGCCGAAGCAGCCCCGCCGCAATCAGCATCAACCCGGCAAGCAAGGTGCACAGAATCAGCCCGCCGTAGCCGAACTTCTCGATCACCACAAACACGACCGGGATGAAGGCTGCTGTCGGGCCACCGATCTGAACCCGCGAACCGCCCAACGCAGAAATGAGGAAGCCGGCAATGATCGCAGTGTGCAAGCCCTTCTCCGGGCTTGCTCCGGAGGCAATCGCCAACGCCATCGACAGCGGCAACGCGACCACCGCCACCGTCAGCGCGGCGACCAGATCCCCCCGAAAATCGGCCCAGCCATAACCGCGACGAAGCACCGAGACCAGCTTCGGAACGTACAAATGCCAGAAAGGTGGAGACGGCGATGCGCGCATACCGCGATCATCGCAATTCCTTCACCATCCGGGAAGCCGGTCAGTGCGATCGAAGCGCTCGCAAAGCGGATTGGACCCCGCACGCCGCAAGATTGCTCCATCGTTTTGCGGTTGGCCTATTCTTGGCTGAACAGGTACGCCAATGACTCGCCGTAAGGGGTAATCAGATCAGCGAGGCGCCAGCAGCTCCCTTCGGCTTTGCGGAGCACCAAATGCGCCACGCGCGGTTGCGGCTTTGATCCATCGCCCGAATCAAACTGGAAGCGCAGCGCCACCATCGCCGAGTCGTCGGTTTCGGACTCCAACTCAAAACGCGAGCCGACCATGTCGCCGTCCTGCGAGCCAAGCCAGGGATCGTAGTCCAAGTGACCGATTTCGCCATCGGCGTAGGCCGCCTCGCGCTTCAGCAAATCGCCAAACTCGGGCGTGACTTGCTTCAGCACTGCCGCCGACGGGGGCCCAGCATAGAAGTCGGCCGCGCCGCCCTGAAACCGTTCAGCCCAGGCAGCAGCGGAGTCGCAAGCCCAGGTTGACGAGGTCCCAACCATCGCCGCAGCCAACAAAATGAGCGTTCGCATGTGAGGTACTCCTTCCAAAGTGATCCCCACTGTCGCCGAATGCTCGGTCACTGGTCAACGCGGCCACTGAGGCCGCACCGTTTGTTTACGACCCATGACGCCTCGGCCAACTTAGCGCTACCTGCGTTACAAATGGTGACGTTCAGGCATAATGGCGTCATGAATGACCTGCCCTCGTTCGATACCGACACACTCGACTTGCAGGCACTGCTGCCTCAGGTTTATGAGGATTTGAAGCAGCTTGCGCACCGCCAATTGGCCCGCATGCGACCTGGCGACACGTTCTCGACCACCATGCTCGTCCATGAAACCTACGAGCGCCTCGCGCCACACCAGGGCAAAGGCATTGCGTCGCGCGAACACCTGATGGCCTGGTGCGCACGTGCCATGCGGCAGATTCTGATTGATCACGCGCGCAGCCGACAGGCGCAGAAGCGCGGTAGCGGCGAGTCGCATCTTGACCTCGATGATCTCGATGTCCGGGGCGGGGTCGATCCTACCGCCCTGCTCGCGATCAACGAGGCACTGGAGCAATTGGAGGCGAATGACCCGCGACTGGTGCGACTGGTTGAGCTTCGCGTGTTTGCCGGGCTCGATCCGGCCGAAATCGCCGCGGTGCTCGGCGTCAATGTGCGAACCATTCAGCGCGACTGGTTACGTGCAAAAGCCTGGATCGGGTCGGCCCTGCAATGAATCCGGTCACCCCAGAGCAGTTTGCAGCGCTGGATCAGTGTCTGCAGCAGGCTTTGGATCTGCCCCCTTCCGAACGCGAGGCTTACCTTCAAGCCCATTGTGGTGGCGACGCCGATCAACTGATGGCCCTGCGCGCGCTGCTCGCCCATTGCGATGACAGCCAGACTGAATGGGAACGACTGCCAATGTCGTATCTCAATGCGCACGTGACTGAGATTCTGGACACGAAGCACTTGCCGCGAATCGCGAACTGGCGTCTTTTGCGCGAGTTGGGCGCAGGCGGCATGGCACGCGTGTTTCTGGCTGAGCGTGACGTCCAAGGCGCCACGCAACGAGCTGCCATCAAGCTCTTGCAAGGTGGCCAACCCGACGCCGAACTGATGGCTCGCTTCGAACGCGAGCGACGCATTCTTGCTTCGTTGGATGATCCGCGGATTGCGCGTTTTTACGACGCGGGCATCGCCTCTGACGGGCGTCCTTGGTTAGCCATGGAGTATGTCGACGGCGCCAGGATTGATACGTGGTGCGATCAGCACCAGTTGAATATCCGGGCTCGCGTGCAGCTGATGCAGCAGGTCGCACTGGCGCTGGCAAGCGCCCACAACCGTCTCGTACTGCATCGGGATATCAAACCGGCCAATGTGCTCGTCGATGCGACCGGGTTGCCGAAAATCCTCGACTTCGGGATCGCCAAGGTGCTCGCGGACGATGACGCTACCGATGGTCTCACCCGCACCCAGCAACGCTTGCTCACCCTGCACTATGCAAGCCCAGAACAACTACTGGGTGAACCAGTCGGGGTCGCCTCGGACATTTATCAACTCGGTCTGATGATGTACGAACTGTTGAGCGGACAGCGACCATTTGCCCGCGACGAGGTGTCATTGCCGAGACTGATTCGCGCCATTGATGATCGGCAAGTGCCGCCGCTCCGCCAAGCCTTCGACGATGCTGATCCCGAGTCGGGGCGGCGCGCCCAGGCACGCGCCAATTCGCCTGCACGCTTGCGCCGCTTGCTGAGTGGCGATCTGCAGCAGATCACCAACAAAGCGCTGGCCCGCGACCCGTTGCATCGGTACGGCAGCGCCATTCAATTCGCCGATGATCTCGAACACTATTTGTCGGGTCGCCCCGTACTGGCCGTCGCACCGTCCTTGGCGTATCGTCTCAAACGCTTGCTGGCTCGACACCCGCTCGCCGCCGCGCTGGCGGCGAGTTTGCTGATTGCCATTGCCGCGGGCATCAGCGCGACGCTCTGGCAAACCCGGGAAGCGTTGCGCCAGCGTGACCAAGCACAGGCTGAAGCCGAAAAATCGGCACGGCTGGTCGAGTTCCTGACGAATGCGCTGGCGACCGCGAACCCGACCCGCTCACAAGGCGAAACGGTCACGGCAAAAGCGCTACTAGACGGCGCGCGTGCCCGGATCGACGAAGAATTGCAATCTCGGGACGCCACGCGTTCCGATCTGCTGGCCGCCATGTCTCAGGCCTATGGTGGATTGGCGTTGCGCGAGCCGCAACTCAAGCTTGCCGAAGAATCGTTGTCGATTGAGCGCGAACTGGACCGCCCGAGCGTGTTGACGCGACGCATGGTTCTGGCGGCAACTGCACTGAGAGAAACCAGCCAGCCGGAATCAGCATACGCGCTGTTTCAGGAGGCCGAGTCGCGTTTGCGCGCCGACCCGGCCGAGAGCCAGGGCTACCTCGGGCAAGTGTTGTACCTGAAAGCCATGACCGAGTTCAGTCTGCGGCAGTTCGAGCGTTCGGAGCACAGTCTGGAGCAGGCCATCGCATTGTTGAGCCAGGCTAGCGACGCGCGCGAGCGCGATCGCAACGCGGCGCGGCTGATGCTCAGCCGACTTTGGGCGACCAATGGCCGTCTCGACGACGCGATCCGCATGATCGAGACGACAGTCGCGGCACTGAGAACTGCAAAGCCTCCGCGACGCGCCGAATTGGAAGAAGCACTGGATGCCTTGGGCAGTGTCTACCGAAAAGCCGAGCGCTGGCCGGAACAAACGGCGGCCTATCGGGAAGCGAGAGACTTGGCGATCGAAGTTTACGGGCCGGAGCACTTGGATGTCGCAATACTCAGCCACAACCTGGCGGGCGCGCTGCTTTCCGAGGGCAACGTCGCAGAAGCGCTGACGCTGACCAATGAGGCCGTCAGTCTGGGTGCCCGCAGTGTTGGGCCGCTGCACGCGTTCTCGGTTTCGGCGAAGCTTCGCCAGATTGAGGCACGTTGCCGCTCGGGCGACGAACACGTCGAAGCGGCGGAGTGGTCGCAATTGCAGGCCGGCATCGAGAAGCATCCGAACCTGGCCGACTTGCTCACTCAGCGCCAACAGCAGTGTGGCATTCGAAAGTGATGGTGTGCCGAGCGAGACCCCATCACCGACGTTCAGCGCCACGCGTTGCCTGCCATGCCAACATGGCGTCTGCGAGCAATTGGGATTTGCCCCCTTGCGCGGTCAGCGCAGCAACCGTTTGCTTGAACTCGGTATCGCTGCGGTTCTGACTCAGCTTGAACAAGCATTGCAGCTCAGTGACGACCAGATCAAAGCACTGAATCATGGGTGTCAGTGCGGCGACGTAACCTTCCGGCAGATGTTCGAATCGGTGTCCCGGACTCACTTCAAACCGATCCTTCAACGTCTTCAAATGGCGCACGAGCGTGTCAGCATCTCTTGGCACAGGTTGAGCGCGGGCGTGCACCACTTGGTAGTTCCAAGTCCCGCCAAAGCGCATCGTTGACTGCCAACTCGCCAGAATAGGTGCGTCCGGCCCAAGGAACGAGACGAACACTTCCTGTGCTTGTGTCACGGCATGCCAATGGTCGGTGTCGCGCATCAGGTGACAGCGAAATATGGTTGGCGTGCCAAATTGCTCAATCAGCACCGGCAGATGGGTGGCGGCAACACGGCCGGCCGCATCGACAGCGACCAACGTTGCGAACGGATTGGCGTCAATGAACGCGCGAATCACCTCTGGATCATCAACTTGGAACTGCTGGTCTCGGTACATGCGGCGTATGGTCCGGTTGGGCGTGGGTCTTGGCATGTTGCGGTGGCAGCGCGTCCCTGCTCAAGGACGGACGGCAACCACGGCCGATCATGCAGATGCCAAAGGAATACGCAATCTGGTGGTCAATCCGACAGCTTCAACTCAAGCGCCGGCGAACGGGCCAGCAGCGCCAATCAGTCGGCGATTCCCATCCGAGCCTCGGTCGGCATCAGGCGGATGACGCGCAGAATCTTCTTTGGATCGAGCTGACCGAGCCCCAGAAACCCGCCATCGGGTGCCACGAGTCGACTTGGGCCCGCGGTGATTCGTTCATCCCGAATCGAGAAGCGCTGACCACGAATCAGGCGTTCGACTTCATCGGCTTGCAGGTTGATTGCTGGCAGATGCAGCAGTGCCTGTTCAATAGGCGTCAGCATGCCGGGACGATCCGCATCGCTGCATCGGTCAACAGCTTCCAACGTGTGAATACGAAAGCTGTCGAAGCCACCGACACGGGTGCGCCGAAGCGCAAACAGATGCGCGGCACTGCCAAGCGCCCTGCCGATGTCCTCAGCAAGACTTCGAATGTAGGTACCACTACCGCAGTCCACTTCAAATTTCAGTTCCTGCAATCGTGGCGGCTCGGATGCCGTCGTGCTGCGGGAAATCAAACGCAACGAATGGATCGTCACCGTCCGCTCGGGCGCGAGCACATCCATGCCCATCCGCGCCCAGGTATAGAGCGGCAACCCCTTCTGTTTGATCGCCGAATACACCGGCGGTCGCTGAACAATCTGCCCAACGAAGCGCGCGAGCGTTTCTGCCAGCAGGTTGTCGTTGATCTCGGGTAGCGGAGCAGTGCGCGTAACGTCCCCCTCGCGATCAGCCGTGTGTGTTTCGGTGCCAAATCGGACGGTCGCGATATAAGCTTTGCGCTCGCTCAGCACGAAGCCGGCATAGCGCGTGGCCTCACCCAAGAACACCGGCAAGAGGCCTTCGGCCATGGGATCGAGCGTGCCGCCGTGGCCGGCCTTGTCGACGTGATAGAGCTTTCGCACGCGCTGCAACGCGGCGTTCGATGTCCAGCCGGACGGCTTGTCGAGCAGGAGCACACCCGTTTTCAAGGGTGCCCCCTTAAGCATGGGTAAGGTGCGACACGCGAATCAATGGGCCTAAACCGCGCACCCGACTTCAGGCGATTCAGCGTCAAGCGTTTTGGCAGGCAGGCATCGCCCATGACCCACCTCAATCGGCCGCGCGGCCCTGTTTGGCGACCACCTTCTTGGCCGGCGCTTTCTTGGCTGCCGCCGTCTTTGCCGGACCAACAGCTTTCTTGGCGGGCGCTTTCGCAGCAGACGCTTTCGTCCCCGCGACTTTTTTCGCTCCGGGCTTCTTGGCCGACTTCTTGGCTGGTGCGCGCTCGGCAAACACCGGCACGACCGGTGCGCGCAGCAACGCGTCAATGCGCTCACCGCGATCCACCGATTCGTCGTATCGGAAATGCAATTCCGGCACGGTGCGCATCGTCACGCGCCGCGCCAGTTCTTTCCGGAACTCCCAAGAATTGGCATTCAGGTCTTTGATGGCCGCCAATCCCTGCTCGCGCACGAGCGCGGTCAGGAACACGTTGGCGTGCGCCAGATCACGGGTGATCTCGACATCGGACACCGACACCGACGGCAGCAGGCCATTGCGCACAGCTTCGTGCACCAAGCTGCCGAGCTCTCGGCGTAGCATGGAGGAAATGCGATCAGTGCGAGAGAAATTGGCGTGACCCATGACGGACTCCTAAGGCCAACTGGCGGCGAACCGCCAGTGCCTGTTCATTACAGCGAGCGGGCAACTTCGATGCGCTCGAAGCACTCGATCTGATCGCCAGCGCGCACGTCGTTGTATTGCTTGACGCCGATACCGCACTCCATGCCGTTGCGGACATCTTCAACAGCTTCCTTGAAGCGCCGGAGCGATTCGAGCTCGCCTTCGAAGATCACCACGTTATCACGCAGCACGCGGATCGGCTTGTTGCGCTTGACGTTGCCCTCGATGACCATGCAGCCCGCGATCTGACCAAACTTGGACGAGCGGAACACATCGCGAACCTGCGCCACGCCAATGATCTCCTCGCGAATTTCCTTGCCGAGCAGTCCGGACGCAACCTGCTTCACCTGATCGATTACGTCATAGATGATCGAGAAGTAGCGGAGATCCAGACCATTCTCGGTGATGATCTTGCGCGCGGTGCCATCGGCACGCACGTTGAAGCCGATGACGACTGCCTTCGACGCCGCCGCGAGCGTGGCGTCCGATTCGGTGATCCCACCAACCCCCGACGCAATGACGTTGATCCTGATGCTGTCGTTGGACAGATTCACCAGCGCGTCGCGCAGTGCTTCGACCGATCCTTGCACGTCGGCCTTAACGACCAGGTTCAGCACGCGCATCTCGCCCGCTGCCATCTGCGAGAACATGTCCTCGAGCTTCGTTGCGCCCGTCTTGACCAATCGCGTCTCACGTTTCTTCTGTTCGCGCTGCGCGGCCACTTCCTTCGCGAGGCGCTCATCAGCCACGACGATGAAGTCATCGCCCGCCTCGGGCACACCCGACAAACCAAGAACTACAACCGGAATCGACGGACCAGCTTCGGCGATCTGCTGACCGACTTCGTTGAACATGGCGCGCATGCGGCCGTACTGCACCCCGCACACCAGGAAGTCGCCCTTACGCAGCGTGCCGCGCTGGACGAGCACGGTGGCAACCGGGCCGCGGCCCTTGTCGAGACTGGACTCCACAACGATACCGCTCGCGCGGCCTTCGCTCGCAGCCTTCAATTCCATCACTTCGGCCTGCAACAGAATGCCATCGAGCAGATCGTCGACGCCCATACCCGTCTTGGCCGACACCGGTACGCATTGCGTCTCACCGCCGTACTCTTCGGGCACGACCTCGTGCTGAATGAGTCCTTGCTTGACGCGCTCAGGCAGCGCGTCCGGCTTGTCCATCTTGTTGATCGCCACGATCAGCGGCACGTTCGCTGCCTTGGCGTGCTGAATGGCTTCGAGCGTCTGCGGCATCACGCCGTCGTCAGCGGCAACCACCAACACGACGATGTCGGTGAGGCGCGCACCGCGAGCACGCATCGCGGTAAACGCGGCATGGCCCGGGGTGTCGAGGAAGGTGATCACGCCCTTCGGCGTCTTCACATGATAAGCACCGATGTGCTGGGTGATACCGCCAGCTTCGCCGGCAGCCACTTTAGTGCGGCGAATGTAGTCGAGCAGCGAGGTCTTGCCGTGGTCGACGTGACCCATGATGGTCACGATCGGCGGACGGGATTCCTGATCCGCAGTATTGCCGGCCTGCACCGCAGCAAGCACCGATTCGGCGTCTTTCCCGGTCGCCTTGCTGGCTTTGTGCCCGAGTTCTTCGACGACCAGCACCGCAGTTTCGTGGTCAATTGTTTGATTGATAGTAGCCATAACGCCCATTTTGAATAGCGCCTTGACCACTTCTGAGCCCTTCAGGGCCAGCTTATTGGCGAGATCAGCGACGGTGATTGATTCGCCAATGGCGATCTCACGAGTGACCGGCGCCGTAGGCCGGGAGAACGTACCTGCCGGCACATGGCGCGGCATTTCCTTGCCGCGAGGGCGTTTTTTCGTGCGGCGCGCGTGATCGCCAGAGAGATGCAACTCGCCGGCCAGGAAGCGGCTGGCGCCGCCAAAATCCTCTTCGCTCGCCTCATCCAATTGCATACGATGACTGCCGCGATTGCCTTTGTGGCGATGCGGCGGCTCGGCGCCATCTTTTTTCGGCGGTGCCTTTTCTGGCGGCCGCTCAACTTTCGGTGGGTGTGCTTTCTTCTCTTCGACCTTCGCAGCCTTGCCATCGGCGGGCTTCTTCGAGCGCGCTTCTTCTTCCGCAGCAAGGCGCGCGGCTTCGACTTCGGCCAAGCGTTGTGCTTCCTTCGCCGCTTCCTCAGCGCGACGTTCGGCTTCGATCGCTGCACGCTTCGCGTCTTCTTCGCGACGTTTCGCGTCCTCGACTGCACGCTGCTTATCGTCCATGTCGCGCAGACGCTTCAGCTCAACTTCCTGCTTGGCCTTCGATTCGGCCAACAAGCGAAGCGCGTGCTCGCGCTCTTCGCTGACCGGCTGCTCCTGCTCGTCGATTTCGTTCCGCTTCACATACGTACGCTTCTGGCGCACTTCGATGTTGACGGTCTTGCCTCGGGCAGCCCCGGCGGACACGGTGATTTCGCTGACTTGCTTGCGCTTCAGCGTAATCTGTTTTGGCGAGGCCTCAGGCGTCGGGCTGGCCTCCTTCTTGCCGTGTGTGCGGCGCAGAAAGCCGAGCAACTTGACCTTTTCGGTGCTGCTGACCACCTGATCCGGTCCGGAAACCTTCATGCCGGCTTCCGAAAACTGTTCGACCAGTTTGTCGACTGGCATCCCGAGAACTTGCGCGAGTTGGCGAACGGTAACGTCTGACATGGGAATCCTTGGTGGCGAGTCGAGTAGTGCTTGATGCAGTCCGTAGCGAGCGAATTACTCGAACCAGTGTGCGCGGGCAGCCATGATCAGCTTCTTGGCGCTGGCTTCATCCAGCCCTTCGATATCGCTGATCTCATCGGCAGCCATGTCGGCCAGATCATCGCGGGTGCGCACGCCGCGTTCGGCGAGCGCATAGGCGATGGCGTCGTCCATGCCGTCCAGTGACAGCAGATCGTCGGCCGGTTTGTTCTTCTCCAAATCCTCTTCGGCCGCAATCATCTGCGTCAGCAGAGCGTCGCGGGCGCGGGCGCGGAGTTCTTCGACGACATCGGCATCGAACTCTTCCACCGCCAGCAGTTCCGCTTCCGGCACGTAGGCAATCTCTTCCACGGTCGAGAAGCCTTCCTGGACGAGGATCGACGCAATTTCGGAGTCAACTTCAAGGCGATCCATGAACAGCTGGCGGGCGGCTTCCTGCTCGCCTTCCGACTTCTGTTGAATCTGCGCCTGCGTCATCACGTTCAACTGCCAACCGGACAATTTGCTGGCCAACCGTACGTTCTGACCGCCGCGGCCGATCGCCTGCGACAATTTGTCTTCGGACACAGCCACGTCCATCGAGTGCTTTTCTTCGTCAACGATGATCGACTGCACCTCGGCCGGGGCCATGGCGTTGATGACGAACTGCGCCGGGTTTTCATTCCATGGAATGATGTCCACACGCTCGCCATTCAATTCGTTCGAAACGGCCTGCACGCGCGAACCGCGCATACCGATACACGCGCCGATCGGATCGGTACGGTGATCGTTAGCCTTGACCGCGATCTTGGCGCGATCACCTGGGTCACGAGCACAGCCCATGATGGTGACGAGGCCCTGACCGACTTCCGGCACTTCGAGCTTGAACAACTCGATCATGAACTCAGGGGCCGTACGTGACACGACCAACTGCGGGCCACGCATTTCGGTGCGAATTTCCAGCAGATAGCCGCGCAGACGATCGCCCGGGCGGACGTTCTCGCGCGCAATCGCCTTGTCGCGCGGGATGATCGCTTCGGCATTGCCGCCGAGATCCAGGAACACGTTGCCGCGCTCGACGCGTTTGACGATACCCGTTACGAGTTCGCCCACGCGGTCACGATACGCATCAACCACCTGCGAACGCTCGGCTTCGCGCACCCGCTGCACGATGACCTGCTTCGCTGCCTGGGCAGCAATGCGACCGAACTCTGGGTTCTCAATCCGTTCTTCGACAAATTCGCCGACCTGGTAATCGCTTCGCAGGTCAACCGCATCCATCAGACGCGTCATGCGATCGGGCGATTCCATGACCACGTCGTCGGCCACGACTTCCCAGCGACGGAAGGTCTCGTAGTCGCCGGTATTGCGATTGATCGACACGCGGATCGACACGTCCTGATCCGGATAGCGCTTTTTCGCCGCCGAGGCGAGGGCCGCTTCCATCGCGTCAAAAATCACGCCGCGCTGCACGCCTTTTTCATTGGCGACTGCTTCGACGACCAGCAACATTTCCTTACTGCTCATGGGATGCTCCGCTGCCTTCCGGCATCAAAGTAACTTAGGGTTCTTGTGACAAGAGCCTTAGGAGGCCTTGGGTTTTTTCGGTGACTTCGGCGATTGCAGCGCTTGGTCGCCTTTCGGCTTGGGCTTCGCTCGACCGTCATTCGGTTCCGGGAAGACCGGCACGAGACGAGCCTTCTCGATGTTGTCGTGCTGAATACTGACATCCACGCCATCCTGTTCGATGACGATGGTATTGCCCTCAACCTGTTTGATGGGTCCTTGAAACCGGCGGCGCGTATTGACCGGCACATGGACGGTGAGTTTGGCCGGTTCGCCAACAAACCGCGCAAAGTGCGCCGGCTTGAACAGCGGCCGGTCGAGCCCTGGGGACGACACTTCAAGCGTGTAGCGAGAAGTGATCGGATCGTGCACATCCATGGTGGCCGAGATTTCGCGACTGGCCGCTTCACAATCTTCGATCGTGACGATCCGCTCGATCGCGTCGATGTAGATGCGTAGCAAGGCATTATTACGATGCGGCACATATTCGAGCCCGAGCAGCTCCAAGCCGATCGAGGCGATCACCGGACTCAGCAATGATTCAAGCTCTTCAGATTTCACAATCAGCTCTCGCAATACATTCATCAAAAACCAAGGCCGAAAAACCCAGGTTCCAAAAACAAAAAAGGGCCCAAGGGCCCGTATCCATACGGTTCAGTTTCTGGTCGACTCGTCACGGCCAAAGCCGCTGCGCCAACTAAAAAGGCCCCCGACGGAGGCCCTTCCAGAAAATGTGGTGACGAGCAAATTAATGTTTGCAGCACGCTGCAGCACTAAATCGTCGTTCAGGCTTTGCGATCATAGCCCGATTTGCCGTTGGCGGCAAGTCCGCAGCGAGCCCAAATCGCATTCGCACGACTGTTTGGAGCCGTTCGGGCCTGCTAGATTCAGCCTCATTCAGGGGAAGGACGACCATATGTACGTGAAATCTGGACACGCATCGATGGCTTCCAGACTGGCGCTTGCCATGCTGGGAACGTTTGTAGCGACCACAGCGCCAGCGCAGATCTGCCAAGTGGGCGCCAAGATTGAAGGACAATGGGGCAATACTTGGTATCCGGTGACTGTTTTGGAGGCTCCCGATGCAGCGGGCAATTGCCTGGTCACGTTTGATGGATATGGGAGCGTCTGGGATACCCGGATGAGCGCCAATCAGATCCGACCGCGCGGCAGCTCCGGCAACGCGAACCAGCAGGGACAGACTAAGAATGCCGGCAGCGCGTCGCAAGTGGCGTCCGGTTCGGTACCGGATGGCGACTACCGATGCCATAAGCTGACCTCAGGCGGCGGCCTGATCGATATCGGCGATATGACAATCGATGACGGCGAACCCGAACTGGCCGGGCTGCCCGATGGCTGGACGATTCTTGGCGTCAGCGTTCGCGGCAAGAACGATCGCGGTGAGCTCGTCATTGCACTGGATTACAAGAGCGCCAGTGGTTCGAGCGACCGAATGGATTGCGTGGCGGAGTAAGCAACCCCGCGCACCCGATGCAATCGAATAACGCCCAAAAGAAAACGGCGCGTCTCGTTTGAGACACGCCGTTTTACTTTCATGATGGTAGCGGGGGCAGGATTTGAACCTACGACCTTCGGGTTATGAGCCCGACGAGCTGCCAGACTGCTCCACCCCGCAGCAGAAGCGGAACTATAGTGACTTGTTTCGAGAACCGCAAGTCTTTCGTGCGAACTTGCGTGGCGACAGTCACTATTTCTTGCAGTGTGCTCAACCCTTCTTGGCAAATAACGCGTCGAGCGCGCGCTCGTAGTCGTAGTAACCGATCCGATCGTAAAGTTCTTCGCGGGTCTGCATCGTGTCAACGACAGACTTCTGATGACCATCGCGCCGAATTGCGTTGTAAACATTCTCGGCGGCCTTGTTCATCGCGCGGAATGCCGACAACGGGTACAGCTGCATTGCCACACCAACGGACGCCAATTCATCACGCGTGAACAGCGGCGTCTTGCCGAATTCGGTGATGTTCGCGAGTACGGGCACATTGACTGCTTTGACAAAGCGCTCATAAGTCGGCAGATCGTAAGCGGCTTCCGCAAAGATGCCATCAGCACCCGCCTCAACGCAGCGCTGCGCACGTTCGATGGCCGCGTCGACACCGGCCACGGCAATCGCATCGGTACGCGCGATCAGAAAGAACCCCGCATCAGTGCGCGCATCGGCGGCGGCCTTGACGCGGTCGACCATTTCATCCGTGCTGACAATTTCCTTGCCCGGCCGATGACCACATCGCTTCGCGCCCACCTGGTCTTCGATATGGCAGGCCGCCGCACCAGATTTGATCAGTGACTTGATCGTGCGCGCGATATTGAATGCGCTCGGACCAAAACCGGTATCGATATCAACGAGCAGCGGCAGATCACAAACGTCAGTAATGCGTCGGCAATCGATCAGCACGTCGTCCATCGTGTTGATACCGAGGTCAGGCATGCCAAGCGAGCCCGCGGCGACACCGCCACCTGACAGATAGATCGCTCGAAATCCGGCGCGCTTCGCGAGCAGCGCGTGATTGGCATTGATCGCACCAATGATCTGCAGCGGCGACTCGTCGCGCAGCGCCTGACGAAAGTGTTGGCCAGCGGATGTACTCATGAACGGCTCCTCATCGAAAAAGGACGCGTCGCCGAACTCCCAGCGGCGCCATCAGGTTAGGCAAGCCCCATAGTGTGCCATCAGCACGCTGAACGTGCGGCCCGTGTCAGTGCTCGCGCCAACAACCACCCAGAAGCCTAGATCGACGCGGGCGGCAGCGCGCGGGCCAGATCGATAATGTCGTCCGGCTCATAGCCCACAATGATCTCGTCACCAACAATCGTGGTTGGCAGGCCAGCCACATCCAACTCGTCGGCAACCTGTCGACCCAGCGCCGTGGTCTCCACGTCCAGCATTTTGAAAGGGATCTTCGCGTCGCGCAGGTCGCGTTTGAGTTGCTTGCAATAGCCGCACCACTCGGCGCTCAGCACCACCACCTGGTGACCTTGCAGTTGGCTGCGGACTGCTGGCGGCACTTTCTCGCCCGAACTTCGGGAATCCGGCAGAAACAGGGCAATGATCACTGCCACCACCAACACCAGAAAGATAATCCGACCCATTCTTGATACTCCGCTTGACCTGCCAATAGTTGCCTGCGCCAAATGAACTGACGGCCAAGTCTGAGCGACAAACCGGCAGCGCACCCAGGGGCCGCTGCCAGTCCGAACCGCCCGATCAGGCCAGCATCGACGCCACGCCCGCCTGCTCTTCCTGGAGTTCGGCGAGCGTCTTGTCCATCATCGTGCGCGAATAGTCGTCGATCGGCAGGTCGCGCACCATGGTGTATTCGCCATTCGCGCAAACCACCGGGAATCCGTACATGATGTCGACCGGAATGCCGTAGCTGCCATCGGACGGAATTCCCATCGTCACCCACTTGCCGTTCGTGCCGAGCGCCCAGTCACGCATATGGTCGATCGCCGCATTGGCCGCCGAAGCCGCCGACGACAACCCACGCGCTTCAATAATGGCCGCACCGCGCTTGCCGACTTTCGGAATGAACGTTTCGCGATTCCAGGCTTCATCGTTGATCTTGTCTTTGAGCGAAGCACCGCCAACCGTTGCAAAACGGTAGTCTGGATACATGGTTGGGCTGTGGTTGCCCCAGACCACCAGCTTGTCAATATCGGCAACCGGCACCGACGCTTTGGCCGCGAGTTGGCTCAGCGCGCGGTTGTGGTCGAGCCGCAGCATGGCGGTGAAGTTCTTCTTCGGCAACGACGGCGCGGACTTCATCGCAATAGATGCGTTGGTGTTCGCCGGATTGCCGACCACCAGCACACGGATGTCGCGACTCGCCGCTTCATCCAGGGCGCGACCCTGCTCGATGAAAATCTTGGCGTTCTCCATCAGCAAGTCTTTGCGCTCCATGCCCGGACCGCGTGGGCGGGCGCCAACGAGCAGCGCGTAATCGGCGTCCTTGAACGCTTCTTTCGGGTCGGACGTGCCCACCATGCCGGCGAGCAGCGGGAACGCGCAATCTTCGAGTTCCATCATGCAGCCTTTCAGCGCAGCCTGCGCCTTGTCCATCGGCAGTTCGAGCATTTGCAGAATGACCGGCTGATCCTTGCCAAGCATTTCGCCCGCGGCGATCCGATAAATCAGGGAATAACCGATCTGGCCGGCGGCGCCGGTCACTGCAACTCGTACTGGCTTTTTCATGGTGTTCCTCTTAAGGCAAACAGGCAGGTCAAAGAAACGGACTGGTTAAAAAACCGAATTGGCCGATGGTAGCAGGCTCCGCCTGAGCGGCTGCTCAATCGCCGGCCCGGGCACGGGCGATGATGGTGTCTGGCTGATAGCCGTAGAAGGCCTGATGATCGATCAACGTGACCGGGACGGTCAGGCCACCGCCCAACTCCGACCGCAGCGCTGCGCCTGTCTCGGAGTGCTCGACATCCCACTCCTGGAACGCGATACCCGCCTGGTTGAAATCGGCGCGCAAGCGATCGCAATAGCCGCACCACGTGGCGCTGAGCAGCACCACGCGGTGACCTTTGGTCAGTTCTTGCGCCGCTTCCGGCAACACTGGCTTCTTGCCGCAGCCACCGAGTGCCAGGGCCAAGAACAATACCAACCAACCGATCGCTCGGGGCATCAGGCCAATTCAGCGAAGAAGTCGACAATGCGCTGCAGACCGTCCGGCAACTGCGCGCTCGGGCAGGTGTAGCTGATGCGGATCGCGCGCGGTTCACCGAATGCGGAGCCCGGCACGCAGGCCACGCCTTTCGCGTCGAGCAGCGCATTGCAGAAGTCGACGTCGTTCTGGATCAGCTTGCCCTGGTGCGATTTGCCATAACTGACTGAAATGTCCGGAAACACGTAGAACGCGCCCTGCGGCTTCGGGCAGATCACGCCCGGGCACTTGCCCAGTGCGGCCATGACCAGATCGCGCTTGGCTTCGAATTCCTTGTTCTTTAGCACCGGCACATCCTGCGGGCCCGTGAGGGCCGCAACCGCCGCGGCATTGACCACTTCCGGCACGTTCGTAATGTGGTTCGAGTTCAGCGTGACAATCGCCTGAGCGACTTCCACCGGACCCGCGACAAAGCCCATACGCCAGCCCGGCATGCCGTAGGTCTTCGACAACGAGTCGATCAGGATCACGCGATCCTTCAATTCGGGACGCGCCTTGACGAGGTGCGCATAGCCTAGACCATCAAAGATCATGCGGTTGTAAATGTCGTCCGAGATGACCCAGATCTTGTGCTTGACGAGCACGTCGGCCAAAGCCCGCACTTCCTCGTGCGTGTACACCATGCCGGTCGGATTCGACGGGTTGTTGAACAGCAGCACCTTGGTTTCGGGCGTGATCGCCGCTTCGAGTTGCGCCGCCGTCAGCTTGTAGTGCTGTTCCGGGCTGCAATACAGCAATTTAGAGCGGGCACCCAAAATATCGGCGATATCCAGGTAGCTCGTCCAATAAGGCGTCGGAATCAGGATTTCATCGCCCTCATTCAGCAGGGCGTACATGACGTTAAACAGCACCTGCTTGGCACCGATGCCCGTGGCGACGTGCTTGCGCTCGTAACCTTCAAAGCCACCTTCTTGCAGGTGCTTCAGAAACGCATCGAGCAACGCATCGGGCCCGCGGTTCGAGCCATAGCTGCCGCTGTCCTTGGCGAGTGAGTCGCGGGCAGCCGTGTACACGTGATCACCCGGCAGGAAATTGGGCACACCGATCGAGAAACTGATGATGTCGCGGCCTTCCGCCTTGAGTTTCTTGGCTTTTTCGGCAACCAGCATGATGGCGCTGGGTTTGGCACGGCCCATTCGTTCGGCGAGCTTCAACATCGATGACTCCAAGTCCAGGGATCAAGTAACGCCGGTTTCGCGGCCGGCGGCGGCAAACAAGCCGGTATTCCAACTGCTTAGCCCTGAAATGATAACACCCTGCCCTCGCCCGGCTCATGACGATTTGCTGGCTTGCAGCAGACATCATGAACGGTAGCCGTCACGATTTTGGGGCCGATAGTGATCAGGGGCACCGCATCCTGGGCATAATCCGGGAAGCCTGGCGATCTGCCCAATCCACGGGAGCCCTGAGTGATGTTGCTGCGGACCGTTTTCCGTTTGACCTTGCCGCTCGTCGTACTGGCCGTTTCGGCTTGCTCGTCGTCGCACATGCGCACCGATGCCGAGTTTGAAGTCGCCCGCGACCTGAGCGGCAAGTCGGTCGTCCTGGTCGAGCCGAGCATCCAGCTCTACGAAATGCAAGCCAGTGGCCTGATGGAGCCTCGGGCCGATTGGACCCGGGCCGCACGCCGCGACCTACCGGCGGCGATCCATGACATCCTCCGCGCCCGCCAGGCGGCGCTGAAACCCGAATATCGGGTGCCGCCGGAACTCGATACCGACGCACAGATTCGGCAAGTCCTGGCGCTCAACGAAGCCGTCATCAACACGATCTACACGCACAGTTACCTGCACGTGCCGCTGCCCACGCGCGGCGTTGCGCGCAAGAAGGCACTGAGCTGGACACTTGGCCCCGGCGTGGCGGCGATCCGCGATGCCACCGGTGCCGACTACATGCTGAATGTGATCGTCAGAGACAGCTACACGAGCGGCGGACGTGCCGCGCTGATGATCGCGGCGGCGGTATTGCAATTGGGCATTCTGCAAGGCGGCCAGCAATACGGCATCGCGACGCTGGTGGACCTGCATACCGGCGATGTCGTCTGGTTCAACGTCATGAGTGATTCCCTAGGCGATCTGCGCGACCCGAAAGGGACGCGCGAAACCGCCGACAAACTGCTGAAAGGGATGCCGCTATGAGTCGACTGCGCCGCGGTTGCTTGGTCATGCTCGCGGTGGTCGTACTGGCCGGATGCGCCAGCGCGCCATTGCGCGACATGAGCCCAGGCGACACACCCGCCGAGAATACTGATGAGGGCGGGCTATGGGATGCCCTGGAAGAGTCGGAACGCGCCTTGCAGAAGTCGCCGTTGCTGATTCGCGATCCGGCTTTGAACCAATATGTACAGCAGCTGGTATGCCGGTATGCCGGCGACTACTGCAAAGACATCCGTGTCTACATTGTGCGCCGCCCCTACTTCAATGCGAGCATGGCGCCGAATGGCATGATGCAGGTGTGGACCGGCGCCTTGCTCCGTGCTGAAAACGAAGCCCAGCTGGGCTTTGTGTTGGGCCACGAAATCGGCCACTTCCTTGGGCAACACTCGATCAAACAATGGCGGCGCACCAAGAACACCGCCAACGCCCTCAGCCTGCTGCAGTTGATCGCCGCACGGAGCCCCAGTGCCAGTGCCGGCGATGCCTTCGATGTCGCGCTGCTGGCGGCTTACGCGACCTTGTTCAAATACAGTCGTGACCATGAGCGTGAATCCGATCTGCACGGCTTCGAACGCTCCGTCGCCCTGGGCTATGACCCGAGCCAAGGCTGGAAGCTCTGGCAGGCGCTACTGGCCGAAGAAAATGCGCGCGACCGCCACAAGCCGTCATCGATCTTTGCGACGCACCCGGCGACCGATGAACGCCTGACCACGCTGCGACTGGAGGCCGAGTCGCTGCCGGCACACGGCTCAGAACTTGGCTCCGAGTCCTATGAAACGGCGATGCGACCGTTTCTGACCACGTGGCTCGCCGACGAAGTGCAACGGCGAAACTATCCGCAAACGCTGGTGCTGCTGGACCGCTTGGCAAATCGCGACGGGTTTCCGAATCCTGGACTGCTCGCCTACTTCCGCGGCGAAGTGTTTCGCAAGCGACGCGCGCCCGGCGACGACAAGCGCGCAATCGATGCCTACTTGGCGGCGCTTGACCTGCCCGGCCACCCAACGGTGACACTGCGTGATCTGGGCTACGCGTATCGCCGCATTCAAGACCAGACCGCCGCCAACCAGGCATTTGCCGATTATCTGCACACCCGCCCCGATGCGGATGATCGCGCGCTGATCGAACACCTGATGAAGGAGCCAGCCCGTGCTCTGGAAGACTAGACTGATTGCGCCCCAATGGGTGGCCTTGGCCGCCGTGTTCCTTGGACTCGCCGCCTGCAGTGGCACACCCGGGCTCGTCCGTCCAAATGAACCGGTCAAAGTGCAGCGCATCTTCGAAGTTCGCTCGCCTATTGAGTGGGCACGGTTTCGCGGCCTCGGCAACGAAACCTGGACCATCGATGGTGCTTTGCTGAACCGGCTGACGTTCATCACGAACATTCGCGACAAGGAGCACATCTTTGGCTATGGCCGACAGAACCGCTGGAATCCCGATGGCGCGTTCTATCGGACGGGCATGGATCCGAATGAACTCCGCGATCTGATGGTGGACGGTCTGGCGCAGATTGGCTTTGCGAACGTTTCAGCAAGCAACCTGCAACCTGGTGAGCGCGATGGCTTTACCACCTATCAATTCGACTTGGATTTGCGGTCGCCAAACGGGCTCACGTACAAGGGTCACGTCTTGATGCTGGAGCGGCGCCAGCGGTTGAACTTTGTGTTGTTCTACGCGCCGGTCGAGTACTACTACGCAAAAGATGCTGATGCGGTGACCGCAATTTTCGCCGACCTCCACGTTCGCCCGTGACGAGCACAAACGGCCCCGGCGCAACATGGTCAGCACGCCTTGAAACTATAGTCGCTTCCGGGCCATCCGGGAAGTCTGTTGCTTTTTGATCTTCGCGTTACCATCGCTGCATGTTGATTCACTCTGATTCCACTGCACTACCCAGACAGAGCCGGTTTGGCAATCTGATGGGCTTGTACGCCCACAACTATTGGTCGCTGACTCGAATCCTGGGCCCTGACCATTTGCCGCTTGGCCGGCACCAGTCCGAAGGCAACGTAGGCATGCCCGTGTTGCTCGACGTCGTCGAACGCGCGCCGTACACCGTTGAGATGAAGCTCAGCTACGCGATGATTGATCCGCAGAGCGGTCAGCTCGACCCATCGGCGCATATCCGGCTCTATCGCGATGCCCGCCTCGCCGAGGTGGTGACCTGCTACTTCGGCAGTCGCCTGGAGCATGCGCTCGGCCGCGATGCGCCGGGGCCCAAGGTCATGCGTTATCGATTGCAGCGCAATGCGTTCTTCGCCAAATGGTTGGACTATCTTGAGCATACCGGTCATAACCGGTTTGCCTGGAAATCCGTACCGACCGACCCCTCGCCTCCTATTTGAGGAATCCCCATGAAAGTCTCGTTCTTTGGTGCAGCTGGCGAAGTGACGGGATCCTGTCATCTGGTCGAGGCGGCGGGCCACCGGATTCTGCTCGACTGCGGCATGATCCAGGGCGGGCGCGACGAGGCTCGCCGCAACGGCGAACGATTCGCATTCGACACGCGGAATTTGGACACGATGATTCTGTCGCATGCGCACATTGACCATGTCGGCCGCTTGCCGCTGCTCAGAAAGCGCGGTTACAAAGGCGATATTCATACGCAGTATGCAACCAAGTCGTTGTCCAAAATCATGCTCGAAGACTCCGCTCGCCTTGCGGCTCAGGACGTCGAATACGAGAACAAACGACGCGCGCGGCGCGGCATGAAACCGATTGAGCCCGTGTATGACGAGGATGATGTGCGCGATGTGCTGCATCAACTCAAGGGCCACGCGTACGACCAATGGTTCGAGCCGGTACCGAACGTGCGCGTGCGGCTCCGCGATGCAGGCCACATTATTGGCGCAGCGATTGTCGAGGTGCATGCTGACGAGGACGGTCAGACCAAGAAGCTCGTGTTCTCAGGCGACATTGGCCCGAAGGGTACGCCGATTCTGCGCGATCCAACTACGGTGACCGACGCCGACTTGGTCATGCTGGAAAGCACCTACGGTGATCGGCTGCATCGAGCCCGCACCGACACGATTGCCGAACTTGGCCAGATCTTCGAAACGGTTCATCAGCGGCCGGGCATGGTGTTGATTCCCGCATTTTCGGTGGGCCGTACCCAGGAAATTCTGTACTGGTTTGCGCAGAATTTTGAGGAATGGGGCCTGGATCGGATGCAGATTGCGATCGACAGCCCCATGGCAGACAAGGTCACCAAGGTCTACGACGACCACCAAGACTTGTTCGATGAAGAAGCCAAGCACATCTGGCAAAACAAGCTGAACCCGTTCAAGCTTCCGAACTTGCGCTTCATTGCGAGCGTCGACGAGTCGCGCCGACTCAACGAAACCAAAGGTGGCCAAATCATCATTGCCGGTTCCGGCATGTGCAATGGCGGCCGTATTCGCCATCACCTGAAGCATCACCTGTGGCGGGACAGCACTCACGTGATCTTCCCGGGCTATCAGGCCCATGGCACGCTGGGGCGGGAGCTCGTCGACGGCGCGAAATTCGTCAACATCTTCGGCGAGCGCATTCGCGTTCAGGCACAGCTGCATACCGTCGGCGGGTTGTCCGCGCATGCCGACCAGGCCGGTTTGCTGGAGTGGTACGGCCACTTCGGGTCAAAACCGCCCGTGTATTTGGTGCATGGCGAAGATCCGGCGCGGGAGGTGCTCGCTCTGAAACTCCGTGAGCAGTTTCACGCCGAAGTCGAGTTGGCACGGCCCGGAATGACCGTATCGTTCTGACTCGCCGAACAAGCGGTGGGAAAACGTCGAGCCAGTATTTGGAGCGGCATCGGCGCAGGCGTCCTTTGTAGCTGATGACCGCAGGCACAGGGACACCCCGTTTGTGCTGACCCGCGTCAGCAATGGGAGACCCACAGTAGCTTGGCTGAATGTCAGCAATCGATGGGTCAGACTGCCGCAAGCTTGAACCCCACCCCGGATCAAGTCCGGGGTGACGAATCGTAAGGGTGCCTTTCGCGGCCCGAACCGCTGCTTCAGATGCTTGGCAGGAGCGGTTGCCCAATGACTCCCAATCCCCCTCTCGTCACCCCGGACTTGATCCGGGGTGAGTTTGATTTGTCGCCGGTCACTCATTGTCCGGGCTGAAACACCAAAGTTTCAACAACGCCGCCGGACGCGCCATGAGAACGACTACTCAGACCGACTCTCACGCCCGCGAGAGCGATAGGGATCGGTGCCTCGATAGTTGAAGAGGATGAAGGCATGCCGTTCTGGGCTGTCCGCCGACACTTCCGGACAACGAATCGCAAACGCGAATTGACGCGCCATCTTTGCGGCCATTGGATCTGGAACCGAATCCATGACGAACGATTCCGATGCACTACCATCGGGAGCAATTCTGGCAACGAGTTCGACGATCGAGGGGTCATGGCGGCGCGAGCCGTCGAAACGAAAGCCTTTCGGCGGTGGGCGCACGTCGCAGCCCTCGGCGCTGTCGCTTGGAGTCGCTGGGGCTTGCTCAAACTTCGTGCCATGCGCTTCCAGCAATGCAATCGTTCGCTGCCGAATCGATTCTTCTGGGACCGATTTCAGTTCTGCCTGCAGTCGGGCCATCAACCAGGCTGCCGCGCCAGACGTTGGCAACGAACGTTGCGCAGTTCGATTACCACCTTTCCAGTAATAGGTGTACACCTGCAGCCAGGCCATGGCTTCCAAGTGGTCCCCGAGTTCACGATGCACCGTGGCAAGTTTGAACGCCGCCGTAAAGCGACCATTGTCAAAGGCGCGGGTCAACCACATCAACGCAGCACCTGGGTCTGGCCGAATGACCGCGTCGTCCTTGAAGCGCGTCTGGTGCACCAGGCTCCCGAGGTCGTACATCGCAAACGAGTTGCCGGCTTCAGCGTGTTGCTTCAACGCCGCTAACGCAGTGTGTCGATCAGCGGTCGGCGCCTTCATGTCCAGCAAGGTCACCATGATGCTCGAGTCAAAATCAGACGCCGCCGCGGGCGTGTCTTCGGCATGAGCACCCGTTACCGCCACGAACATCGCTGCACACAAAGCAATTTGTTTGAGCATTTCCAGACCACTCCTAGTTCAGAATTCCAATCGTGACGCCCAACCTGAGTCAGTCCAGACCGGACGATCAGACCCACACTCCGTTACGCACCGGTCCGGACTCGGCGCCATCGACTCACAAGTTGAAACACCACAAGTTCGCGCGAATCCAACCGCCAGCTGTCGCGCTTGCCGGGGCATGGACTTGCAGACTCGCCCGGTATCGCTGCACCGCAACGTTGCTGCCGGATCGACTCACCGCATTGTGAAATCAGTCCCCGGCAATTCCTAGTGCCTCAACTTGACCATTCGGCAATTTGCCGCCATTGGAATGCGCGAATGACTGACGCCGCCACCACGATTGGCGCGCTACCAACCACCAATTCACGCGCGAACAAGAACGGCCTGCCGAAGCAGGCCGTTCTTTGGGTATCACAATCGACAACGATCAGGCTTTCATCAACGCGAGCGTGGTGTCCAGCATGCGGTTCGAGAAGCCCCATTCGTTGTCGTACCACGACAGGACTTTGACCAGCGTGCCGCCCATGACCTTGGTCAGCGTCGCGTCGTAGATCGAGCTGCGCGGATCATGATTGAAGTCCACCGACACCAACGGCGCCTTGTTGAAGCCGAGAATGCCCTTCAGGGCGCCTTCGGAGGCTTCCTTGACCGCCGCATCGATTTCTTCCTTGCTGGTCGGGCGCGCGGCCACAAAGCTCAGATCAACGACGGACACGTTGATCGTTGGCACGCGCATCGCGAAGCCGTCGAGCCGGCCATTCAGCTCCGGCAGCACCAGGCCAACGGCAGCGGCTGCACCGGTCTTGGTCGGGATCTGGCTCATCGTGGCCGAACGGGCGCGACGCAGGTCCTTGTGGAACACATCGGTCAGCACTTGATCGTTGGTGTAAGCGTGAATCGTCGTCATCTGACCATGCACAATGCCGATCTTCTCGTGCAGCACTTTGGCGAGCGGTGCCAGGCAGTTGGTCGTGCACGAGGCATTCGAGATGACGGTGTGCTCAGCCTTCAGCGTGTGGTGGTTGACGCCGAAAACGACCGTCGCATCGACATCCGCCTCGCCCGGGGCCGAGATGATGACCTTCTTGGCGCCGCCAGCCAGATGGCCAGAAGCCTTGGCTTTGCTGGTGAACAATCCGGTGCATTCGAGCACCACGTCGACGTCGTGCGCGCCCCACGGAATCTCGGCTGGGTTCCGCACGGCATAAACCTTGATGCGGTCGCCGTTGACGACCAGATGGTCGCCATCGACACCCACCTCACCCGGAAACTTGCCATGCGCCGTGTCGAAGCGGGTCAGGTGGGCGTTGGTCTCGGCGTCACCCAGATCGTTGATCGCAACAATCTGAATTTCGGCATTGCGCTTGCCTTCATAGAGCGCGCGCAGAATATTGCGGCCGATGCGGCCGTAGCCGTTGATACCCACCTTGATTGCCATAACTGGTTCCTCGCTGGACAAACCGCGGATTGTAATGGGGGCAGCGCCCCAGCCAAAATGACGAAATCAGGGCAAGCTTGGGCGGTGGCAGCGCCCTGCCGCCGGTACGCCGGACGCCAAAGGTTCGCATTGGGCAACTGGTCAGGAAGGCGTTTCTCAATTTTGAAACCCACCCCGGATCAAGTCCTGGGTGACGAGCGGTGATTTGGACAGGTGCCGGCGGGATCAAATTCAGCTGCGTACAAGACTTGCGGCCAGGTTGGTTCGGGCCTAGCGGCTCTGCCAAGATTGCGAATCGGGCTTGCCAAGATTCCCGCCAAGATCCCGCGGCAGTTGGCTCCAGCAAAGCGCCAGAGACCATCCAGCTATCGGCCAGCTAGGGGCCAGTCTCGACCCCGGGACGAACAACCCTCACTCCGGCGCCACAAACCCTACCGGCTGCTCGGCGCCACCGCCAAACAAGAAGGCCTCCATTTGCTCGCGGAGATACGTCCTGGCCTTCGGGTCGAGCGGCGACAAGCGATTCTCGTTGATCAGCATGGTCTGGTGCGCGAGCCACTGCTGCCACGCCTCGGCACTCACCGTCTCGAAGATCCGCTTGCCGAGCTCACCTGGGTAGGGGGTAAAACCGAGTCCCGCGAGCTCCTGATTTAACTTCACACAATGCACAAGACGCATGGCTCAATCCTTCAGCTGAGGCAGATCAGCATACAGCTTCAACGCATCGGGATTGGCGAGTGCATCCGTGTTTCGCACGGGGCGACCATGAACAACATTGCGCACCGCGAGCTCAACGATCTTGCCCGAGATCGTCCGAGGAATATCGGCCACTTGAATGATCTTGGCCGGCACATGCCGCGGCGTTGTGTTGTCTCGGATCGTTTTCTTGATCCGATCGGCCAGCGCATCATCCAACACCACGCCCTCGCGCAGTCGGACGAACAACACCACACGCACGTCGCTCTGCCAATCCTGGCCAATACACAGGGATTCGAGCACGTCCTCGACGCGCTCGACCTGACGATAGATTTCGGCAGTGCCAATACGCACGCCGCCCGGATTCAAAGTGGCATCCGAACGACCGTAGATGACAATGCCTTCGCGGTCGGTCAGCTCCGCCCAGTCGCCATGACACCAAATGTTATCGAAGCGCTCGAAGTACGCTGCCCGATATTTGGCGCCATCGGGATCATTCCAGAACCCAATCGGCATCGACGGAAACGGTGCCGTGCACACCAGCTCACCCGGCGTCTCGCGGATCGCTCGGCCGTCCTCATCGTAGATTTCAACTTTCATGCCAAGCCCGCGGCATTGGAGCTCACCACGGTAGACGGGCAGGATCGGCGCTGCGAGCGCGAAGCACGACACGATATCGGTGCCACCCGAGATCGAGCCCAGCAGCAGCCGCGGCTTGATGTCTCGATAGACAAAGTCGAAGCTTTCTGGCGCCAGCGGCGAGCCGGTCGAAAGCACGGTCTTCAGGGCCAGCAACTTGTGCGATTCGCGTGGCTTCACACCCGCCTTCTCGAGGGCGCTGATGTACTTGGCGCTCGTGCCGAACACGGTGACCCCCACCTCGTCCACCAGATCCCACAGGACTTCCGGTTTTGGATGGAATGGCGATCCATCAAACAGCACGATGGTGGCACCGACAGCCAACCCAGACACCAGCCAGTTCCACATCATCCAACCACAGGTGGTGTAGTAGAACAGTTTGTCCTCGCGCTTCAGATCAGCATGCAGCACGAGCTCTTTGAGGTGCTGGATCAACGTGCCGCCGACGCCATGAACAATGCACTTTGGTACGCCCGTGGTGCCACTGGAATAGAGAATGTAGAGCGGCGCCGACCAGCTCTGACGAACGAAGTCGATGGGCTGTGCCTGGAATGGCTCGGTGAACGCCCGCCATGTAACGGCATTGGGAAACGCCGCCAGGGTGGCTGGTTCTTCGAGATACGGCGCAACCACGACACGCTGCACGCTGGGCAGCTTGGCCGCCACGTCGCGAATCCGTTCCAGGCAGTCCAATGACTTCTTGCCGTAAGCGTAACTCGCGGCAGTAAACAGTACCTTTGGCTCAATCTGACCGAAACGGTCCAATACGCCTTGGGTGCCGAAATCCGGCGAGCAACTCGACCAAACCGCACCCAAACTTGCGGTCGCCAGCATCGCGATGACCGCTTCGGGGATGTTCGGCATGAAGCCCGCCACGCGATCGCCAGGCCGAACCCCTTCCTGACTCAGCGCCTGCGCCAGGCGCGAGACCTCATCATACAGTTGCGCATAGGTCCACTCCCGGCTGATACCCGACTCGCCGCGAAACACAATCGCCAGGCGATCATCACGGTAACGGAGCAGGTTCTCGGCAAAGTTGACGCGAACATTCGGAAACCACGACGCACCGGGCATCTTGTTGGCATCAACCAACACCGGATCACGATCACCGCTCGCCCGGATGCCACAGAAATCCCAGATCGCTGTCCAGAACTTCTCTGGCTGCCGGATTGAAAACTCGTACAACGAAGGATAATCCTGCACGCTGGGATCAAGCTCGCTCGCAATCGTCTTAATGAAACGGCTGAGATTGGCCCGCCCGACACGTTCGGGACTTGGTTGCCACAGTAGATCGGCCATCGATGAGTCCTGATTCGTAGCTGCTGATTGAATTCACGTCGGGCGAGCCCCGCCGCGAACGAGTCATCGCGGCAGGTGGGCAGACTGCTGCCAGCCGGCTTTGCTTTCCCATCCAGGACTAGGCTAGCTGATGGCGACCAAGCGGCCAAGACTTGTCAAGGGCCAGCAGAGGCGTTATCGCCGAATGCCATGCTGGCCCAGCCCCTTTGTCCAATTGACGGCTTGGCCGCTTCGGCCTTGTACGAAGCCGCCAAAGCGGCTGGCCATCAATTTGTATTCGCCTGCAAAATAGCAAGACGCGACTTCATGGATCACTTCAGGACGGCAGTCAACGTGCGGTCACAATGCCGCACGAAGCACGGATGCGGGGCGCCCGTAGTAATTTCGGAACGCTCGCGCAAAGGCGCTGTTGTTCTCGAAGCCGCAGGCTGCGGCGACCTCGCTGACGGTCAATGCGGGGTCCCGCAGCAGTTCCCGAGCTTGGGTCAGACGCACTTGGATGCCGTAATCCTTTGGGCTCATTCCGTAAACGCGATGAAAAGACTTGGTGAAATACCAGTGCGAGAAATTCGTCAGATTGGCGAGTTCGCCAATTCGAACAACGCGATTGGCGTTGCCCTCGACATAGAGCCGGGCACGCTGCAAGCGAGACAACACCTGGAAGCGTCGTGTGCGTGACTTGCCCGGGCATCGGCTGACGAGTTCGCGAAGACCGCTCTGCAGCGACTCGATTTGCGCCAGCAGGCTGCGAAGCACCGGTTCACGACGCCAAAAATCGGCGCTACCCTGACTGGCAGACTGACGCAGCACCTGGGCGATCACGGCCAACATGGCGCGATTCATTCGACCGCGGCCCGGAAGCGGCTCGCTGTTGCCGTTTCGATGCAAGAGTCGCCAAGCCGGCGCACTCAGCACCAACACCAATGCGAGATCGCGCCTTCGGCTTTGCAAAGTTGGTGCAGCTTCGCGCTCAAGAAGCAACCATTCCCGCGCATGCAGACTGAACTGCCCTTCGCCGGCATGGACACGCAAGCCTCCCGAAATCGAGAGCACCAACACCAGGTGGCCGCCCGGCACCTTCAAGGCACCATCGCCTTTCATCAGGATCGCCTGAATTTGCGGCAGGCGATCGAGACCGTCCTGAATCGCTTGCGCCTGCCCGCTCGTCAACATCGTTTCATTGAGCAACATAGGTACCTCCGTTGTAGCTGGAGGCCATTGCAGCCGGAGTCGAAACACGCGTCAGGAAATTGGCCCGAAACCTGTGCGATGTTTGTCGAACAGGCCGACGAAATTTGTCCGAAAGCTTTTAAATCAATGGCTTGAGACCATTACTTCCGGACTGGTGAACGCGCGTTCAGCCATGACTTTCGACCGCCATGACTTCTGGCAGAGCGCACGATCGGCACACCGAAACACCCGACTCGCATGCATCGCGCGCGACCAAAAAAGCGTCCAATTCGATCCAAAATCGTCGACCGACCCGGACACCGATCGCTCGAACGCGGCACTGAATTCGCACGAGTCCGGGTGCGTCGCGACCAATCGCAGACACGCTCGATTGCGTGCGCGCACGTGTCTGAGATCGGAGTCTGCTTTGGCTGCCTGGCTCACCCCGGTGCAGACCCGGGCCCGGTATTTCTCTCGCCGTGTCAAAGCCCGACTTGATTGATCCGCGGTTGCGCCTTCCCAGGCGTGAGGTCGTAGGCTGTTTTGCAACAGCCTACCAATTGGACACGATGGATGGGCTCAGAAGCCCCCAGGGCTCAGACTGGGCCGTTGGCCGGCTCCGCTGACTCTGGTTTGACCAGAGCCGGCCCTCTTGCCTGCCGGATCATGGTTCGAACGGCGGTGCTGGCATCGTCCAGCAAACTCAGAATGGTCGGGAGCACGATCAACGTAACGATGGTCGAGAAGACCAGGCCACCGGCAATCGCACGCGCCATCGGAAAGTAAGGCGGGCCATCGCCGCCAATCTGCGTGGTGCCAATGCAGAGCGGCAGCAACCCCAGAATCGTGGTCGCCATGGTCATGATCACCGGACGCAACCGATCGCGACTGCCTTCGACAAGCGCATCGTGCCGCGACTTGCCTTCGGCTTGCAGTTGGTTGATGTGCTCCACCATCACAATGCCGTTGTTCACGACGACCCCCATCAGGATCAGCAATCCGATAAAGGCCATCAAGTCGAATGCCGTGCCGGTCAGAAAGAACAACCAGTAGATCCCGAGGATCGAGAACAGGATCGTCGAAAGAATGCCGAACGGATACACCAACGACTCAAATACCGCCGCCATGACAACGAAAATCATGACCAAGGCCAGAATCGTGTTCATCAGCATCTGGTTGAGCGCTTCGTCACTGTCGTTGAAACCCTGCCCATACGACCAGCGGTAACCAGGCGGCAGATTGACCGCGTCCATCACCGGCTTGATCGCTTCTCGAACCTCCGATTCCACCGCGCCCGGCGCCAGCGACAGGGTGACCTGCAGCGCCGTCTGTCGATTCGTACGACTGACCGCAACCGGGCTCGGCTCCGAGCTTACCGAGACAAGAGACAACAACGGCACCTGCTCGCCGCCAGGTGCGCGCAGCTTGAGGTCGCGCAGGTCGTCAATCGTCGTCGAATCCGAACCCTGAAAGCGCAACCAGACCGGAATCTCTTGCCCCTCGTAGCGATACTCGCGCATGGGTGCGCCGCGCATGGCCACGGCAATGAACTGTGCCACCTGCTGCGCGCTGAAGCCATAGCGCAGCGCGCGGTCGCGATCGACCCGCACCTGAATCTCGGTTTCGGCCGAAGCCACACCGGTGCGCGCATCCCGAATCCCGTTGATCTTGCTCAACGCCCGAACCGCTTCGGGCGCCAGCTCATTCAGCGCCGTGCTCGATTCGCCAATCAGCGAAATCGTCAGCGCCTGGCCGCCTGGGCGTTGCGGCCCATCCCCAAATCCAACGGTGCCAATGGGGAGATTCGGCAGGCCCTTGCGGATGTCTTCCTTGATCTCGTCGGTGCTTCGAACAGCGACATCGGCGTCGGTAAAAAGCAGCAAGGTGTTAGCGCTGCCACGCTCATCAAAGTAACTGTAAACCGACTCGATCTCGAACTTCTCTTTGTTGGCGAGCAGGTACCGCTCCACCGCCGAAATCGACTTGTCCAATTCAGAGAGCTGGTACAGGCCGTTGAGTTCGTAACGCAATTGCGCATCGCGCGTTTGCCCTTCCTGGATCATTTCGGACTTGGTCAACGCAAACGGCACCACGCTGACCAATACCAGGAGCCCCGTCCACAACATCGTCTGCAACCGATGGTGCAGCGTCCAGTTGACGAGCGCCGCATAGCGATTCCGGAACCGGGTCACCCAACCTTGCTGCAAGCCCGCTTTGGGCGTTGGAATCCGGGCCGAGATCATGGGAATCAGGCTGATGGCCACCAACCAGGACACGAGCAGCGAGACGCAAATCGCAATGGCGACATGCGACAGATTCAACGTGATGAAATTCTTCTCACCAAAGATGTTCGGGAGAAACACCACGCAGTGACAAAGCGTGCCAGCACTGATGGCGATGGTGACGTTGTTGACCCCGACGACGGAGCAACGGATCGGATCATCCGGGTATTTCTCGCGCTGCTGATAGATGCTCTCAACGGCGACAACCGCGTTATCGACCACCATCCCGATGCCGAGCAAGAGCCCCATCATGGAGAGGACATTCAGCGAATAGCCCAAGAAGTACATGATGCCAAGTGTAATGACGAAGCTGATCGGAATCGCGAGCGACACCATGAATGTCGATGCCCAGTTCCGCAGAAAGAGGAACAAGACCGCAATAGACAACACCAGGCCGATCAAACCGGCCTCGGCCAGCTCCCACAAGGAACTGGTCACGCCTTTGGCCTGATCCTGCAGGAAGAAAATATCGATGCCCGCCATCTCCGGGTCCTGACCGATCCGCTGCACTTCGGCAAGCGCGCGGCGGCCAACGTCCACCAGATTGGCACCGCGCTCCTTGAACACATCGATCCCGATCGCCGGCTTCAGATCCAAGTGCCGCGCGTAGTCTTTTCGCTTTGGCTTCAAGGAAACTTGTGCCACGTCACCAAGGCGCAGCCCGGCGTCATTTAAGACCAGGGCCCGAATTTCGTCCAGGCTGTGGAATTCGCCAATCGGCTGCACCCGAAAACGGGAGCCGCTGTCTTCGATCAATCCACCAGAAACCGAGAAGTTCGCGGCCTGAATGCGACTCGCCAGTTGATTGAGATCCAAGCCATGGGCGCTCACGCGATCGGCCAGCAACTCGATCTGAACTTCCGGCGGCTCGACGCCTGCCATATCGACGCGCGCCACACCGGGCAAACGCTCCAGCGCCCGTTTGACCTTGCGGTTCAGCAGCTCATAGGAGTTCGACAAATCGCGACCGGACGACACCCGCAACGACAGAACCGCCTGGTCGCCGCTGGAAAACTTCAACACATTGAAGCGCTGCACATCGCTCGGCAGCTCCTTCCGGATCGCCTCCAGGCGGTCACGGGCCTCGACGGCCTTGATCGCGACATCCGCATCCCATTTGAATTCAATGAAGATGCTGGCGTCATTCGCGGTCGATTGCGAATTGATCGATTTGATGCGCGACAACGTTGCCAGCGCCTCCTCGGCCGGACGCGTGATATTGCGCTCCACCTCTTCCGGCGTGGAGCCCGGATACGGTATCTGCACAAACAGAAACGGCGCATCGAAATCCGGGAAATACTCAAGCGGCAAGCGCAGCGCTGCGATCAAGCCCAGCAACGTCAGCGACACGAACACCATCACCGTGGTGACGGGTCGCTTCAAGCTCATGGAAACCACACTCATGGCAGACTCCGGCGCAAACTTAGTGGGTTAGATGCTGGGCAGATTCCGCTTCTTGGCGATCCTTCGCCTCGCGCGCGGCGACCGCTACATATTCAGCATCGGAACGGCGATCCATCAGGTTGTACATCACCGGGATCACGAGCAACGTCAGCAGTGTCGAAACCGAGAGACCCGCAATCACGGTGATCGCCATCGGCTGGCGGATCTCGGCGCCATCACCAAGTCCCAGAGCAAGTGGCAGAAAGCCCACCAGCGTGGTCACCGTGGTCATCGCAATCGGGCGCAGACGCGACCGCGCGCCTTCAATCAAAGCGTCGAACTTGCTGACACCCTCACCGCGCAGCTGATTAACCCGGTCGATCAATACGATGGCGTTGTTCACCACAATACCAGCCAACATGATGATGCCGATGCCAGCAATAACCGATATCGGCATGCCAAAGAGCTTCAAGCCAAAAACGCAGCCCACAATCGCGAGTGGAATTGAAAACAGAATCACGAAGGGATGCAGCAGCGACTCGAACTGCGACGCCATGACCAGATACACGAGGAACACCGCCAGGGCCAGCGCAAAGATCAGCGAGTTGGTGCTGGCTTTGAGCTCCTCACTCTGGCCGCTGACGCGGAAGCTGACGCCCGCCGGCAGTTGCAACCCGCTGATGATACGCGACGCCTCACTCCCCGCCGTGCCGAGATCGCCATAAGCCAGATTCGCCGACACCAAGGCAACACGTTCCTGGTCCGAGCGGCGGATTTCGCCAGGGCCCTCGGTGGCCACCACATCCGCCACCGCCAGCAACGTGACGGGCCGGTCACTTGCTGGGTTCACAATCAGGTTCTTGATGTCTTCGACGGACGCGCGGTCGTCGGCTCTGGCACGCACGAGGACGTCGATCTTGCGATCGCCGAAAGTGTGGCGCGTCGCGACTTCACCGCGAACTTTCTGCACGACCTGATCGGCGATTTCGCGGGTACTGAGGCCGAGCGCCGCGGCGCGCTCCTGATCAAAGCGGATCTGAATCTCCGGCTGACCGGACTCGACTGACGACTTCACATCGGCGAAGCGATCATTCTGTGCCAGCGCCGCCGCGACGAGCTTGCCGGCCCGTTGCAGACGTTCCAGATCGTAGCTGGCCAACTCCACTTCCAGTGGCGTCGTAAAATTCAGCAACGCCGGTCGGGCGAACGTCGCATCGGTGATCCCGAGTTGCCTGGCTTTCACGCGAAGCGCATCCATAGCCGCCTCCTCCTCTGCCCGGCGCGAACCCGGTGGCATCGTCACAATCAGACGCGCCACGTTCTCGCCCGACTCGGTGGGGTTCGCATCCAGACGCGTGCCCGAGCCACTGACGCCGTAAATCGTGGCGATCCGTTCGTCCTTGGTTGCTTCCATGGCGCGCACCACACTGTCCGTTTCGGCCAGCGGCGTGCCGGGTGGCAATTTCAGCGTGGCTTCGAACTGACCTTGCGCCAACTGCGGCACCAGATCGAGCCCGAGGCCCGGAATCATCGCCACCGCCAACACCAATGCAGCGATGGCCGTGCCCAGCACTTTGATCGGGTTCCGAAGGACCCATGGCAACAACGCGGCATACGCGTTTTCCTGCTTGACCTGCATGGCCATGACCCATTTGGCCGCTGGATTCAACACCAGACCGAGCAGCCAGCCCAGACCTCTGAATGCCCGAATCAGCCACTTGGCGACGAACACGAAGACAAATCGAAGAACTTTGGCAAACCCAGAAATGGCGCCCCGGACGATCCGCATGAACAGACCCTCGCGGCGCGCCGTCGGCGTTGGCGCCGGGTCGGCGCTGGCTGCATCCAATGCCGCCACACCGACCTGCTCCAACGAGGCCAGCATCGGAATCAGCGTCAGCGACACGACCAGAGACGCCAGCAACGAAATCGACACAGTCAGCGCCTGATCGCGGAACAACTGCCCGGCAACGCCTTCCACAAAGACCAGCGGCAGGAATACGGCCACCGAAGTCAGCACGGAAGCCGTAACCGCCATACCCACTTCCTGAGTCCCTTTGATCGCGGCCTGGACAATGCCCATGCCCGCGTCACGGAGCCGCTGAATGTTTTCCAGCACCACGATGGCTGCGTCGACCACCATACCCGTCGCCAGCGCGAGGCCACCGAGCGACATGATGTTCAGGGTCAGCCCGAATTGGGCCATGAAAAAGAACGTCGCAATGATCGACACCGGCAGCGACAGGCCAATCACGACCGTCGCGCGCACGTCCCGCAGATACAGGAAGATCACCAGAATCGACAACAGGCCGCCCAACAGTGCGTTGCTGTACACCTCATCCAGTGAGCTCTTGATGAAGCGACTCTGATCGTCGATCCGCACCAGGCTTGCGCCGGTCGGCAACTGCTTGTCGTCTTCAAGCCGTTTGGTCAAACCATTGACCAGATCCGCCACTGCAACGGTATTGGCGTCGCCCTCCTTGTAGACAGCGAGTTCGACGGCTTCGCGACCATCTACACGGATGATCGACTCCCGCTCTTTGTAGCCTTGCCGGACGTTGGCCACATCCTTCAGGCGAATCGTGGCGTTGCTGTTTGGCAACAGCAGCATGTTGCCGATTTCGGTGACATTGGCAAACTGATTGATCGTACGCACCAGGAACCGCTGCGAGCCTTCATCCAGGCGACCACCGGAAATATTGACGTTCTCAGCGCGCAAGCGCTCGATGACCGTCGACACATCAATATTCAACTGCTTCAGCTTTTGCTGATCGATCTCAACTTGAATTTCGTCTTCGAGACCACCGCCGATCTTGACCGCCGCGACGCCGCTGATCGGCTCGATACGCTTCTTGAGCTGCTCATCGGCATACCGACGCAGCTGTTTCAGTTCGGCTTCATTGAACGTGTCACCCTTGCTTGCACCGAGCAGGCCATAACGCAACACGGGCTGCGTGGACGGATCAAAGCGCAGCAGCGTGGGTTTGCGCACATCCAACGGCAGCTGGATCAACTCCAGCTTTTCGCGGACTTCCAGGGCGGCCATGTCCATGTTGGTGCCCCAGATGAACTCGAGCACCACATCAGATTGCGACGCCCGAGACACGGATCGGATCCGGCGGACATTCTTGACGACGCCGAGTGCTTCCTCGACCTGTTCGGTAATGAGGTTTTCGATTTCGACTGGTGCCGCGCCCGTGTATTCGGTGCGAACCGTCAGCGTCGGATAGGACAAGTCCGGCAACAGCGTGATCTTCAGTTCTGACAGGGCGATCAGACCGAACAGCACAGCGGTCAGCGTGGCCATGCCGATGGTGACGCGTCGACGCGTCGCAGTGGCGATGATGCTCATGGTTTACAATCCCTCGACGATTTCAACGCGCGCGCCATCCCTGAGCGCGGCCTTGCCGATTGTGACCACGCGGTCACCGACCTTCAGTCCTTCCAACACTTCGGCATCGCTACCGCTGGTGTAGCCAAGGCGAACCGTACGGCGCGACGCGACAAACACCGGCCCTTTGGGCTTGTTGACGTCGCTCTTGTCGGCCTGGTCGTCTTTGCCAAACAGCTTGGCGAAAAAGCCCTTGTCTGCGGTCTTCGCGCCCGCCTGATCGCCAGGTTTGGCGGTATCGGGGCTCAGCACATAGACCGCCACTTCGCCATCGCCTTCAAGCAACGCATCGCGCGGAACCACCAGCGCCTCGGCACGTTGGTCGTAAACGATCTGGACGCGGCCAAACATGCCGGACTTGAGCGCGTTGGTTTGGTCCCGGAACGCGCAGGTGACTCGAAAGGTACCGGTGTTCGCATCGACGACCGGGCTGACGCGGTCTACTTCACCTTCAAACACTTGGCCGGTGAGTGCGTCAACCACCATCGAGACCTTCTGCCCCGGCTTCAGAATGGCGAGCTCGCGTTCCGGCACGTTCAGCACCGCCAACAGCGGATCGAAATCGTCGATCCGGAACAGCGCCTGCTGCAACTGAATCAGATTCCCAACCTTGACCAGACGCTCGCTGATGACACCACTGATCGGGGCGCGGATCTGCGTATAGTCGAGGTCCAGTTTGGCCAGCTCAAACGCGGCGCGCTGCGTCTCCAGATCGAAGCGGATGCGTTCATGTGCTTCCGAACTGGTCAGTTTTCTTTCGAACAGATCAGTCGAACGCCGGTAATCGTTCTCCAGGCGCTTCATGTTGGCCTCGGCGCGCATGACCTCGAGCTTCGGCTTCTCGGGATCTAGCTGCGCCAGAACTTGCCCGGACTGCACCTGGTCGCCTTCTTCGACATTGAGCCGCAGCAATACGCCGGTCGCTTTTGCGACCACTGATGCCTGATTCTCAGGCTCGAGCGCTGCGGTGCCGCTGTAGCTGGCCGCAATGGGGCTCAAGGAGGCGGTGGCCGCTTCCACCGGCACTGCGACGTCAGATTCCGCCGCCTGCTTGCCATCCGGCCCCTGACCACCCTTTGGTTGGCATGCGCAAAGTGCCACCACAATCAGGGCACTGAGCAGCCAGCGACGGCGCACACTAATCGAATTCTTCATGTTTTTGTTCCCGACGAAGCTCATTGAATGGTTCCAACCTGGCGCGTCCAGCGCCCTTTCTGCATCCCAGATCCGCGTCCACAATCGCACCAAGCTCGACTGCGCAAGATCTGCTCTTATATTTTTCAAATACTTATGCAAACTTTCGAGATTGCATGCGTCCTTGCTACGTCCCGACACCCGATCATTGGATCGGCTGCTAGGAGTATTAGTGTTGTAGCTTAATAGAACACCAGCAGTGTTCCATAGGCCGGAAGTCAGCCGACGTCGATTCGGTCCCGGCCTTGGGCTTTCGCCCGGTACATGGCCGCGTCCGCCCGCTTGATCAGGTCGTTAACGGATTCTCCGGGCGCCAACACGGCCACGCCAACACTGACGGTGATCCGAACGGGCTGCCCCTGGTCATCCGGCACGCGAAGTCGATGCACCGATGATCGCATTTGATGCGCCCGCTCAAGCAATAGTTGCAGATCGGTCGTTTCCCGAAAGGCGAAGAACTCCTCGCCACCGAAACGCGCGCACAGGAACTCGGGAAGGGATTCCGTCAGCGTGCGCGCAAATTGCAGAAGTACCCGGTCGCCGACCAAATGCCCGTGGGTGTCGTTGATCCGCTTGAAGTGATCGAGATCGATCAGCAGCACGCCGAGTGCGCGGCCCTGTTGATGCCAGTGCTCGATGCGGTTCAGGATGAAATGACGGTTGCGGATCCCGGTCAGCGCATCGGTCTCGACCTGTTCCTTCAAGCGTGCATTGGCAGCCGCCAGTTCGGCCGAGGTATGCGACAGTGCCCGAGTCCGCGCCTGAACTTCCAGCCGTAACGCTTCGGCGTTGCTGCGAATCGCCCGGATCCGACGCAGATAGTAAGCCGCGGTACCAGCGATCGCCACAAACCCGAGCAGCAGCCTGCCCCACCAGGTTTCGTGCCAGGCGTAAGCGACTTGCACACGCAGCACGGGACGCGACACCGTGTAGCCATCCAGCGTGGCGCGCAACTCCAGCGTGCGTTCGCCACTCGGCAGATCGGAAAACACGGCCTGATGCGCATCACCCAGATCCGAAAACTCCCGCTCCTCAGGCAACCAGCGATAAGCGAAGCGCACCCGTTCCGGGCGTTCAAATTGATAGGCAGACAGTTGGACCTGCAAGCTGGGTGGTCGATCGGGCAACGCCAGGAATGCGTCGGGGGCCTGCCATGGCTGCATGCCAATCTTGATTTTGGCCAAGCTCGGACGCAATTGGTAAGTCTGTTCCGGCGCCTCGCGCGGATCAAACGCAAGCAGACCACCGGTGCTGCCAAAGTACAGGCGCCTCCCATCAGATGCGCTGGCGCCATGATGGAATTGATCGCTGATCAGGCCGTCGCGCACATCGAACTTGCGCAGTTCCCGCGTATCGGCCCGATAGCGCAGCAAACCGCGCGAGGTTCCGAGCCACAACGTGTCCGGTCCGGCGAATTCGACGCTCGCAATGCTGCGATCCGCCTGTTGCTCAGGCCAGAGGTGTTGTTCCAGCACATACGAGTCGCCACGCCGATCCAAGGCCACCAGCCCGCCCGACGTGCCAACCCAGATGCGACCATCCGCGGCCGCTTTGATATCCCACACGACTGGCCCAGGCAATGCCGAAGGCCCAGTACCGACGTCATAACTGGCCAGCCATTGAAGATTCGAATCCAGGCGCGTCAGTCCTTTCGGCCCACCCAGCCAGACACTGTCATCGTGCCAGAGCATGCAGTGGACAACCGGGCTCCGCATGGTTTCAGGCAGCGTGACGCGGGTCAGTCGCTCCTGATCCCACTGCCACAAGCCACGCACACCACCCACCAGTAATCGCCCATCAGGATGCAGCAACAGACTGCGCGTGCTTTGCAAATCGGGCGCCAATACGCGCACCGCGGCGCCATCAGTGCCAAAAAGACCGTAGCCGGTACCGAGCGCCATGCCGTCCGGCGTTTCGCCAATGGCCCAGACAAAACGCGCCTCGGTGCGGAGGCCACGGCGGGGCACGCTCTGCAGGCGCCAGTGCCCTCCGGCCGGCCGGTCATCCGCATTGACGAACTGCGCAAAGGCGCCGTAAGTGCCGACCCACAAGCGGTCCTGACGATCCACTTTCAAGGCGTACACCATCGGATGCGCCAGACTTTCAGGGTGCTCATCCATAGGCACCAGGCGCTCGAAGAAGCGGTCACCCGCGTTGAAGCGCACCAGCCCTCGGCCCCAGACGGCCGCCCAAAGACCGGAGCGATCCGCCTGCAAATCCGTCACGATCACGCCATTGCCATCCACTTTGTCCCAATCGGGATGACTGAGCCGCCGGAAGCACTGACACGACTCGTCGAACACATCGATCCCGCGATTGGTCGCAACGTGGATCTGATCGGCATACGACGTCAGGTTCCAGATACTGGTCGCCGATAGCCCGCTTGAAGGCTTTGCATCAGGATGGAACCAGGTCCAGACCCCGGTCGCGCGATCGAGGCGCACCAGACCATCATTCCAATAGCCGATCCATAGCCGATTCCTGGCGTCTAAAAAAATGGTCTGCACGTAGGGGTCGGTCGGTACGAACCCAGCCACCGCAGGCGTCAGGACCGCCGCGGTCCGGTTCTGTCGATCAACCTCCAGCACGCCCGTGGCGGTCGACAACCAGAGGCGCTCGGCGTTTCCGGTGATGTGCGAAATGCCGGCAATTTCCGGCACCCCTTGCAGGATGATCTGCCTGGGCGTGGCGTCAACGTTGGCGAGCCACCAGAGATGACCTTGTTCGTCGCCCAGCCAGATTGCACCGGCTTCGTCGCGCCAAATCGCCTGCAAGCCGGGCAGATCACCGGTTGCGGCGTGCACCGCAGTGACCGCGCGCGTCGGCAAGTCCACGCGCAGCAAACCAGACGACGTCGCCACCAGCATGCGTTTACCGTCGATCAGCAACCGAGCCGCATGTTCATCGGGAACTTGTCCGGACGACGACAATTTCAGCGTTTCGAAACGGTGGCCATCAAACGCGCTCAGGCCTTCCTGTGTCCCGATCCAGAGCTCACCGTTTGGATTGACCGCAATCGCTTGGACCAACGTATTCGGGAGCCCTTCGGTCGCTCCGAACACGGTTGCTGCCTGAACGGAGCCGCCACCACCTAGCCAGCCAACCAGCCCCAGCCCAAACCACAGGCTGATGTTGCCGGTGCGCCTGCAGAGACCGCGGAGCTGTTTGAGTGCTGCTTGACCCCTGCCCCACATGGGCTAGTCGGGCGCCAGATTCTGGGCAAGCCCGCACGGCTGGCCCGCGAGCCAGCAATGGGGTTGCACCGTGCGCCGCACCCCTGCCTCAGTCATCGGTCAGGATTCAGCCAATTCGGCCTCAGCGATCGGCTCGGCTTCTGTCTCGATTTGAAGTTCGCCATTCTGGACCGACAAGTGCACGCGCCCACCCTGGCTCAGCTTGCCGAACAACAATTCGTCCGCGAGTGGCCGCTTGACCTTTTCCTGCAGCACTCGGGACATCGGACGCGCGCCCATCTGCGGATCGAAGCCGTGCTCGGCGAGCCAGCGCCGTGCTTCCGAATCAGCCGACAGACTGACGCGCTTGTCGTGCAACTGGGCTTCAAGTTCGATCAGGAACTTGTCGACAACGCGCAGGATATGGTCGAAGTCCAGCGCCCGGAATTGGATGATGGTATCCAATCGGTTGCGGAATTCAGGCGAGAACATCTTGGTGATGGTCTCCATCGCATCGGTGCTGTGATCCTGGCGGACAAAGCCAATCGTTCGCCGCGACGCTTGGGCCGCACCGGCGTTGGTCGTCATGATCAGCACCGCGTTGCGGAACGTCGCTTCGCGACCATTCGAGTCGGTCAGCGCACCACGGTCCATGACCTGCAGCAGAATGTTGAATACGTCCGGGTGCGCTTTCTCGATCTCATCGAGCAGAATCACCGAGTGCGGATGCTTGGTGACCGCATCCGTCAACAGGCCGCCCTTGTCGAAGCCAACATAGCCCGGCGGCGCGCCAATCAAGCGCGACACCGAATGCGCTTCCATGTACTCCGACATGTCGAACCGAATGAGCTCAATACCGAGTTGCAGCGCGAGCTGGCGCGTAACCTCGGTCTTGCCGACTCCGGTCGGGCCGGCAAACAGGAAGCACCCAATCGGCTTGCCGGCGTTGGCGAGCCCCGAGCGTGCCATCTTGATCGAGGCAGTCAGCGAATCAATCGCATCGTCCTGACCGAACACGACCATCTTCAGATTGCGATCCAGGTTCTTCAACACTTCGCGATCGGACACCGACACTTGCTTCGGTGGAATCCGCGCCATCTTCGCAATGATGTACTCAATTTCGCCGACATCGACGATGTCCTTGCGCTCGCCCTCGGGCACCACGCGCTGACGCGCGCCGGCCTCGTCGATCACGTCAATCGCTTTGTCGGGTAACAGACGGTCACCGATGTGCTTGACCGACAGATCGACCGCGGCCTTCAGTGCATCCTGCGTGTAGACGATGTTGTGATGTTCTTCGAAGCGCGGCTTTAGCCCCTTCAGGATCTCCAACGCATCGGCCATGCTCGGCTCGACGATGTCAATCTTCTGGAACCGCCGCGACAGCGCTCGGTCCTTGTCGAAAATCTGCCGGAATTCCTGGAACGTGGTCGAGCCGATGCAGCGCAATTCGCCGCTGGACAGCACCGGCTTGATCAGATTCGACGCATCCATCGTGCCGCCGCTGGCCGAACCGGCGCCGATGATCGTGTGAATCTCATCGATGAACAAAATGGCCTTCGGATCCTTCTTGAGCTCGGCAATCACTGCCTTCAGGCGCTTCTCGAAGTCGCCGCGATATTTGGTGCCAGCGACCAAGGCACCCAGATCGAGCGCGTGAATCGTGCAGTCTTTCAGCACTTCCGGCACCTGGCCTTCGACGATGCGCTTGGCCAACCCCTCAGCAATCGCCGTCTTGCCGACACCGGCCTCGCCGACAAACAGCGGATTGTTCTTGCGCCGACGGCACAGCACCTGGATCGTGCGCTCGACTTCATCGCTGCGACCGATCAGCGGATCGATCTTGCCGAGACGTGCCGCTTCGTTCAGGTTATTGGCGAATTCGGTCAGCGGGTTGCCGCGCAGCTCGTTCTCGCCCTCCGGGTCGGCCGGATTGGGGTTCTTGCTCTCCGGCTCTGGATTCTTGGGTTCGTGGCCAATCTTCGCGATCCGGTGCGAAATGTAGTTGACGACATCCAAGCGGGTGATTTCCTGCTGATTGAGGAAATACACGGCGTGCGAATCCTTCTCGCCGAAGATCGCGACCAGCACGTTGGCGCCGGTGACCTCCGAACGGCCACTCGACTGGACGTGATACACCGCCCGTTGCAGGACGCGTTGGAACCCAAGGGTGGGCTGCGTGTCGCGGGAATCGCCTTGCGGCATCACCTGCACCGTCTCGGCGATGATCGAGCGGAGGTCCTGGGTCAGCTTCTTGAAATCGGCACCGCAAGCACGCAACACGTTTGCCGCGGATGCGTTATCGAGAAGGGCCAGAAGCAGATGCTCGACGGTCATGAATTCATGCCGTCGCTCGCGCGCATCCTTGTAGCACTGCGCCAGCGTCTGTTCGAGATCCTTGCTAAACATGGGTTTCACCTCCGAACGCCCGATGTAGGCCCTTTTTACCGCGGTTCAAGCTCTGTGCGCGACTGCCAGAGCGCCTGTTCACGAAACTTTCTCCATCGCGCACAGCAATGGGTGCTGATGACTGCGTGAAAATTCGTTGACCTGGTTGACCTTGGTCTCGGCCACTTCTCGTGTGTAGATGCCGCAAACGCCCTTGCCGCGGGTGTGAACATGCATCATGACCTGGTTGGCACGAGCAAAATCCATCGAAAAAAACATCTGCAAGACCGCGACGACGAACTCCATGGGGGTGTAATCGTCATTCAGCAAGACCACCTGAAACATGGGTGGCTTGGCGAGTTCGGGGCGCGATTCTTCGACGACGGCGCCGAACTCATGTTCGTGTTGTGGCGTATGGGCCATGTGCTCGTGACTGGAATTCCGGTTGCTTCGGTTCAGTATAGCGATGCATCGGCACGCGTCCATCGTTCCGGAACAAATGTCTGGGCGCGCCCGACCGGCGCCATGATCGCTTGCTTGCGGTTGTGGTGACGTCCGCCGGCTCCGGACTCGGTTGCTGGGTGAATCCATTGCCAGTGCGAACCGCGTCGGCTGGCCGGGCCCAGACGGCGCGGGTAAGCGCCTGAACCAAATTCAAGCCGTTTGGAGGATCGCCCCAATAAGCGCTACTAATCAATGATATAGCGAGCCAACCTGAGGCAATTCCGAGACCGGAAACACCTCACGCCGCACGCGCACGGGGCAAGCGCTAAACTATCGGGCTGTTTGCCAGAATCTGACTATGCACCAAACTCCTGTATGGCGACCCGATGTGACTGTGGCCGCGCTCGTCGAGCGCGACGGTGCATTTCTGTTTGTGGCCGAACGCGTCCGGGGCGAACTGGTATTGAACCAGCCCGCCGGACACTTGGAACAGCACGAGACCCTGATCGAGGCCACAATTCGCGAAGCGCGGGAAGAGACGCGCTGGACGATCCGGCCGACTGCCTTGCTCGGCGCGTATCAATGGCAGAGCCCGGAGCCGGGCCTAGGGTTCCTGCGCTTCACGTTTGTGGCAGATGCGATCGCGGAGGATCTCAGCCTGAGCCTGGATCAGGGGATCGAGCAAGTGTTGTGGCTGCGCCGGGACGAGTTGCTCCAATGCGGCATCAAGCATCGCAGCCCGCTCGTGCTCGCCAATGTCGACGACTATGTTCGGGGCCAGCGCCATGGGTTGGACCTTTGCCGATGGGTTGTGACCCCATGATTGCGGTTGGTGTCTCCGGCGGGGTCGATTCCTCGGTAGCCGCCTGGTTGCTCAAACAGTCCGGCGCAACAGTAGCCGGAATGTTCATGAAGAATTGGGAAGAAGACGACCCCTCCGGCGTCTGCCCTGCCGAAGCCGATGCTGCCGACGCCGCGCACATCTGCGAGACGCTCGGCATTCCGTTTTACACCCGCAATTTTGCCGCGGAGTACTGGGACGGGGTGTTTGAACTGTTCTTGTCGGAATACAAGATCGGCCGGACCCCGAATCCGGACATCCTGTGCAACCGCGAAATCAAGTTCAAGACCTTCTTGGAACATGCCGAGGACATTGGTGCCGAACGCATCGCAACGGGCCATTACGCCCGCGTGCGTGCCAGCAGCGGCCAGCACCAACTGCTCCGCGGCCGCGACGACAACAAGGACCAGAGCTATTTCCTGCACGCGATCAGCCAATCGGCACTGGCGCGCACGCTCTTTCCGGTGGGCGAGTTGCCCAAGCCCGAAGTTCGGCGGCTGGCAGCCGAAGCAGGACTGATTACCGCGGCAAAGAAGGATTCGACCGGAATCTGCTTTATCGGCGAACGGCGCTTCCGTGAATTTCTCGGACGCTTCATTCCCGCGCAGGCTGGCGACATTGAATCGATTGGCGGGCAGGTTGTCGGCCGACACCACGGTGTGTGTTTCTACACGATCGGCCAGCGCGAAGGCTTGGGCATTGGCGGTCGCCGCGATGCGCGACCGGAGCCCTGGTTCGTGGTCGGCAAGGATGTCCAGCGCAACGTGTTGATCGTTGACCAGGGCGAGTCGCCAGACCTGTTCTCGTCCCGCTTGGTTGCTCATACGCCGACGTTCATTGCGGGCGCACCACCGGCGTCCGAATTCGAATGCGTCGCCAAAACACGCTATCGGCAACCCGACCAGGCTTGCCGCGTGCGCGTCCACGATGACGGGCGCCTCACGGTCCTGTTTGCAGCACGCCAGCGCGCCGTCACGCCCGGGCAGTCGGTGGTCTTTTACGACGGGGATATCTGCCTCGGCGGTGCGGTCATTGATGCCACCGATGCCCGCTTTGGAGGGCTGTGATGGATTCCACTCCGCTCAGTGCCAAAGCCCAACAGGCACTTTGTCTTTGCGCCCTCGTCGATGCGGTACTTGGCGTGCGGGAGCTGGCGCAGGAAGGCCGGACGGAATTCGAAACGCGGAGCAGCCTGCTCGCGGCCATCTTCGAATTCGACGCCGACTCGCCGATCGCGCTGTATGGCACCAGCCCGCGCTTGGTGGCAGCCATAGCGGCTACAGAAGCTCGTTTCGCCAAAGCCGACGCGCGCCACGATGAGGTCACCCGGCTCGCAGCACAAGTACTCGCGTTGTCGAGACGACTGCGTTCGCGCCCTGAGGCCGGAGCGCGACTGCTGAAGGCGTTGGAACCCGCCGTTCGCCAGCGCCAACAGTTTGGCTTGCTGCACGAATACACCGTGCAATCGCTGGCTCAGGCCTATGTCGAAGCGATCTCGCCGCTCGCCGCGCCGATCCGGATTTTTGGCAATGCCACCTACCTATCGCAACCGCGCATCGCTGCCCAGGTGCGAGCGCTGATGCTCGCGGCAATGCGCGCCGCCGTGTTGTGGCGACACCTCGGCGGCAACGGCTGGTCGCTCTATTTTCGCCAGCGACACTGGCGCCAGGTCGTCCACGCGCTGCCCGCACAACTTGGCCTGACCCCATCTGATTGACGCAACATCACGCACGCGTTTGGGCTGCGATGGTGCCAACACTCAGGTCAATGACGCTGGCGCGTGACGCCGCTTGCGACCACGCCAGATCGCCGCCAACGCCAGCACCAGCAGGAACACGCCGTAGGCGAGCAGGCTGGCCAGGATCTGTGGCCAGAGCCGCCCGTAGACGGGATCGGCGTACCCGAGCCCGACGTAACCCGAAACCAACGCCAGCACCATGGCAACGATGATCGCCAGTCGGTCAAAGCCGGGCGCGTCCTGATGAGCACGACCCATGCGCCAATACACCCAGCACAGGATCAAGAACCAAGGCAGCAGCAGAATGGTCGCGAGCACGCTCATCATGCGCTGCTTCCGGCTTTGGCCTTTTCTGCCTTCTTCGCATCACGATCCGCACGCAGCGCCCGAATGGCCGCTTGCACGGCATCAGCAGCGACGGTTCCGACCGCCAGCACGGCACCCGCTTCGTCTTGCCACGCAAAGCCGCCGGCATGGGGATGCACCGCAAACTGGTCTCCTGACTCCAGCGCTTTGGCCATCCATTGCCCACTGTCTTTTGGCGCGGTGAAGCCCCGGCTCAGCAGCATGGTCTGGCCTTCTGCGGACACGAGCTTGAAGTAGAACAGCCCATCGCTCTCGCGATAGGTCTTGAACTCGGCGAGCGCCGGCAGCAACTTGCTTGATTCGGAAGCACTGCCCACCGGCAGCCTGGCGACCGAGCGCAATCCCACGGCCTGGTTCAGGCGTGCCAGAAACGGCGTGGCGCGTGCACGTGCGCGCTGTCCGCCGGCCTGCAGAATGGCCTCCAGTTCGTCGCGACCCTGAGCGGTTTCAGTGAGCTGCCGGTACCGTTCGCGCGCCGGTGCGAGATCTTGATTGATGCGCTCGAAAAGCTTTTGTTTTGCCTCACCCCAAGCAATGCCGTCGAGGAATGCTTGACGCATCGTGGCCGTCTCCTCAGCACTCGCAAAAGCCTGATAGATCGTGAAGATATGCGAGTCATCCGGATTCTTCGGCTCGCCCGGTGCCAGCGAGTTGGTGACAATGCCGAGAATGGCCTTGCGAAGCTCCGGCTCCGGCAGCCAGAGCGGAATGGTGTTGTCGTAGCTCTTCGACATCTTGCGGCCATCGAGCCCGGGCAGTATCGCCGTCTGCTCGTCGACCGCTGCGCTCGGCAACGTGAAAAACGCATCGCCATAAACATGGTTGAAGCGCGCCGCCAGATCGCGGGCAATCTCGATGTGCTGAATCTGATCGCGACCCACCGGAACCTGGTGCGCGTTGAAGATCAGAATGTCGGCGGCCATCAAGACTGGGTAGTTGAACAGGCCCATGCTGATGCCGGCGTCTTCATCGAGGCTCTGCGCGAGATTGGCGTCCACTGATGCCTTGTAGGCATGCGCGCGATTCAACAAACCCTTGCCGGCCACGCAGCTCAAATACCAGGTGAGCTGCGGGATCTCGGGGATGTCGCTCTGCCGATAGAAAAACACCTGCTCGTGATCGAGACCCAACGCGAGCCAGGTGGCGGCGATTTCCAGAGTCGAGCGCTGAATGCGCTCAGGCTCTTGGCATTTGACCAGCGCATGGAAGTCGGCGAGGAAATAAAACGACTCGACATCGGCGCGCTGGCTTGCGGCAATTGCCGGGCGAATGGCGCCGACGTAATTGCCGAGGTGCGGCGAGCCGGTGGTGGTAATACCGGTCAGGTGACGTTCACGCATGAAACGATTCCGAAAACCGTGAATGTACCAGGGTGAATGGCTGCCAACGACCCTCAGGTTTGGAACAGAACCAAACCCCGTCTTTGCCAGTCTGCGTTTATGCGAATACCACTCGCACAAGGAGAAACCATGAAACGCCTGCTTGCCGCCCTGCTCACATCGACTGCCGCGCTCGCCGCTTCGGCCCACACCCGTCAATTGGTGGATGTCACGGTGATCGATCGGGATACTGGCTTGGAAGCGCCGATCTATCATGACGGCGGCCAGACCTACCTCGCGGGTGAACCCGGCCATCGCTACGCGGTCCGCCTCAACAACCAGACCGGCGAGCGCGTCCTGGTGGTGCTCAGCATCGATGGCGTGAATGCCGTGAGCGGCGAAACGGCTGGCGCCAATCAGGCGGGCTACGTGCTGTCGCCTTACGAGCAGGCTGAGATCAACGGCTGGCGCAAGAGCCTCCGTGACGTCGCGCAGTTCGTGTTCTCGGCACCGGAATCGAGCTACGCGAGCCGTACTGGCCGCCCGGACAACGTTGGCGTGATTGGGGTAGCGGTGTTTCAGGAGCAGATGGCCTATGTGCCGCGCCCGCGCCCGCAGTACCCGATCGGCCGCTGGGATGACCGTCGGAAATCCTATGAAGAAGCGCCTTATGCAGAACGCGATGGTGCCGCTCCCGCTCCCGCTGCCCCGGCAACCGGTGGCGCCCGCGCGGAGTCTGGTGACGGCGTTGCCAAAAACCGCAGCCTGGCTGACGGCTATGGCAACAATGAGGCGCCGGACCTCGGTACCGCGCATGGCCAGCGTGAGTGGGCACCGGTGGGTACGACGGAGTTCCGTCGCCGCTCGAATCGTCCGGCCGAAGTGATCAGCATGCAGTATCGCAGCTACGAATTTCTCGTTGATCAAGGCATTGCGCCGCCGTGCCGCGGCAATCGTTGGAACTGTGAGCCGCGCCGACCAGAAGCCTTTCCGCTTGGCTTTGTGCCGGACCCGTATTGATCAACTTGATGTTCGCTGCGCGCGGCGAGGGCCTCAGGGCCCTCGCTTCGTTTTTCGGTTGAACCGGTCACGCACCCTGGGTGCCCAGTCGAAACCTCAGCCAATGGTGGACGCGTAACGCCACATCTGCCGCTGACGTTCCGAGCAGTGGGCCCACGTGGCTGGCGGTTGGCAAGTCCATGATTTCGAGCTGCCATGCGTGCGCCAAGGTGCGCGACGCCGCGGCCGGCACCTCCCGGTCCGCGCCGCTGATCAAGATGAGCCCGGGCATCGTTGGGCGTTGCACGAGCCGTCCCACCCTCGCGTCACGCAATACGGCACCGGATTCGTTCCGCCATTGGCGCCAGAGCCAGTGCCAAGTCGCCGGGCTCGCATCCGGAACAGCGCGTGCCGTGCTCTCGAGCGACGCGGTATCGGCCCAGGCTTCAATGGCAGGCGTGTCAACCTCGGGCAGCATGCCCAGGGCATCGCTTGCTGGTGGCATCGGGTTGATCAGCACCAGTGCCGCGGCATCGGTATCGGCCGCCAGTTCCATTGCCAGTAATCCGCCGAGACTGGCGCCGATCAGAATCGGGCGGGTTTTGATCGCCGCAATCGCATGCCGCAATTGCGCCAGATAATCGTCGTAGCGCGTCGCCGCGAGTCCCGATGGCGCCGGCTCCAAAGTCGGTACTGCGACCGACCATCCGTGCGCAGCGAGCACGCGCTGCCAAATCTGCCATTCGAACGCGCCGCCGCCAGCGCCGTGAATCAGGACGATCGTGCGCGCCGCATCAATGGCAACGAGACCTGCAGACATGGCGATAGGATCGACCGCACGGAGAGGAAGCCACAAGCTTGCCAGCCCGATAGCGAGGATGCCAGTCGCGATGGCGCCACGTGGCAGACTAACCGGCCGGATCACCACCGGTTTCGAACAGGCCTCCGCACCGAATACACTTCCCGGATGACTACATACTTCATTTCCGACTTGCATCTGCAAGAGTCCAGACCCGCGGCAACCGAATCATTTGCCGCCTTTCTGCAAGAGATTCGCGATAACGCCGCGGCGCTCTACATCCTGGGCGATTTGTTCGAGGTTTGGGTGGGCGACGATGATGACGCGCCGTTTGCATTGAGCATTCAGGCCATGTTGAAACAGCAGACCCAGTCGCATCCGGTCTATTTCGTGCATGGGAATCGCGACTTTCTGATCGGCCCTGCGTTTGCAGCTGCGACCGGCGTCACGCTGCTGCCCGACGAAACCCGGATCGACCTCAATGGCCAACCTACTCTGTTGCTGCACGGCGACACGCTGTGCACTGACGATCTCGCGTATCAGGCGTTTCGACGAACGAGTCGTGAGCCCGTCTGGCAGGCCGCCTTGCTGGCGCAACCATTGGCCGCCCGGCGCGCCTTTGCATTGCAGGCCCGAGCGGCCAGCCAAGAAGCGATGAAGGGCAAGAGCGAAGCGATCATGGACGCAAATCTGGATGCGGTGCGCGCGGCGTTCACCAAACACGCTTGCGCGCAAATGATTCATGGCCATACGCACCGGCCCGCCGTACACGACGAGCAGGCAGCGATGGTTGGTGGCCGCCGCGTCGTGCTCGGTGACTGGTATGAGCAAGGCTCGGTCCTCTGCGTCAGTCCAAGCGGGCTGACGTTGCGCACAAGAGCCTTTCCGCCGGGCTAAGGTCCCAGCGTGTTCGATCCGGCCAGCATTCGGCGGCGGCAGGTTTCAGGCTCGACGTACTGCGCAGGACTCGGCACGGAACGACTGTTTGTCCGAGCGAGCCTCAGGTTGTCGGATCGAGCCTGAAGCGCCTCAGGCCCGCTGGCGTCTGAATGCCGATCAATGATGCGGCTTGGCTTTCCGGGTGGGTGGATTGACCCAGATCACCTCGACACCTGCCTTGGTCGCCTTTTGCTCGACCGCAGCGATGTAGCGTTCATCCTTGACCCGGGTACTTTGCGCAAGATCAGATTTACTGGCATTGCTGGCGCAACCCATAACCAGCGTGGCCAGAATCGTCGACAACACGAAACGAGTCTTCATAAGGCCTCCGAAACGCGAGCGAGCATCAGGCGGCGACTGCTCATTCGCACCGAGGCTCTATGGCGCCCGTTGGAATGACCGCGATTCAACCCTGCAGTGGCGCGATAGCTCGCACGTTCGCGCCCTGCCGGCAAATCCGCAGCAGCCGGTGCCAGAAACGGTAGCGCTGGACTCTGGAGACCGTCTTGTGCAACTCGTCACAGGCGCTGCATTCGACAAGATCGGCAAATCCGACAGCGGACGTAGCGGGTCGTTGGCGACGCAGGGTTGGGCTTGGACTATTGCACCTGACGGACACCAGCGGCACCCTAATTGCCGCAAAGTCAAGCGCTTTTTGCAGCGTTGTGGCACCTTGCGTACGAACTCGGCGCGTTGCGACAAAACGCGTCAGAATGCGGTTGACACGACCGGTGCCGACAATCCGAGCACCGCAGCGTTGCGACCGATGAAATGTTCGGGCTAGCATCGGGATATGCCTCCCCGCTCTACCATTCCGCGTCCCTTGGTGGATACCGCTGACCTGCTCAAGCTGAGCGAGGCCACCAGTCCTGCCGAGCTGACCGACCGAGTCGCGACGCTATCCAACCGACTGGGATTCGAGTACTGGATTTACGGCGCGCTCGTGGCGATGTCACCCAGTCGCTATGAAGAGTTCGTACTCAGCGGCTATCCCGATGGTTGGCGTCAGCATTACCTCGAACAGAAGTACACCTACGTTGATCCCACGGTGAACTACGCGCGTGCGCACGTCGTGCCGTCTTTGTGGGATGACTTGTGGCAGCAGCTCTCGCCGGAAATGGGTCTGCGGGCCAAACGGATCTTCGCTGAAGCTCGTGAGTTTGGCCTCGCCAAAGGGCTCAGCGTGCCGTTGCACGGGCTCGGCTGCGCGTTCGGCATGATGTCGTTTGCAGCCGTCAATCCCAAGCATCCGATCTTAGAGTCTACAGTGTACGCAGAGGCCAGCATGCTGGCCATTCATACGCACCAGGCGGCCTCCAAGTTGTACGGCAAGGGTCTGCAGGGCAAGCATGTGCCATTGAGCGATCGTCAGCGCGAATGCCTCAAGTGGGCAGCCGAAGGCAAGACCAGTTGGGAGATCGGCGAGTTGTTGTCGATCAGCGAACGCACGGTGGTGTTTCATCTCGCAAATGCGGCGCGCAAATTGAAGGTCGTGACGCGACCTCAGGCCATCGCCAAGGCTTTGGTGATGGGCGTCTTGGACGAGGATTGAACCACATCGCAGTGGTCGCAATTCGTCTCGCAACGCCCGCTCGCCGTGCCGTCGTGGTAGCGCTGTTGAATCGGCCGAGCAACGTCGACACAGAAGCGCAATGGGACGCGCACGACGACGTGCGAACGACGCTCATGAATCCTTCCGAATGATGTAGCCGAAACACGATTACCGTCAACCTAAGTGGTTGCGCTGATCCGCTTTTCGGCACACGGCTCGGCACGTTCGGTACCACGATCGCGCGTCGCCAAAATGCTGCTGCAGTAAGGGTTTCAACGCCAATGCACAGCATCCGACCAAATCGCCGCGCGCACTTACCGACAACGCGATCGCGCGCCAAATGCGCGCCTGTCACAGCACCATCGTCACGCATCTGATGCAGCCCAATTGAGACCTCGAATTGCGGCTTCGAATCGCGCGGTCAGAGGGTGCGCATTTGCCACCACGAAACGTCTGCCCACCGACACATTTCAGCGCTCCAATGTGTGATGGCGAGAGCGCTTTCGCGTTCGGATTCGAGTGCAAGCACGAAACCGCAGGCAGACCATCGAAGTGCTCGCATAGAAGTCGCGACCATGCGACCATCCACCCCCCCTGTAAGATTTGACAGCTGTCAAAAATGACAGCTTGACGATTTCATTTCTCCACGCTCAGCCCTGTCCCTGAGCGATTTCGGAGAGAGTCATGCAAGAGATCGTGATTGGTCGTCCCAGTTGGCGTAACCTGCCTGGAGCGTTGCTCGACAGCATGTATGGGCTTCGCCACAAGATGTTTTTTGAACGCCTGCAATGGCAGGTCGACAGCCGCGATGGCAAAGAGAAGGATTGGTTCGATCGCTTGGAACCGACCTACGTGGTGGCCCGCTCGACCGAGCAGCGCAATCGCGCTTTGGGCAGCTGGCGCCTGCTACCGACTACGGGCCCCTACATGCTGAAGGATGTATTCCCAGAACTGCTGCACGGCCACGAAGCGCCGTCTGATCCGACGATCTGGGAAGCCAGCCGCTTCGCCGTTGCGAAGCACGAAGAAGGTGTGACATTCGGCCTGAATGAAACGCCGGTAGCGATGATTCGCGAGATGATCCGCTTTGTACGCCGCAACGGGGTTAGCGAGATCGTCACCGTCACGAGCGTTGGTGTCGAACGTCTGATTCGCAATCTCGGCCTGAAGACCGAGCGCTTTGGACCAGCGATTCAAATCGGCGAAGTGCGTACCGTCGCCTTGCGGGTACCCATGGATGACGCTGCTGAACTGAAGCTCTGGGGTGATCTGGAACGCGATCAGCAACTGGAAGCTGCGTGATTTGGCACGCTCGTCACTTTGGCGCCGTCCTGCTCCAGGTTTGGGGTCGGACGGCCCCCTGTCAGTCCCCCTGTAAGAACTGACAGTTTCAGCCGACCGCCCATCAAGGTATCTCTGTCACGGAGAAAACCTTGGGAGTAGCTATGTGGCGTTTGGCGGTGCATCCGATCGGCTTTCCCGAGCGCCTTCGCAAAGTGATCGAAGTGGTGATTGCACAGGCCTTCGTCGTGGACTGGCAAATCAGCCTTTGGTCACAGGAGCCGGGTCGCCGAGCCGATGTGCTCGTCGTACTCGTCGGTGATCGCTGGCCCATCGGCATGCCGGTCCCCATTCCGGACCTCGCACCAAAACTGACTGCGGTCTTGCAGGTTGCCGACGACGATCAGCTGCGCGGCCACCCGTTGTCGATCGCGCGGCACGCTCTGTTTTCGCAGCTGACACAGACGTTGGTCATGGTGGCGGAGCTGTCGCGGCAGCATCAGGGTCGGATTCCATCAACCCCCATAGCCAGCGCCGATTCTGATCGCAGCGCGATCTCGAATCCAAAACAACCGGGCACACGGCTCGCGCTGGTAGTCGACCAACACGCGCAGGCTCAGCAACTGATTTCGGCCGAACTGGCACCCATGGGCTTTCAAGTGCTGACGGCGAGCAATGCGGATCAGGCGTTGGAACTTGCGCGCAGCCGCACGGTGACCTTGGCAGTCATCGATACCGACCTGCCTGGTGCGATTGATGGCATCACACTGGGCTCCCTGCTGCGCGAGCGGGCGGCACCGCCCGTATCCGTTCTCATGTTGACGAATCATGGGGGCAATCGTGAGCGCCTGCGCGCGCTGGTCAGCGGCACGCAGGCGTTTCTGGTGAAACCGGTGGATCGCCTGTTGTTTCGAACCGAGATCCATCGCCTGTTGGCGCTGGCCCGAACCGGGCCGGTGGCGGAAGCCGTTCATTGATTCGGTACGCCCCCCCTGTAAGCCCCCTGTAACTTTCCCCTGCGCGGGCCGATTTCCCCCCTGTCATTGGACGATCGCCCAAACCTGGCACTGCCTTCGTGCAGTCGCTGGCCGGGCGTCGCGTTCTTCTCTTAATTCATTGTTTTTAATAGACAAAATAGAAGCGTTTGAGCGCATATGGCGCGTCTCGACGGGATGCCTCGTTCGCCTTCGCCCCCCTGTCAGATCCCCCCTGTAACCCCCCCCTGTCATTTCTTACAGCTAGTAGTTTTTCGTGAAGGCGCTAACGTGCACATCAAGGCGGTGCGCGGTACGACCGAACACAAGCCGGGGCCCAGAAAACTTTTCCCTCAAAGCTTCTGGGCATCGAGGTCACCCTTCGAACATCGCGGCTCTGTGGAGTCTCGATGGACCCGACCGGACTCTGTGGATGGGTTTGCCCGGACGCCAAGGAAAAAACAGTTGCCAACACCGGGCTCTTGGCCCGGAACCTGGCCCGGTGTTGGCACTGGATCTCGCTTCATGCTGTACCCGAATCCCTGCCCGGCGCCGTTGATCGACCTTGGGGGCTTGTCACGTCGGTCAACGGTGGCCGGTATTCGGATGCCCCCATTGCGGCCGCCGCAACACAGTCTGTTTGTTCACCCGGACCCTCGGTCTGGGTATTTTCCATTGTGGATCAGACGCCTGTAGATTGCGCTCAAAAAGCTGTACATTTGTACAGCATGAATACCCGTCTGACTGCCCGCCAAGAAGCCATCCTGGAATTCATCCGGGACCGTATCCAGCAAGGCCTGCCGCCAACACGCGGCGACATTGCCGAGGCCTTTGGCTTTGCCTCGCGCTCGGCTGCCGAGCAGCATTTGCGCGCGTTGGCCGAGAAGGGCGCCATCAGTCTGAATGAAGGCCGGGCGCGCGGCATTCAGCTGGTCGACGTGCGGCCGTCCTTGCGGCGTCCAGGTCCAGAACTGCCGCTCGTTGGCAAAGTCGCTGCCGGTCAGCCCATCCTGGCGCAGGAACACATCGAAACCCATCTGGCGGTCGATCCGGACTGCTTCCGGCCACGTGCCGACTACCTGCTGCGGGTGCAGGGCGACAGCATGATCGACGCCGGCATTTTCGATGGCGATTGCCTCGCGGTGCACCGTCAGCCGGAGGCCGCGCTCGGCAGCATCGTGGTGGCCCGTATCGACGACGAGGTCACGGTCAAGCGGCTGCAGCAAGTACAGGGACAATGGGTGCTGCGTGCCGAGAATCCGCGGTATCAGCCCATTCAATTGCGTGACAAGGCTTGGCACATCGAAGGCTTGGTGGTGGGCGTCTTAAGACGCCTGGACAAACCCTGACCCGGCCACCGTGCGCCGGGACTCAATCAGGGGCCAGGCGGCATGGTTGATTCGGCCTTTGGTCTCCACGTTCAAAAGCAGCCGTCGTTTCTCAATTGCTGCGACAGCCTTGCAGGAAAACAGGCTCATGGCCGCCACCACTCCCATTCATCAGCTTCTGGGCAGCCCGCTGCTCTGGCGCGGGCGCCAACCCGATGCCAGTAGCCCGGCCGGCATCCCAAGTCGGCATGCCCGTCTGGATGCCCTGCTCCCGGGCGGCGGCTGGCCGCCTGGCAGTCTGATTGAATTGATCGCCAATCAATTTGGTATTGGCGAGTTGGCCTTGCTGTTGCCTGGCCTGGCCGAACTCACCCAGAACGCGAACGTCGCCACGAGCAAACGCCTGGGCGCCCGTCGGCAGATTGTGCTCATCGACCCGCCTTATCTACCCTATGCCCCGGGCTTGATGCAGGCCGGGTTGAAGCTCGACCAGCTCTGGTGGATCAGCACCGAGCGATCACAAGATGCGGCCTGGAGCTGCGAGCAGAGCCTGCGTTCGGGCAGTTGCGCGGCCGTGCTGTACTGGCCAGTCCAGGCGTTGCCAGACAAAACCCTGCGGCGCCTGCAACTGGCCGCCGAACAAGGACAAAGCCTCGGCTTTTTGTTCCGCGATGAAAGCGCCTGGCAGCAAACGTCTCCCGCTGCTGTCCGACTGCAATTGCGCCGACAGGCCAAGGCCCTGCAACTGGAGCTCAGAAAGTGCCGAGGCATCAGTGGTCGCGCCCAGTTGCAGTTGGATCAACCGGGGTAACGGGGCATGCTCTGGCTCGCTGTCCATCTGCCCCGTCTGTCCATCGATCTGGTCAGCCGCGCGTTGCCGGAACCGGCAAGTCAGCCGCTGGTGATCAGCGAAGGCCCGGTACAGCGCCGACGCGTGCAGGCCGTCAACGAACCGGCACGGGCACTTGGCATTCAGATCGGCATGGGGCTTAGCGCGGCGCAGGCCTTGTGTGCCGACTTGCTGATCCAAGCCCGTCAGCCGGATGCCGAACAGCAGGCGTTGCAGCATCTGGCCGCTTGTCTGTACCGGGTCAGCGCCGAGGTTTGCCTGAGTGGTAACCCGAGCACCGGCAATCACGGCGTGCTGCTCGAGGCCTGGGCGAGTCGACGACTGTTTGGCGGCGGTCAGCAGATCCTGGAGCAGGTCCGGAGCATTCTTGGTGAACTTGGTTTTCTTGCCCAAATCGGGCTCGCACCCACACCTGCCGGGGCGGAACTCGCCGCCCGCATGGGCGATGGGGTGCACGCGCTGTCCCGACATGCGCTGCTGCGCCTTCTGGAGCAGGCGCCACTCGGGCTGAGTGACCTGAGTCCGGACGCCCAGCAACTGCTGAGCGGCAGTGGCAGCCGCTATCTCGGCGCGGTGCTCAAACTGCCTCGGGACGCCCTGGCGCGGCGCATTACCGCAGCCGATCTGAACTACCTCGACCGCCTCAGTGGTCAGTGTGCCGACCGCCGACCGCTCTATCAGCCCCCTGCCCGTTTCGAACAACGCCTGGAGCTGCCGGCGCTGTTGTCCAGCACCGAGCAGATGCGCTTTCCGATCCGCCGCCTGCTTGGCGATCTGGCCGCGTTTCTGCTTGGTCGCGATGCCGGCGTGCAGCGCTTCCATCTGCGCTTTGCGCATGAGGACGCACCAGCCAGCCAGTTACAGGTCGGTCTGCTGCAAGTGGAACGCGATCGCCTGGTGCTGTTTGAACTGGTGGAGGAGCGGCTGCAGCGCTTCGAGCTGCCCGCCGCTGTGCATGAGATCAGCCTGCATGCCCACGAACTGCAGGCGTTTGCGGCCGATCAGAGCGACCTGCTGAGCGATACCCGCAATGTTCAGGACAGCCCCGAGCGTCTGCTCGAACGTCTGCGCGCCCGCCTCGGCGAGCAAGCTATCCAAGCCCTGGAGCCGCAGGCGGACTATCGCCCCGAACACGCCCAGCGCCTGCGCCCAGCCAGCACCAACACCCGTGCTGATGCCGCCCTGCCCGCCGCGCTCGGCAAACGCCCCAGCTGGTTGCTGGCAACCCCACAGCCGATTGCGCCCGAGGCCCTGCATCTGCTCAGCGGCCCGGAACGGATCGAAAGCGGCTGGTGGGACGGCTTCGACTGCCGCCGCGACTACTACATTGCCGAAGACCCCCATCTGCGCCAGGTCTGGGTGTTCAAAACCCCCGGCCCGAGTGGCGGCTGGTTCATCCATGGCGTATTCGGCTAGCCGCCAACCGTCAACAATCCAGCCCTTTCCGAGCGCCCACGCAGCAGCGATAATGACCGGTCCCCTTCGATTCACGGCACCATGAGCAAGAAATACTTTGGAACTGACGGCATTCGCGGCCGGGTTGGCACCGAACCCATGACCCCCGACTTTGCCATGCGTCTTGGCTATGCCGCCGGGCAAGTGTTGTGTCAGGGCCCCAACAAGACCGTGCTGATCGGCAAGGACACCCGTCGCTCCGGCTACATGATCGAAGCGGCCATGCAAGCGGGCCTGATTGCGGCGGGCGCCGAAGCACGACTGCTCGGGCCGATTCCCACTCCGGGCGTCGCGTACCTGACCCGCGCCAGCGGCGCAGCAGCCGGCGTGGTGATCTCGGCGTCGCACAACCCGCATTACGACAATGGCGTCAAGTTCTTCTCGGCTTACGGCGAAAAGCTGATCGACGCCACCGAGCACGCAATTGAAGCGGCGCTCGACGCGCCGTTCCGTACCGCCGAGCCGGAGCAACTCGGTCGTGCCAGCCGCCAAAGCGATGCCGGGGATCTCTATCTGCAATTCGTCCGCAGCGTCGTGCCGAGCAGCTTCAGCCTGCAAGGTCGCCGGATCGTGCTCGACTGCGCGCATGGCGCCACGTACAAGCTCGCGCCGCAGTTGTTCCAGAGCCTCGGTGCCGAGGTGCACTGCATTGGCAACGCCCCCGATGGCTTCAACATCAACGCGGGCGTCGGCTCCACGCACCCGGAAGCCCTGCAGGCTGCTGTGCGCACCCATCAGGCTGAGCTCGGCATTGCGTTTGATGGCGATGGCGATCGGGTCCTGATGGTCGATCACGCCGGCGTACTGCTCGATGGCGACGATCTGCTCCATATTCTTGCCGTGACCTGGCAAGCGACTCAGCGCCTGCGCGGTCCGGTGGTTGGCACGCTGATGACCAACATCGGTCTGGAACGCGCGCTGGCCAGCCACCACATTGGCTTTGAACGCGCCAAAGTCGGCGACCGCTACGTGCATCAGCGCCTGCTCGAACAAGGCGGCGTACTGGGTGGCGAGGCATCGGGACACATTCTCTGTCTGGATCAGAGCGGCACGGGGGACGCCATGATTGCGGCGCTGCTGGTGCTCGAAGCAATCGCGCAGAGTGGCCGCAGTGCCGGCGACTGGCGTCAGAGTTGGCAGCGCTTCCCGCAGACCACGATCAACGTTCGCGTCAAGAACGCCACGATGGTGCTGAATCTGCCGGTCGTCCAACATGCCAAGGCCGCGGCCGAAGCGGCGTTGCACGACAAAGGCCGGCTCGTGCTCCGCGCATCCGGCACCGAACCGCTGATTCGGGTGACGGTCGAGGCCGAATCCGAATCCCTGGTTGAGGCAGTCGCAAAGGCGCTGGCCGAAGCCGTATCATCGGCGGCTTGAACAACGGATCCTCTGACTTTGGTCAGAGCAGGTGTGGGTCAGTGTCGGCCCAGGTCCTCGCAACCCAACCCAACACGCAACCGTTATCAGAAAAGGAGCCCCGCATGGCCGCCCACGTCCCTACGCTCGATATCCGCCGCTACGACACGGATCGCGATGCCTTTGTCGCCGATATCGGCGCTGCCTACCGCGAGTACGGCTTTTGCGGCATCAGCGGCCACGGCATCTCGAAAGATCTGATCGACAACGCGTATCGCGTGTTCAAGGAATTCTTCGCGTTGCCCGAAGCCGTCAAGATGAAGTACCACCTGCCGGGCAGCGGTGGCGCCCGCGGTTATACGGGTTTCATGATCGAAACGGCAAAGGACTCGAAGTACCCGGATCTGAAAGAATTCTGGCACTTCGGGCGCGAGATTGACCGCAGCTCCAAGTACGCAGACGTGATGCCGGCCAACTTGTGGCCGACCGAAGTCCCGGGCTTTCGTGAATACGGCTATGGCCTATACGAAGCATTGGATCAACTCGGTGTGCGCGTGCTTCGCGCGCTCGCCTTGCACATCGACCTGCCCGAGCATTACTTCGACGACAAGATCAATTTCGGCAACTCGATTCTCCGCCCGATCCACTATCCACCCATCACGCAGCCGGATGTCCCGAACGTTCGCGCGGGCGCGCATGAGGACATCAACTTCATCACGCTGCTCGTTGGCGCGAGCGCGGCCGGCCTTGAGATTCTGGGCAAGGACGGCAATTGGCTGCCGATCACGACCGAGGGCGATACGATCGTCGTCAACATTGGCGACATGCTGCAGCGCCTGACGAACCACGTGTATCCGTCCACGACGCACCGCGTCGTCAACCCGCCGGGCGACGATGCCCGCAAACCGCGTTACTCAGTGCCGTTCTTCCTGCATCCGAATCCGGATTTCATGATCGACGTGCTCTCCAACTGCACCAGTGCCGACAACCCGAGCAAGTATCCAACTGCGATCAGCTCGCACGACTATCTGTTAGAGCGCCTTCGCGAGATCAAGTTGATCAAGTAATCGCCGCTGGTTCGAAAGCCCCAAAAAAAACGCCCCAAGCGGGGCGTTTTTTCATTGCGATCGCTGCGTTGACTGTGCCTGCAGGCTCGCTCTGCGAACGCTTACTGGCGACGCGTCCAGGCAAACCCGGCCAGCGCCAAAAAGCCCAGCACCAGTGCCGTCAGTCCGCCGAAGCCGAGACTCGGCACCGAACGTTGCACAGCTGCTACTGCTTGGGTGAAGGCAACATTGTCGACGCCCTCAGCGCGGTTGGTATTGGAGAGCAACCGGATGCGCGCAATCGGCACGGGCGACGACACGCCGAAGAACACGCCGGGGCCGCTGGCGTTCGCTGCTGGCACGGTATCGATGACGGCATCGCTGGCATCAAACAGCGTGACGAGCACGGTGTCCGGATCACCCACACCCGGTGCCGACGTGCTGATCAAATCCATGCCTGCCCGCGACACCGGTGGCGAGAAGACCAAGTCAAGTGCGTCCGAGAACGTGTTTGAGACCAGCGCCTGCGACGCATTCAAGGAGGTTCCGACGCCGAGCAAAATCAGCGCGGCTGCGTCGGGACCGGGATTGTCCTGATAGCTGACCCCTGCAATCAGTTCGCCAGGGTCGAAACCACACGCAGCGGATCCTGGCACCGAACTCAAGGGCGCGTCGCACACCGCAAAGTTCCCAGCTGGCGCCGTACCACCATTAAACGTCTCGACCGCCAGGCCTGGAAATGCGGCGTCAAACGCAGCGCGGTCGGTAAACACGGTCACCACGCCACCAGCCGGAACGACGGGCGAAGGCGCCACCCCAGAAGGGGGCGTTCCTGTCTGCACGGTAGCTTCGGAAAAGCGTAACGCCGACGCCGACAGATTCGATGACGCCAACAAGAGGCCTGAGACGACCAACGACAACAATCGCGACTTCATGGGATTCCCGGAATGATAAACGAACGCCCGAGGTTACCCGTTTCACGCACCCCACACAAATGTGGATCGCGAACCTGTCGCGCTCGGGCAGGCCATCAACCCGTTGCAATTGGGGCTCATGGTGTCGGGTTCCGCATGGTCCAAGGCGCCTGCCGGACTCCCCTATTCACGCGATGTCGGCCGATCCGGCGCGCGCCACACTGCCACGCAAATGTGTGGCGATCGCGCCCAAAGCAGACTTTCCTTGTGAATCTGGAGTCATTATGTTGAAACCTCTTGCTGGCCTGTTGGCGATGCTCCTGAGCGGTTCGGTTGCCGCTTATGCCGTAACAGTAGCCAACCCTTCGTTCGAAGATCCAATCCTGGCCGACGGCACGCACCAACAAGGCGGCTCTGGCTGGACATTTACGGGCGCCGATCGCGGCACCTTCAACCCGAGCACGAGCAGCTACGGCGCCGGCGCCCCGGAAGGTCAAAACGTCGCGTTCATCAGCAACGGCGGTCTGATTCAAGTGACCACCGAAAATCTGGCGGCCAATCAGACGTACCGGATCCGCTTTGCCGTTGGCAATCGCAATGACAATCCCCTGCCGCAAAACGCCACCATGTTGCTGCAGGTTTATGGCTACCAAGCGACGCGTTCGGCCGACACGCCAAAAGTCTTCATTCCAGCCTTTCAGGCAACCATTGCCGCACCCGCCGCCGGCAGCTTCGTCTACCAGGACTACACGTTTACCACCAACACCGGCACCCCAGGACTGGGCCTACCGATTGCCATTGTGCTCTCCGCCGCGCCCACACCCTCGCAGTTCAACGTCGATGATTTTTCCCTGACCGTCAGTTCGGGAATCGTGCAGCGCTCGGTACCGGTCGATCAACCCGTGGCGCTGCTCGGCCTTGGTTTGCTGATGAGCGTGACCGCAGGCTACGCGCTGCGGCGCCTGCACCACTGAGCGCGATTCAATCTTGCATGTCCCCGTAACCGTGTGATGTCAGGGAAGGCATCACGCGGTTTTTTGCGCGCGGGTACCGCCGCCGCGATCAGGTGCGTGAATCCAGGCTCCTTGGGACGCTCTCGAAGCAAGGTGCGCCCACGCAGGATGGACTACTTGTGCCCCAACTCAGGTCTCGGCGCGTAGATTGGCACTCAGCTGATTGAGCCGCGACAACTGCTCCAGACGCCGCCGTTCGAGGCGTTCATTGCGCTGTTCGAACGCTACCCGATAGTGCGCCGAACGGCGCAGCAGATCGTCGCGCCCCCGCCGCTCGGACAGCCCGAGCGCCGCCAAGGGCACCATGTCAATGCAATCCACCGGGCAAGGCGGGATGCACAGATCGCAGCCGGTGCAATCCTCCAGCAGCACCGTGTGCATCAGTTTGTTGGCGCCAACGATGGCGTCCACTGGGCACGCCTGAATGCACTTCGTGCACCCGATGCACTCGGCTTCCCGAATTACCGCGACCCGAACGTCCTGCTCCACACCATTGCGTGGGTTCAAAGGCAGCGCGGCACGATCCAGCAATGCAGCCAACGCTGCGATACCAGCGGCACCCCCTGGCGGACACTGATTGATGTCGGCCTCGCCGCTGGCTATGGCCTCGGCATACGGCCGGCAACCCTGGTAGCCGCATTTCGTGCACTGCGTCTGCGGCAGGATTGCATCGATCTGGTACGCGAGGTTCGGCATCATCGAGCGATCCCAGAGCTGTTACTTGACCGGCATGCCGGCCTTGGCACCCGGATCAGCATCCAGCAAATGCAGATCGGCACCACCACTGCCAGCCGACAGGATCATGCCCTCGGACACCCCGAAGCGCATTTTGCGCGGCGCCAGATTCGCAATGAAGACGACCGAGCGGCCCACCAGTTTCTCGGGTTCCTGATAGGCCTCGCGAATGCCAGAGAAGATCTGGCGCTCGCCGAGGTCGCCCGCATCCAGTTTGAACCGCAGCAATTTGTCCGAGCCATCAACGAAGGTGCACTCGAGTACTTTGCCAACGCGCAGATCGAGTTTGTTGAACTCGTCGATGCCAATCACACCGCTTGCATTGGCAACTTCGGGCGCAGGCTTGGATGCCGCGGGCGCGCTCGACTTGACCTTGGACTTGGCTTCTGGTGCCGCTGCCGGCGGCGTTTGCAGCGTGCTGGTATTCGCCGCGACCAGGGACTCGATTGTCTTCATGTCAATGCGCGTCAGGAGCGGCACATACTCATCAATTTGGTGACCAAGTAACGGCCGATCGAGATCAGACCACGCGGTGACCGGCGCCGCCAGGAACGTTTCGGCGTTGGCAGCCGTCTTCGGCAGGATCGGCTTCAGGCACGCATTCAATACCCGGAACAGATTCAGCGCCTGGGTGCAGACCGATTGCAGCTCGGCGTCGGCGCCTTCCTGCTTGGCCAGCACCCACGGCTTCTTGTCGTCCACGTAGCGATTGGCCTCGTCAGCCAGCGCCATCGTCGTCCGCACGGCGTCCATGTATTCGCACGCGTCGTAGGCTTGCACGATGGTTTCGAGTCCACTGACAAACCGCTGATACATCGCAGCATCCGGCAACGTGTCGGCGAGCTTGCCCGCAAAGCGCTTGTTGATAAAACCGGCAGCACGGCTCGCGATGTTGACGAACTTGCCGACGAGATCCGAATTGACGCGCGCGACAAAATCTTCGAGGTTCAAATCCAGATCAACAATCCCGGCCCCCGTCTTCGCAGCGAAGTAGTAACGGAGATGCTCGGGGGGCAGCAACTCAAGGTAGCTGCGCGCGTTGATGAAGGTGCCACGGGCTTTCGACATCTTGGCGCCGTTCACCGTCAGATACCCGTTGACGTGCAATGCAGTGGGCGTTCGAAAGCCCGCGCCTTCCAACATCGCCGGCCAGAACAAGCCATGGAAATTGATGATGTCCTTGCCGATGAAATGATGCAACTCGGTATCGTGACCGGGCTTCAGGAACGCCTCTTCGGCGATGCCCCGCACCCGGCAATACGCACGGAAACTCGCGAAATAGCCGATTGGTGCGTCCAGCCAGACATAGAAAAACTTGTTTGGCTGCTCGGGAATCTGAAACCCGAAGTAAGGCGCGTCTCGCGAGATATCCCATGCCCGCAAGCCAGCATCGAGCCACTCGCGCAGTTTGGCCTTGACCGACTCATGTGCGACCGGACCCGACAGCCAGTCGCTCAGAAACGTCTGGAATTTGGGCAATTCAAAAAAGAAGTGCTCACTGTCCTTCAAGACGGGCGTGGCGCCTGAAACAACCGACACCGGATCCTTGAGGTCGGTCGGGCTATAGGTGGCACTGCATACTTCGCAGTTGTCACCGTATTGGTCGGCCGAACCACAATTCGGACAGATGCCCTTGATGTATCGGTCCGGCAGGAACATTTCCTTGACCGGGTCAAAGAACTGCTGAATCGTCTTGCTGCTGATCGCGCCGGCATCTCGAAGCGCATGGTAAAAATGTTCGGCGAGCTCGCGATTCTCGTCCGTATGCGTGCTGTGGTAATGATCAAACTCGATATGAAAATCAGCAAAGTCGCGCTCGTGCGCGCTGCGAATATCGGCGATGAACGCTTCGGGTGTCACACCTGCCTTCTCGGCCGCCAACATGATCGGCGTCCCATGCGCGTCATCGGCACAGACAAAATGCACTTCATCGCCAGCCAAGCGTCGGGCCCGTACCCAGATATCGGCCTGGGTGTAGCCCACGAGATGGCCCAGGTGGATGTGGCCATTGGCATAAGGCAAGGCGTTGGTGACCAGAATTCGGCGCGCGCGGCTCATAAGCGTTCCTGCAGCCCTTGGCTGTCCATAAAAGAGCGCGATTGTGCCATGGGCGGGCTGAATCGGGCACGTTGCGCTCATGACGAAGCCGTCCTGCCGGGCCGCGCCCACCAAGCTGCCCCGGTTTGGCCCCGGAAATCGAATGGGTGTTCGACTTTCGAATGTTAAAATGAGCGGCTTGCCAAGGAGTTCCCATGAGCCTCGACACCCTGACTGCCCTATCCCCGCTGGATGGCCGCTACGCCAGCAAAGTCGCCGCGCTGCGCCCGATCTTCAGCGAATCCGGACTCATGCAGCGACGCGTGCACGTCGAGGTGGAATGGCTCATTGCGCTCTCCGACGAGCCCGGTATCAGCGAGGTCCCGAGCCTCTCTGGGGCTGCTCGCGAGTTTCTCCGGGACCTCGCCGTGAACTTCGATATCGAGGCCGCGCGCCGCGTGAAAGCGATCGAGGCCACGACGAACCACGACGTCAAAGCGATCGAGTATTGGCTCAAGGAACAAATCGGCCAGCACGCAGAACTCGGTCCGTTGCTTGAATTCGTGCATTTCGCGTGCACGAGCGAGGACATCAACAACCTCGCGTATGCCCTGATGCTCGTCGATGCGCGAGACCAAGTGCTGCGCCCGCGCATCGGTGACATCCGCATACAGTTGGCACACTATGCCACCACTTACGCGGCCACGCCCATGCTCTCGCGCACGCATGGCCAAACGGCCTCGCCAACCACGCTCGGCAAAGAATTCGCGAACGTCGTGGCGCGCCTGGACCGGCAGCTTCGGCAACTCGACACCTGGCAGTCGCCCGGCAAGATCAACGGTGCCGTCGGCAATTTCAATGCGCATGCGATCACGTATCCGAACGTCGATTGGCCCACGTTGTCCGAGCGCTTTGTGACGAGCCTTGGCTTGCAATGCGCGCCGCTGACCACCCAAATTGAGCCCCATGACGGCGTTGCCGAGCTCTGCGATCTGAGCCGCCGGATCGGCACGATCCTGATTGACCTGAGCCGTGATATCTGGGGCTATGTGTCGCTCGGCTACTTTGCGCAGGCACTCAAACCCGGCGAGGTTGGCTCATCGACCATGCCGCACAAGGTCAACCCCATCGACTTCGAAAATGCCGAAGGCAATTTCGGTCTCGCGAATGCACTGTTCGGGCACTTCAGCGAGAAACTGCCGATCTCCCGGTGGCAGCGGGACTTGACCGACTCCACCGTTCTGCGTGCACTGGGCAGCGCGTTTGGCCACATGCTGGTCGCCCTCGATTCGCTCGCAAAAGGCCTCGGCAAATTGCGGGTCAACGAGCAGCGGCTCGCTGACGATCTGAACAACAGTTTCGAAGTGCTCGCCGAGGCGATCCAAACGGTCATGCGCCGCTACGCGCTGCCCGAGCCGTATGAGCGGCTGAAGGCGCTGACGCGCGGCCAGGGCATTACACCTGACCGCCTTCGTGAATTTGTCGATGGCCTCGAATTGCCGGCCGATGAGAAAGCCCGGCTGCGCGATCTGACGCCTGCACAATACATCGGGCTGGCCGCCGAACTGGCCCGGCGCGTCTGATCAGGACACGGGGCCGTTTGCCGACAGCGCGTCCAACACGCGCTGGCCGGACTGGCTCAGCGCATGGACTTGCGCAGTGCGGCCGGCGCCATCGTAAGCGAGCTGCACTCGCAAATCGGGATACGCCGTACGCTCGCCGCCTTTGTCTGGCCACTCGATCAGTAACACGGCATTCGCATCGGCAAAGCCGGCCAGATCGATCTGCTCCAACTCATCGGGATCGACTAATCGGTACAAGTCAAAATGGTGGATCGCGCCAAACGGCACGGGATACGACTCGACCAGCGTATACGTTGGACTCTTGACGCGCGTCCCCGGTGCCAAGGTTTGAATCACACCGCGCGCGAGCGTCGTCTTGCCCGCCCCGAGATTGCCTTCCAGCGCGATCAGCAACGGCGGTTTGAGCGCCAAAGCGAGCCGCGCTGCCAACGCGAGCGTTGCGGCTTCATCGGCGAGTTCCTCGCTCAAGGCAGTACTCATTTCAGCACCTCGATGGCTCCCAAATGGTCGATCATGGCGCTTGGCTGCACATTGCGAAATCCGCGCGTCGACAGGAGCCAGTCGCCGGTCCGTGCGTGCACCAACACGGCGGTACAGGCGCATTGCCAAGCATCACGGGTTTGGGCCAGAAGCCCGACCAACAGACCACTCAGCACATCGCCCATGCCCGCCACCGCCATACCCGGATTGCCATCGAGACATACTGCCGCTCGGCCATCCGGATGCGCCAGCACCGTGCCCGCGCCCTTCAGAATAATGATGGCGCCAAACCGCGCCGCAAGCTGATGTGCGGCGGCGAGGCGATCGCGTTGAATGCTGTCGGTGCTGCCGCCAAGCAGACGGGCGGCTTCAGTCGGATGCGGGGTGAGAATGACTGACGTCGACAATGACCGTGGCGACTGCGCGAGCACATTGAGCGCATCGGCATCGACCACGGCCGGGCGGCCAGTCGTTCTGAAGTCCTGCCACCATGACTCAAAGCGCTCGCGGCCCAACTCGCCCTGCCCTATGCCTGGGCCAATCAGAACGGCACTCGCCCGCTGCAGCCATTCGGCAGTCAGTGCGTGATCACTCGTGCTCATCACTTCCGGGTGCCGGATCAGCGCGGCGGCCACCGCAGCGTCGGTACTGCAGAGACATACGTATCCAGGCGCCGCCCGCAGTGCCGCACCCGCACTGAGCAACGCCGCCCCATGCATGCCTGGCGCGCCCGCCAGGATCAGCGCGCGACCGTAATCTCCCTTGTGACTGACACGCGGCCGCGGTTGCTGCCACATTGCCAGATCGCTGGCCTGCAGCGCGCGCATCGTCGACGGCGGCACCACCACATCCAGATCGTCAACCTGCAACCGCCCCACGTAATTGAGGGCGGCACCGAGCACGTGGCCGGGCTTTGCGACGATGAGTGCGAGCGTCCGGGTAGCAGTCACGGTAACGCCCGGGCAATCGCCCGTGTCACCCATCGCGCCCGAGGGCAAATCCAAAGCCAACACGGGTTGTGATGACGCATTGATCCACTGAATGGCGGCGCCACTCACGCCCTCCGGCGCGCGATTCAGGCCGATTCCGAAGATCGCATCGACGATCAGATCGGCATCAGGCGGAGGCAGATCCGGATCAAACAACTCGATCTCGCCGCCCGCCGAAAGCCAGTCCTGACGGGCACGCCTGGCCTCGCTGGCCTGACTTTCCGCAGCGGTCGCAATAACCCGCACGTGGCGACCGTCCGCTTTGAGCAGGACCGCCAACGCAAAGCCGTCGCCACCGTTATTGCCCGATCCGCAGACCACAACAATGCGGCGCGCCATGGGCCAGTGCACGTGTAGGCAGCCAAACGCAGCCCGCGCGGCGGCGGCCATCAAGGGGTACAAATCGCCGCCTTGGAGCGACGCATGCGCACGTTCGAGCGCGCGTACGTCGGCTTCGCGGTAAATCCAGTCCACAGCTTTCAACATGAGCCCATGATATCAGGCACATTGCAGCGCGCCGGTTTCGGGGGACTATAAGGGCTGGCACGGACGCTGAACCCGACCTGGTTGACCCAACCGGTCCGGTACACCGCCCTCATTGCAATCGTGTCGGCAACGTCTGCAGTTCGGAACCGCCCACCCGGCAATCCGATTCGGGCAACGCTGCGCGGTGGCCCCACACGGCAGACGGAGCATGTCATGGCAAAAGTAGTCGGATTAGGCGGATTGTTCTTCAAGGCCGGCGCACCGGGCGCGCTGTCGGACTGGTATCACAAGCATCTCGGAATGCCGACCGAAGCCTGGGGAGGCGCCATGTTTCTGTTGCGCGATCACGCGCGACCGACGCAACTCACGTATTCGGTCTGGTCGCCCTTTCCGGCTGACACCCAGTATTTCCAACCAAGTGACAAGCCGTTCATGGTGAATCTCCGCGTGGATGATCTGGACGGCCTGCTCGCCCAACTTCGCGAGCAAGGCGTTTCGGTGCTGGACCGCCGCGAGGACTCCGAAAACGGCAAGTTCGGTTACGTGGTCGACCCGGAAGGGGTTCTCCTTGAACTTTGGGAACCAAATCCCGACGACCCTGGATTACCGAAACCGGATGCGGCATAAAGGCAGTCCCAGCCGCTTCGGGATGGTCCAATGAGTCACAGCTGTTCACTGCGCATGGCCGCAGGTTTCCTCTTGCTGCTGCCAAGCCTCTTGGTTGGCACCAACGTCCGCGCGTCGGATGCGCCGAAGGACCCGCTCGCGGGCACAGTGCTTCATGCTGGTCTGTTGCCATTGCATGTTGACGTCGACGAAGGTCGCGTCCTGATGGACGTGGCCGATTTACCGGCCGACTTGCTCATGGTCAGCACCATCGAACATGCGCTCGGTTCGAACGATGTGGGTCTGGATCGGGCGCAGAACGGTGAGCCGCGATTAGTCCGGTTTCAGCGCGTCGGCAAGAGGGTGCTGCTGATCCAGGAGAACACCAAGTTTCTGGCCCACACCAGTGATCGCGACGAAGCCCGGGCGGCGACCGAAGCGTTCGCGGAAGCGGTGCTATGGTCAACCGAGTTGATCAAGAGCGAACGCGCGCCGGCCGCACAGTTGGTGGATGTGTCCGGGTTGGTCAAGCTCGACCTGCACGGCGTGGCGGATCGGCTGAAACTCACCGGACAAGGACCGCACAGTCTGGATGCGGACCGCAGCAGCCTGCTGCCGGACGCCTGCCAGACGTTCCCGAACAACGTCGAGCTCTCGGGCCTGCTGACCTTCAGCGGCAGCGGTGAGGGCCCATTCGTCCAGCAAGTGGCAGCCGACCCGAAAAGTCTGTCAATTACGCAGCGCCTGAGCTTGATCCGACTGCCCGAAGCCGGATTCCGTTCGCGCGCCTACCACCCGGCATCGGGCGGTTTCAGCATTGGTCGCTACGACTTCGCACAGGCCATCGATGCCCCACTAGAGCAACGCTTTCAACCCCGCTTCCGGCTTGAAAAGACCGATCCCGCTTTGGCTCGGAGCCCGGTCAAGAAGCCGATTGTGTTCTACCTCGACCGCGGCACACCAGAACCCATCCGCTCGGCGTTGCTCGAAGGCGCCAATTGGTGGCGCGACGCGTTCGATGCCGCCGGTTTCATTGATGGCTTCCGTGCCGAACTGGCGCCGGCCGGCATGTCGATGAGCGATGTCCGCTTCAACACGATCACCTGGACGCATCGCGCGACACGCGGCTGGTCTTATGGCGGCGGGCTGATCGATCCGCGTACCGGCGAAATCATCAAAGGCTACGTCAACCTGGGTTCGCAGCGCGTCCGCCAGGATCTCTTGATCGCCGAGGGTCTGCTCGCACCGTATCGCGCTGGCGCGGATCCCGCACTGAAGCAGGAAGCCCTGAACATGGCCCTGCACCGGCTGAAGCAACTTGCCGCCCATGAAGTCGGTCATGCGCTGGGCTTTGCACACAATTTTGCCGCGAGCCGCAACGGCGACGGGTCCGTGCTCGACTATCCGCATCCACAGTTCCGCTTTGATGGCGCGGACGGCATTCGTCTCGATCAACCCTATGGTCGCGGTGTGGGGACGTGGGACAAATTCCTGGTCGCACATGCATACAGTCAATTCCCGATAGCGGACGAGGCCAGTCGTCTCGCCACGTTACGCGCGGAGATCCGCAGCAAAGGCTACGACTACGTATCCGATCCCGATGCCCGCGCGCCGGGAGACGCACATGCGGAAGGGTTGCTTTGGGATGTGCCCGGTGATCCGTTGACAGGCTTCTTTGCCATGATGAAGGCACGCGAGCGGGCGCTACGGCGCTTTTCCGACGGGGCCCTGCCTCCGGATCGTCAGAACGGCGAGGCCGCGCGCCGGCTGGTTCCGATCTACTTATTGCATCGATACCAAACCGAAGCGGTGGCGCGTCTTTTGGGCGGCACGGAATATCGGTACGGCACCATCGCCGATTCGGACTGGACCGCTCGCGCCGTTCCGGCCGACACCCAGGCGCGCGCGTTGGCGGCGCTGACGACCGCCCTCGATGTGGGAATCCTGCGGTTGCCCGAACGTACGTTGGCCACGCTGAATCCGCCCGCAAACGACTATGCCAAATCACCCGAAGATTTCGACTCGCAGATGCTGCCAATGTTTGATCCGATCGAGGCGGGTCGGGTTGCCACCGCCGTGGTCCTGCAGTTTGCGCTCGATCCGCAACGACTGAATCGCATGGCCTGGCAGCACGCGGCCGATTCGGCGAGCCCGGGCCCCGAGTTGGTCTTCGATCAGTTGATTCGCGAATCGTGGCTTGAACGGCACGCCAAGGGCACCGATCGGGCACTGCAGACCACGCGCAACTGGACCTGTCTTGATGGCGCCTTGCAAGTGTTGCAGAGCGGCCTCTTGCATGCGGAGGTAGCGGCAACATGGCGCCAGCAACTCCGGCAGTTGACGGAAACGTTGGAACAGATGGGTCGGCAGGACGCCGACGCGAGCGCTGCGGCCAGTCTCATCCGGCGCTATCTGGACGATCCGACGCGCGTGCCGCTGCGTGCGCTGCCTCGCATTCCGCCGGGGGCGCCGATTTAAGACGCGCCTGAATCAAGCCAATCTGGACGTTCAGGCCCACGCTGAGTCCAGCACCTAGTCGGCCGCGGCGAAGACCGGGATCCGAATACAGCGTGTCAGGTCATGGCAGGGCTTTGAGCGCACTGGGCGCCGCTTCAAACGGCTTCAATGCGATTGCGGCCCAGGGCCTTTGCGCGATACAGGGCGTGATCGGCCCGCGCCAAGACGCTGACCAATCCGGAGGTTTCCTGGCTGTTGAGGCGGGCCAGACCAAAGCTCGCAGTCACGCTGATCGGCCCTTGGCTGGTCTGAAAAGCTTGCTCCGCCAAACGCTCACGCACGTCCTCGACGATGCGTGGCGCATGCGTGGCAAGATTGCCGCTCAAGACGACCAAGAACTCTTCGCCACCCCAACGGCCAACATGCGCTTCCGGTGGTAACAGGCGCCGCAAGCGCGCCGCCATCTCTTGCAGAACGCGGTCGCCTTCGGCGTGCCCATAGGTGTCGTTGATGGCCTTGAAGCGATCGATGTCCAAGAGCACGAGCGCCACGCTTTGGCCCTCCGTGCGAAAGCGTTGCATGACGCCATCCAGGACGTTCATCGTCGCGCGGCGATTCGGCAATTGGGTCAGGCTGTCGGTGTTTGCCGCACGGTCCAGCGCGGCCGCCGTCTCAACCAAGGCCGTATGGAGTCGTGACAATTCATCGCGACTGGCCTTGAGTTCAGCATTGAGCCGCTGCGATTCGCGAAACCGGAACGACACAAACGCCAGCCCGCCCAGGACCGCGAAGAACGCCGACGCGAGTGCGATGCCGGCCCAGCGTTGGCGCGTAATTCGCAATGATTGAATCTGGTTGTCGCGCTCCAGAAGCTTTTTCTCGGCTTCGACCCGGGCCTGATCGAGGTCGGCCTGCAATCCAGCAATCTTGCGGCTGGCCGTTTCCAGTGACAGTTCGCGATCGAGTTCGCCGTGAGCCTTGCGCGACTCGAACGCCGCTTCGGCATCACCCAGCGCGAGTTGCACCGTCGCCAACTGGTCAAGCGCCTCGCGCTCCAGAACTTTGTCCCCCAGGCGGCGGGCATCGTAAACCGTTCGGCCGCCTTGGCTCCGTGCTTCCTGATAGTCGCCCAATTCGCTCAACACATGCAGCTGCGACAACCGGAGCAACACCTGATCGCGCAGCGCGACTTGATTGAATTGCTGCATGGCACGGTCGGACCACTCTTTGGCCTCGTCCATCCGGCCTTGCGCGAGCCGCACTTCGGCCAGGGTCGTAAATGCATTGACTTTGTTCGGCGGACTGCCTGACGCCTCAGCATCCTCGGCGGCGGTCATCGCATAGCGCTCCGCTTCGCCGATCCGACCCAGATTAAGCAGTGACTTGCCGAGCTCGCCGCGCAGCGCAATGCCTTCGCGGCGATCGCGGGGTTCGAGCATGCCGAGCGCACGGACCATGTTCTCGGCACCGAGCTCCTCATCCTCCAGATTCCGGTACAGGTTACCGAGCAAGCGGTGACTGCGCGCCATCTCTTGCTTGTTGCCCAGGCGGGTTGCCGCTTCCAATGCGGCATTGTGCTGCAACCTGGCCTCGGCAAACCGACCGATGCGGCCAAAGATCATGCCCATGGCATTCTGCGTGTGCGCCACACCCAGCGCGTCACCGGCGGCCTCGAATTGCGCTTGCGCTTTCTGAAACTGCCGAATCGCCAGTTCGGGCCGGCCATCCTTCCGATCCAGCACACCGCGCTGATAGTGCACTTCCGCGCGCCACGGAGCATGATCAAAGGCGTTCGCAATCAGATTCATCCGATCGATGTATTGCAACGCCTCCTCGGTACGGCCACGATTGCCGAGCATGCTGGCCAACCGGGTCAGCACCGCAAATTCGAGATCACGAAGCGACAGGACTCTTGCATCTTTGAGCAAATCCAAGAGCATGGCCTGAGCGCGCTCCGGATGCTCTTGCTCGTCTTCAAACTCAGCGACCGCCAGTTTGGCCCAGGCCTTGTTCACTGGGTCCGTGGCCCGGCGTTCGGCTTGGATTGCCTGGGCTTCCAACACGTCTACCGTTGCCGCGCGATTGGCGCGAAGGGCCGCAATCGCCGGGGGTTCGCTGGACGTGACAGCCGCGCACGCCATACCCAGCCATAAGCTGAGGCACGCGCCAATTGGCAGCATCCATGTACGAATCCCTGTCATGAACGAATGTTACACGCGTTCACGAGTTCTGCTCATCACCGGGCGATGTTTCGATCTGCCCGAGCCAGGGGTTTGCCAGACTTGGTTCAGTTCGCGCTCAGGCACACAATTCGGCTAGAAACGGGTCCAGGATGGAGAACCGATCCGCAGCGGGCCCAAAACGCGACCGGCCGGGCAATCGCCCGGCCGGTCGTCAAAAACGCTTCCTGAATCGTTGGAACAATCCCGGCCGGTTCCGACCAGCCGGGTTGCATCACGATTTTCGACGCTGATCAGAACGTCACTGACCAGGAGTTCAGTGTGCCGACGTCACCGGCACCAGCGTCCTGCACGCGCATGTTCCACGTACCGTTCAACAACTCGCTGGACAGGTTCAGGGTCACCGTCTTGATGACGTTGTCCGTGCCGGCGCCCGTGCGGTTGTGAATGTTGTACAGGGTGCCATCCGGCGCGACGAGGTCCACCTTCAGGTCGCCCTGGTAGGTGTGGGTAATGTTGACCGAGACCGAAGCCGTGGCCGGAGCATTACCCGTACGACCCGAGACCGTGATCGGCGAGTTGATCGTGGTGTTGTCGGTGATGTTGAACACCGTGCTGCTGGAGTACGTCTGCGTGCTGCCGCCACCAGTCGTGTAACTGCCGACCAAACTCACACCCGAGAAGGCCGAGTAGGCTTTGAGGCGGATGTAGTACGTACCGGCGGACGGGGCTGCGAACGAGCAGGTTTCCGCGTTACCCGAGGCAAACGGACGGCAATCGTAGACCGTATCAGTCGGAGCGGCGCCAAACTTGACGTACATGTCGGAATCACCCGTACCACCCGAGGTCACAAACGACAGGTTGGTGGCGCCGGCTGGCACGACCATCGTGTAGTTCGCCGAATTGCCCGCCGTAGCGACTGCAATACCTGTCACGGCCACACCATTGCTGAGCACCGTGCCGCCCGGAGCGGTCACCGTTACCGCCGAGGTCTTGCTGTTGGTTGCACCGGCGTTGTCGGTCACGGTCAGCGTCACGTTGTACGTACCAGCGGCCGTGTAGGTCTTGCTTGGGCTGGTGGCGGTCGACGTGGTGCTGTCACCGAAGTTCCAGGAGCGCGATGCGATCGTGCCGTCCGAGTCGGTCGAGCTGTCGGTAAACGTGGCGGTCAGGCCCGAGGTCGTGAAGCTGAAGTTGGCAACCGGAGCCACGTTGGCGGCGCTCGACACGGTCACCGATTTGGTGATCGAGTTGGTCAAGCCACCGTTATCCGTGACGGTCAGGACGACGCTGTACGTGCCCGCAGCCGAATAGGTCTTGCTCGGATTCGTGGCGGTCGAGGTCGTGCTGTCACCGAAGTTCCAGGAGCGCGAGGCGATCGTGCCATCGGAGTCGGTCGAGCTGTCGGTAAAGGTCGCGGTCAGGCCCGACGTCGAGAACGAGTAGTTCGCGGTCGGAGCCACGTTGCCGCCCGGAGCCGGTGCGAACCCGCCCTTGACGTAGACGTCCACGGATTCAGCCGTGCCGCCCGTTTCGTCGCGGTTGTCGGTGTAGATCGCCATGATGTCATTCATGACCATGTCCATACCGTTGTAATCGCCCCACTCGTTGGCATTGGCAATGTTCTTCGACGTCACCGTCGTCAGTCGGGTGCCGGCCGAGAACGTCACGCCACCGTCGGTCGAGACCGAATAGTAAACGTCGGCGCCCGAGCGGCTGGAGCTGTTACGCGTGTCGTAGTACGCCACGAAGACGCGGCCCTGATTGTCGACCGACAGCCACTGGTTGAAACGGTCAACCGTGCTGATGTTGCCGGTTTCGTGACCGTAGCTGTTCGACCAAGTGGCGCCACCGTCGCTGGAACGGATGACCTTGATGACCGAGTGGTTCGCGCTGGCCGTGGTGTTGTTTTCGGCCGTGTTCGTGTCGGTGTAGGCGCAGTACAACCGGTTGGCGAACGCGCCACCAGTGGTATCGGCCTGACAGGACACGTAGACGAACGCACGGCGGGATTCCATCGCCGGAATCGGGAAGTCGAAGTCGGCGTTCAGCGTCGCGCCCGTGACGGCTGCGGCAAACGAGCTGCCACCGTCGGTCGATTTCGAGACGCGGATCTGCTTGGCGTTGCTGCCACCCGAGGTGGTCGGGAACACGAAGTAGACGTTACCGTTCTTATCTGACATCAGATCCGAGCCGATACCGCGGCTGGCGCTGTCGATCGTCAGGTTGGAGGCGAGCCAGGTGGTGCCGCCATCCGCCGAACGCGAGAACTTCTGGACGTTGTTTTCGTGCCAGGCCATGTAGATGTAGCCGAGACGCGGCGAACTCGCGTACGTATCGACATGCATGTATTCCTTGTCCGACACGTTACCGGTCGACAGGGTCTTGGTCAGCGTCCAGGTCGCGCCGTTATCGGTTGAGCGATAGAACAGCACGTTGGTGCCGCTGCCCACTACCGTCGACAACGCGCCGGCATAGGCCGTGGCGCCATTAGGCGACCAGGCTACAGTCGGATCGCAGCAGGTGCTGGCGAGCGAGGTCGGCCCAACCCACGTCACGCCGCCGTCGGACGAACGCCACATCTTCTGGCCCGAGCCCGGGCCATTGGTGCCGGCGATCACGAGGTTCGAATTGACTGGATTCACGGCCACTGCCGATTCCGATGCGCCGGCCGGAGTGGTCACGCGCTTTTCGGTGCCCGACAGGAAGTTCGGCGACACGTCGTTGTTGCGCGTGCTCGTCATGAACTCGTAGGCGCCCGCTTCGGTCCGGCTCACCGAGGTGTGTTGCACGCCGTTGATTTCGTAACCCTTGTACTTGGCCAGGAAGCCCTGCAACGCAGAACGCGGGTATTGTGCTGGTCCGGACGTTGGCAAGCGCTCATTGGCTTTGCGCATTTCGACCCGGTAGAACGCCGGAATCGCAATGATTGCCTCGGCCTCATTGGGAGACAGGTACTTCAGGTCGTCCTTGGTCAGCTGGTAGTTGCGATCGTCCCATGGGCCGACCTTGGCCAGAGCGGCGTAGTCGACTGTGGTGTCGACACCTCGGCTCTGCACAATGCTGAAAGACACATTAGCCGGCCGGTTGTTGGCGATCTGCGCCAGCACTGGCCCGGACAAGAGGAGATTGAGGCCGAGAGCGAGCGCTCCCAGCTTACTGCCGGTGGTCATCTTCATGCGTTGGTTCCTGATTATTGTTCTCTTCGCGGCGTGCTTATATGCACGCTCACCTGTTTGCGGTTTCAACCCAGTCACTCTGCGCGCCGCTGCGCGAGTGCCAGATAACTGCCAGCCTTCCCGTCTGGCTGCTACCTCCGACCCACAATCAAATTGTGCTGGCACGGGCCAACCACGAATGATCGGGGACTAGTTCCGTCGGACCACACTGCCCTCCAAGGCTGACGGACCCCATATGAATACATGTTTTTCACATCCACGTCTTGCCGCAGTGCAACGAAACGTGTCCTGATCGACCGTGAGTCCAGACCGCCCGAACGATCGCCGAACCGAAAATCCAGTCAAAAGAAGGTGATATTTGTCGGCTGTGGTCACTACAATCGGGCCCATTCGTCTTCAAAGTGGCATGCGACTGTGATCCAGGTTCCCGGCTATCTGATCAAGAAAGAAATCGGTGTCGGCGGCATGGCCACGGTGTATCTGGCGGTCCAGACCTCGCTTGAGCGCGAAGTGGCGCTCAAAGTCATGAATCCGGCAATGGTGGCCGACGCCACCTTCTCGAAACGATTCATGCAAGAGGCGCGCACCCTCGCCTCCTTGTCACACCCAAATATCGTCGCGGTCTATGACGTCGGCATTACGCCCGAAAAACTGCATTACTTTTCGATGCAGCATCTGCCGAATGGCGACTTTTTCCAGCGGATCAAGGACGGCGTCACCGATCAGGAAATCTTGCGCGTGTTCGCCGGCGTGGCCCGGGCCCTCGGATACGCACATCAGCGCGGTTTCGTGCACCGTGATGTGGCGCCCGGCAACATCATGTACGACATCAACAACAACCCGGTACTGACGGATTTTGGCATCGCGCGGACGGTGTCCAAGACCTCGCGGATCACGAATGCCGGAGTCAGTGTCGGAACCAGCCACTACATGAGTCCGGAGCAGGCCCGCGGCGGCGATGTTGATGGCCGCTCCGACATTTATTCGATGGGCGCCGCGTGCTTCGAGGCCCTGACGGGCAACCCTCCCTACACCGGCGAAGACGGGTTTGCGATTGCGTATGCGCACGTGTTTGAACCCGTTCCGCGCCTGCCGGCCAATCGGACGATCTGGCAGACACTGATTGACAAAGCCATGGCCAAGGACCCGGGCCAGCGGTTCCAGAACACCGACGAGTTCCTGCTGGAACTCGCCCGGGTCGAACACGAATTGACCGGCACCCATCACGCCGACCCGTTGCCGCGCACGTCGCAGCATTCCACCGTCGTGATGCCGACACCGGTCAATGCCACCACACCAATGGTTCCGAGCAATCCGGATCAGGTGCCGTTGTTAGACCCGCTGCCGCAACCCAAGCCGCGCGCTCAGAGTGGCGAGCAAGCTGTCAGCGAATCCGGCAGCAAACGTCCCTGGCTGATGATCAGCCTTGGCATGGTTGCCTTGTTGGTCGTCGCCGCACTGGGGCTCTGGGGCCTACAGAAATTTACCGAGTTGCCTGCACCGACCAACCCGGACGCACCGCTGATCTCGCCGCTCAAGCCAGAATCGAAGCCGAAACCAAAGCCAGAACCGTCGTCCGGCGAGCAGCTCGATCCCACCGAGGCCGTTCCGGAGGACGAGAATACGCTGGCCGCTGATGATCCGGCCATGGCGCTGGTGTTGAACGCGACGGTTGTCAATCCAATCGAGCAAAACCTGTGGCTCGCTGGCAATGATCTGAAGGGACTGCGGCTGTCGCAACCGCCTGGCCGCAATGCGATCGACCGGTACAAACTGGTCTTGAAGCTCGACGCCAACAACACCCGCGCCATCGAAGGACTGCAGAATGTCGCGAAGAAGTTTGTCGAACTCGCTGACAAGAAGCTCGCCGAGGGCAACTTGAGTGAATTCATGGCGATGGGCAACCTCGCGCTCGATCTGGCCGACGCCTATGATCCAAGCGGTGCCATCCGCACGGTGGTCATGCGTCCGCGCGCCAGCCTCGTCAGCAAGTCTTTGGACGCCGGACGGACGGCTGAAGCCCGTTGGGACGAAGCCGCCGCCACCAAGGCGTACCAGCAGGCCCTGGCGATCGACCCCACCAATGCCGATGCCCAAAAAGGGCTGAAACGGGCGCCCACGCTTGGCAAGCCCGGTTTCCTGTTCCTCGACAAGGCCAATACCGTGACTGGCCCCGAGCTCGTGGTCGTTTCGTTCGGCAAGAAACGCGCCGCGGTCAGTCGCGCCGAGATTAGCGTTGGCGAGTTCAAGGCGTTCTGGGCCTCCAGTGGTTCGCGTACCCGTGCCCTCAGGCCGTCCTGTCGCGACCGCGAAGGCGGCATCTTTTCCAGTTCCAAGCAACGCACCTGGCAAAGCCCGGGTTTTGCCCAATCCGATCAACAACCAGTCGTCTGCGTGAACTTTGACGATGCGAAAGGCTTTGTCGATTGGTTGAGCCAACAGACCGGCAAGCGCTATCGCCTGCTGACAGCGCAAGAATGGCGCACGCTGGCTGCCAACAGCAGCGATGGCAGCAACTGCAAGGCCAACCTGGCCGATCAAAGCTACGCCGGGGAGTATCGCGAACGCGACGCGTTGGCCTGTAAAGACGGATTTGTGCACACCGCCGGCGTGAAACGCTTTGAGCCGGGCAAGCTGGGGCTTTATGATATGGTCGGTAACGTTCGTGAATGGGTCTCAGACTGCGACACCAAGTGCGACCGGCGGTTAGCGATGGGAACCGGCTGGGTTAGCACCAAGGATCAATTGACACCTACCATGAGCACCGGTTTTGATGCAGACACGGGATACAACTCGGTTGGATTCCGGGTGCTGCGCGAAATCGACTGAGCCGCCACGGCTCTGGAATCTCACTTAACAGGTCGTGCCAAGCGACTGATTGAAAACGATATTCCAGATTCGTGAGGAAGCTGCCGGTCGACTTGGCGCGAATCCTGCTCGACGTCAAACCTGCGGCAGCAACAAACATAAGCTTCACCCTCGGAGTGTTCATGAAACTGCAGTTCCCAAACGGCGAGCATGCGGCCGTCGATCTCAAGCGTGGTGTCAACAAGGTTGGGTCGGCCACAGGCAATGAAATCCTGCTGATGGCCCCGGGCATCGCATCGCATCACTGCGATGTGCACTTCGACGGGCAGTCGGCGACCATCAAGGTGGTCAATGCGGCCAATAGCGTGGCCCTGAATGGCCGTCAGGTCATGGCGGACGCCCCGATCAAGCCGGGCGATATCGTGTTGTTTGGCAAGATTGGCGCGCGCGTCATGGCGGGGGCCGCAGCGCCGGCGCCTGCCGCTGGTGCCGCACCGGCTGCGGCCGCGGCCGGCAAAGAACCAGAAACCGAGGACGGGCGCACCCGCGTTCGGCAAGCCCTGCCCCGCTATATGCTGCGCGGCGTCTCAGGCAGCACCTTCGGCAAGACGTTTGCGATTTATGGGGCCATGACGATCGGTCGTAGTGCCGAGTGCGACATTTCGATCCCTGCCGATGAGATTTCGCGGACTCATGCCAAAGTCCAAGTGATGCCGGACGGCATCGCGATCGAGGACTTGGGCTCTGCCAATGGCACGTTCATCAACGACAAGCGGGTACACACCGGCTTGGCCAAGCATGGCGATGAGCTGCGCCTTGATACTGTGCGCTTTCATGTCTTTGCGCCGCACCTCGAAATGCAGGCGCAGGCGGCCAAACCGCATGAGCCGGTCAAAGCAGCGGCCGCGCAGAACCCAAGCAGTGGCGGCGGGTCGTTCAAATGGGTCGCGATTGGCGGATTGCTCGGTGCTGCGGCGCTCGCCGCCGCCTACTTCGCCGGGCTGTTCCCATGAGCGTGCGCCGCGACAACAGTACCGCGCAGGCCAGTACCACACGCGAGTACACGGTCAGGCGCGCCGATTTGCCATTGTCTTGTCCGAGCCCTGAGATGCAACTCTGGAACTCGCATCCGCGCGTGTATCTGCCGGTCGAAACCGAAGGGACATCGATTTGCCCTTACTGCGGCGCCAGCTACCGTCTGGTTGACTGAGCGACCACCGAGATGGTGAGGACTTCTGGTCCTGAGCGGCCCGACACGCACTGGCGTTCGGGCCGTTGTTCGATCTGGGCCAAGCCAGAATCAACAACACCCGCCCCGTCTGGGCACTTTGGACCGCATTCGGACACCTGACGATGCATGTGCTGCAGGTTTTGCCAGCATTGAATGCAGGAGGCGTCGAGCGCGGCACCCTTGAGATTGCCGACGCCCTGGTCCGCGCCGGTCACCGCGCCACGGTCCTGTCGGCGGGCGGGCGGATGGTCGCTCCGCTGACCCAATTGGGCGCTGCACACATCACGCTCGATCTTGGGGCCAAGTCGCCGCTTACGTTGACGAAACTCCCGAGCTTGCGGCGCCTTCTGGCGGGCGGCGACTTCGATATCGTCCACGTCCGCTCGCGTCTGCCGGCCTGGATGGTGTGGCTGGCGTGGCGCTCATTGCCAAAGCGTCGTCGGCCGCGCTTGGTCAGCACCGTTCATGGCCTGAACTCGCCGAGCGCTTACAGTCGCATCATGCTGTGCGGCGAACGGGTCATCGTGGTCAGCGATACGGTGCGCCGCTATGTGCTGGAGCACTACCCCGAAACGAATCCGGGCAAGCTCGTGCTGATTCCACGTGGTATCGATCCAGACCAATTTCCCCATGGCTACCAGACGAGCGCCGATTGGCGAGAACGCTTTGTGGCGGCGTATCCAAGCCTTGCTGGACCAGCCCCCTGGTTGTGCCTGCCCGGCCGCGGCACGCGGCTGAAAGGTCATGAAACGGCCTTGCACCTGTTGGCCAATCTGATCAAACAGGGGCAGGACGCCCGCCTGATCATGCTCGGCGCGCAACAAGACGGCCGCGACCACTACACCGAACAACTTGTCGCAACTGCCACTGCGCTCGGCATCGGCGCGAAAGTCGTGATGACCCCACCGCGACCCGATGTCCGGGATGTCTTTGCCGCGAGCCACGCCGTGTTGCAGCTGTCTACGAAACCAGAGGCGTTTGGTCGAACGGTCGTCGAAGCGCTGCAACTCGGTGTTCCCGTCGTCGGCTTTGACCATGGCGGTGCCGGCGAATTGCTGCGTGAGTTATTCCCGGTTGGACTGGTGGCGCACGATGATCCAGAGGCGCTCGGCAACGTCACGTTGCAAGTAGTGCAAAACCGCCCGATCGTTCCCGCCTTTTCCCGCTATCGTCTGGCCGACATGCAAGCCGCCACGTTGACGGTCTATCGAGATCTGCTCTGCACCGCATGAATGTCCGCGTTCTACTCCTGCTGTCGGTGCTGGCATTGTTGCCGTTCGGGCGCGCCAGTGAATTGCCAATTCTGATCGGCGCGCTGATCGGAATGGCCGATCTGATCAAGAATCCGACCAGCTTTCGGACCGACACGCTCCTCACCGTCATACTGATCGCGTTTCTGGGTTACTGGCTGCCCGAATTCGTCTCTGCTTTCGACAGCCAGGTGGCGATGAAATCCTGGTCCGAGGCCGCTCTCGATCTCCGCTATCTGTCGTTTTTGTGGTTCTGCCGCGAAAGCCTTCGTAGCGCTGAGGCTCGCGCCCAATTGCGCGTCGGGTTCGCGACGCTGACTGGCATCCTCGTGCTCGACGCCCTGGTGCAGGCGAGTGTCGGCACGAGTCTGGGCGGGCCACTGCAGGCCGATCGTCTGAGTGGCCTCTTCGGCGAGAACCTGAAGCTCGGCCCAGTGTTGGCGGCAATCTTCCCGTTTCTGGTGTTGCCGGCGCTCGAACGCTATGGCCGTGCTGCAGCCAGCCTGGCATGGCTGCTCGCGGCTGTTGTCGTGCTATTGGCGGGGGCTCGGGCCGGCTGGATCAGTTTCGGGCTGACAACGATTCTGCTGCTGCGCGATGTCGTGGTCAGTCGGCGCGCGTATCTGCTGTCGCTGCTCGGCCTCGCCCTGCTGGGTATGGGGTCGGCGGCCACCCTGTATGCGGTATCGCCTTCGTTCGCCGAGCGCGTGCATCGCACCGCGCGCGCGTTTGATGGCTCCGAAGCGGCGATCGACCATGCGCTCGCGTTCCGTTTGCCCATCTGGCGTGCGGCCCTGGGCATGATGGAAGCACATCCGGTCAACGGCGTCGGCGTGCGGGCGTTTCGATATGCCTATGCCGACTACGCCGGCAAGGACGACCGCTGGCTCACCGATGGCGATGATGTCGGCGCGTTTCATGCCCACCAAATCGTGCTGGAGATCGGCTCAGAGACCGGGCTGATCGGCTTGCTGATCTGGCTGGTTGCAACCATCCTGCTCATTGCGAAGTCGCGGCAATTGGCGGACGCGCCAAAGCACGATCGACGACCCGCAGCCTTGGCGTTGATCTCGATGCTGTTTCCGATCAACACGCACTTTGCGGTGTATTCGAGTTTCTGGGGGACCTTGCTGATTCTGATGCTCGCGTGCTGGCTGGCACAGCTTGCACGGCCGGATCGGGATTGAATATGCGGCAACCGCTCTCAGTCGTCGTCACGACGCTCAACAATGCCGATACGTTGCCGGCATTGCTCGAATCAGTCCGCTTTGCCGACGAAGTCTATGTGCTGGACTCAGGCAGCACGGATCAAACGTTGGAACTCCTGCTCGCGGCCGGCGCACGAATCGGTAGCCAACCATTCCAGGGTTACGGGCCCCAAAAGGCCGCGGCAATCAACGCCGCCAGCCACGACTGGGTGCTGCTGCTCGACGCCGACGAAGCCGTGACGCCCGCTCTGGCCGCCCAGATTCAAGCCACGCTCATGGCACCAATGTGCGATGCGTACCGCATCGCCCGGCGCGAGCGCATGTTCTGGCAATGGCAGCATCCCGGCAGCAAGCACAACCGGCATCTGCGCCTGTTTGATCGACGCCTGATCAGCATGTCCAATGACCCGATCCATGCCGCGCCAGAAAGCCGCGGTCGTATCGGCCTGATTGATGCGCCGATCCTGCATTGGGGCGAGCCCGACTTGTATCGCAAAGTGGAGAAGATCAATCGCTATTCCAGCGGCATGGCCGCGGCCCGACTCGAACGCGCCTCGGCATTGCTGCCCTTGCGTCTCGTGTTCTATCCCCCATTGGTGCTGCTGAAACAACTGATCGTCAAACGGCAACTGCTGAACGGCTGGGCCGGATGGATCAATGCGGTCAGTCTGAGCTACTACGCGTTTCTGAAGGATGCGAAGGTGCTCGAATTGCAGCGTCAAAAGGCAACCTCGGCACCGTCGGATCAGCCATAGGCACAGGCCGCCTGCGCGCGGATTTCATTGCTGCTGTGGCGGACACTCGGTAGCATTCTGATCCGGGATTTCTAGAGGTGACTATGGAACATCGGATCACGGCAAGTTGGGCCCGCGACGGCGCCACATTTGAGCGCAACAATTATCAGCGCGATCATCGCGTCCGGTTTGCTGGCGGCCAGGAGATTGGGGCGTCATCGGCAGCCAGCTACAACGGCAATCCAGATTTGGCTGATCCCGAGCAACTCTTGCTGGCGGCGCTCGCGTCCTGCCACATGCTGACCTTCCTCGCAGTCGCGGCGAATCGTGGCTACGTCATCGAGCACTACACTGATGAAGCGGTGTGCGAACTCGGCCAAAATCCGGAAGGGCAAACCGCCGTCGTACGCGCGGTCTTGAGCCCGAAAGTCCGTTTTTCTGGCGACAAGCAACCGGATCAAGAGCTGTTTCGGCAGTTGCACGAGCGCGCACATAAGGCGTGCTTCATCGGCAACTCCATTCGCACCAAAGTGGACTTGGACCCAGTCCTGTTGAGCGCCGCCGACTGATTGGCGGCGTCGCGGCTTGGCGCTGAACCAGCGCCTTCCGGATATTGGCTTCTGCGCCCATTCGAGCTCAGAGCGTTGCCGCCGGCGCACGGTCGTCAGGAATCCTTGGCAATCAATGCGCCCGTGTCGACGCCGCTTTGCGCGCGCTTTCACAACCGTCCGCCTACAATCATCGGCGAATCCGTGTTTTCACGGAATACGTAATCTTTACGGTTGCTTGACGATTTTCGTCAAAAAATGAGGGTCTCGACTCCATGACACAGGTCTCGTCCGTGAAACAACTGCTCCGCTCCTTCTGGCAATGGTTTGACACCAGCGACTCCCGCGGCGCTGCCGACGCCGATGCCATGCGGATCGATTGGGTTCGCGTCGTCCCGTTCATCGGACTTCATGTCACCGCCATCGTCGGAGTCTGTCTCGTCGGTGCGTCCTGGATTGCCGTTGGCGTTGCCGTGCTGCTGTACGCGCTTCGGATGTTTGCCATCACCGGGTTCTATCACCGCTATTTTTCGCACAAGACCTTTCGCACATCGCGCCCGATGCAGTTTCTGATGGCCTTGCTGGGCGCCAGTAGTGTGCAACGCGGTCCGCTCTGGTGGGCGGCGCATCATCGGAACCACCATCGCCACTCCGACACCGAACACGATGTGCATTCGCCAGTCACCAAGGGCTTCTGGTTTGCCCACATGGGCTGGTTTCTGACCCGCGCGGGCTTCCGGACGGATTGGAGTGTCATTCCAGACTGGAAAAAGTTCTGGGAGCTCAAGTTGATCGACCGCTTCGATGTCTTTATCGCAATCGGGCTCGCCTGGATCCTGTTCTGGCTGGGTGGGTTCCTGCAGACCCACTATCCAGAGCTCGGCACCAGCCGCAGCCAAATGTTGATCTGGGGCTTCTTCGTGTCGACCGTGGTGCTCTTCCACTGTACCGTGACCATCAACTCACTCGCGCACCAATTCGGCAAGCGCCGTTACCGGACGCGTGATCACAGCCGCAACAACCTCTGGCTCGCCTTGATCACCTTTGGCGAGGGCTGGCATAACAACCACCATCACTTCCCGGGCTCCGCCCGTCAGGGCTTCTACTGGTGGGAGGTCGATATCACGTACTACGGACTGAAAATGCTGAGCTGGCTCGGATTGGTGTGGGATCTCAAGCCGGTTCCGGCTGAGCTACGCCTTGCTGGTCGGGTGCAGTCGTGAGGATTGCGGTGGTCGGCTCGGGCATCGCCGGTCTGGCGAGCGCTTGGTTATTGAGTCGTGAGCATCAGGTCACGCTGTTCGAGGCTGGCAGTCGCCTGGGCGGGCACACGCATACGCACAGCGTTCCCGTGCAAGGCAAGACTTATGAGGTCGACTCCGGTTTCATTGTCATGAACGCCGGGCACTACCCACTTTTCAGTCGCTTTCTGAACGAGCTGAAAGTTGCAACGCAGCCCACGGTCATGAGTTTCGGCGTGCACGAGGCGACAACCGGCTACGAGTACAACGCGACCTCGGTGCCCACGCTGTTCTGTCAGAAGCGAAACATCATGTCGCCCGCCCACTGGCTGATGATTCGCGACATCTTCCGGTTCTATCGCGAGGCGCCAGCGCTCTTGCACTGGCCAGACGCTGGGCCCAGTCTGGGCGAATATCTGGAGCGCGGCCGTTATTCCAAAGCGTTTCGCGATCGCCATTTGATCCCGATGGCGTCGGCGCTCTGGTCCTCGCCCGCTACGCAAATTCTGGATTTCCCAGCGCGCTATCTGGTCCAGTTCATGGCGAACCACCAGATGTTGAGCACGAGTGATCGGCCAACCTGGCAAGTCGTGAAAGGGGGGTCGTCGCGGTACATCGATGCGCTGACCCTATCTTGGTCGGTGGCGGTGCGTCTGAACGCGCCGGTCTTGAATGTGCAACGGACGGACACCGGCGTCTCCGTCAAGACCGGGACGGATGAGGCGCTCTTTGATCAGGTCGTTCTAGCTTGCCACAGCGATCAAGCGCTGGCATTGCTCGCCGCCCCGAGCGACACCGAGCGCGCGGTCTTGTCGGCGATCCGCTATCAAGTCAACGACACCGTGCTGCACACAGACCAACGTCTGCTGCCCAAGCGCCGCACGGCCTGGGCAGCCTGGAACGCGTTGATCTTCCCGGAACCAGAGCAGCCGTGCACCGTCACTTACCACATGAATCAGCTGCAGTCCCTGGATGCGCCGGTACCTTTTTGCGTCACGCTGAACTGTACTGATCGGATCGACCCGGACAAGATCATTGCGCGCATGCGCTACGAACACCCAATCTACACGCACGACGCGGTCGCGGCGCAGTCACGGCGGGATCAGATCAATGGCAAGGATCGAATCTGGTTTGCTGGTGCCTATTGGGGCTGGGGCTTCCATGAGGACGGAATGCGAAGCGCCGTCGACGTGGCGCGTGGCCTGGGCGTCCGCTGGCCATGAGCGACGCAAGCGCGCTCTACGTGGGGCAGATCCGGCATCGCCGGTATCACCCGCATGCGCATACGTTCCAGTACCCGCTGTTCATGGTCTATCTGGACCTCGCCGAGCTGCCATCGCTCTTTCGCGATCGCTGGTTGTGGAGCGTGAATCGTCGGAATCTGGCAGCGTTTCATCGGAACGACTATCACCGGCCAGAGGTCCCCGACCTGGCCGAAGCAATCCGCACGACTGTCGCGAGCCAGATCGGTCAGCGTCCCGAAGGGCCGATCCGGTTACTGACGCATCTCCGTTATTTCGGATATGTATTCAATCCGGTCAGCTTCTATTACTGCTTTGACCAAGACGGTGTCACGCTGCACAGCATCGTCGCGGAAATCACCAATACGCCGTGGCGCGAACGCCGCGCTTACGTGCTCCCGGTCCGCGCGGCCGAGCGGCACCAGAGCGCGTGGCATTGGCAGTTCAACAAAGACTTCCATGTCTCGCCGTTCTTGCCAATGGATCTGCGATACAACTGGCGCTTTCAGCAACCCGACGCCGATTTGCGTGTGCACATGGATGTTCTGGATGCCAATGATCGACAGTTCGATGCCACGCTCGTGATGACGCGGCAAGCGCTGTCTGCTCGCAATCTCGCGATGGCGCTACTGCGTTTTCCATGGATGACACTGAAAGTGATGGTGGCGATCCACCTTCAGGCGCTCTTGATCTACTGCAAACGTAATCCCGTCTACGATCACCCTGGTTCCAAGAAGGAAGCCCTATGACCGCTCATTTGCCGGCAGCGACCGACGCGCGCCCGGACCCCAGCCCTCACACCTATTGGACGCGTCTGTTCAGAAAGCGCATCCATGCGATGCTGGCACAGCTGCAAGGCTGTGAACTGGTGCTGCATGAGGCGGGCGAGGTACGTCGGTTTGGCGTGCCCGCAACGAACCAGGAGACGCTGCGGGTCCAGGTGCACATTCATGATCCGGCGTTCTATCGCCACGTCGCCCAGAACGGCAGCGTCGGTGTCGGCGAGGCCTACATGAGTGCGCTTTGGGACGCCGACGACCTGACGGCGCTGGTGCGCATTTTCGTACAGAACCGCGACTTGCTCGACGCGATGGAAGGCGGCGTTGCGAGCTTGGGCTCCGCCCTGCTCCGTGTGTTTGGCGCGCTGCGTCGAAACACCCTGAAGGGCAGCAAGCGGAACATCAGCGAGCACTATGATCTCGGCAACGATTTCTTTCGGCTGTTTCTCGATCAGAACTTGATGTATTCCTCGGCGATCTTCAAGCATCGCGATGAGTCACTCGACGTCGCCGCCACGCGGAAGCTCGATCGCATTTGCAAAAAACTCGATCTGAAGCCGGGCATGCACGTCGTTGAGATCGGCACCGGCTGGGGTGGTTTTGCGCTCCACGCAGCGGGCCGCTATGGTGCGCGCGTCACCACGACGACCATTTCGGATGAGCAATACGCGCTCGCCATCCAGCGCGTCCAAGAGGCCGGGCTGACCGACCGCGTCACCGTACTGAAACAGGACTACCGATTGCTCACCGGGCAATTCGATCGTCTGGTGTCGATCGAGATGATCGAGGCGATCGGGCACCAGTATCTGGAAACCTATTTCAAGCAGTGCGAGCGACTACTGAAGCCCGACGGCCTGGCAGTCATTCAAGCGATCACGATTGAGGACCACCGCTATCGGCAGGCGCTCGGCGCGGTCGATTTCATCAAGCGCTACATTTTTCCCGGCAGTTTCATTCCGTCGATCTCGGCCATGATTGGCGCCATGCAACAAGTCAGTGACCTGAAGCTCTACCAACTGGAGGACTTCGGGACAAGTTATGCCGAGACGCTGCGGCAGTGGCATGCGCGCTACCTGGATCAGCTCGACGCCGTGCGCGCGCAGGGCTACTCGACGCGCTTCCAACGCATGTGGCGCTGGTATCTGGCTTACTGTGAGGGCGGCTTCCTGGAGCGCTCGATCGGCGTCGTGCAGATGCTGCTCGTGCGCCCGGGTGCGCGCCGTGTCGCCTATTTGCCGGATCTGGACCCGCAACTGTGATGCGCCTCGCCAACGCGTTGTTGTTTCAGGCCCTTTGGTTTTCGGCCGTGCTGGGCGCCGCCAAGGGGCTCTGGTGGCCGGCGCTGCCCGTGCTTGGCGTACTCATCGCCTTTACGTGGCGTTACTCACCGACGCGCGCGCAGGACTTTCGCCTGCTTGGCGTTGCAGTCGCACTCGGCATGATCATCGAAACCGGGTTTGCCCAAACCGGATGGATTCGCTATGCCGCTGCGCTGCCGTCCACTGAATTGGCGCCGGTTTGGATCCTGCTGATGTGGGCGGGATTTGCGCTCACGATCAATCATTCATTGGCGCCACTGATGCGCACGCGCTGGCTGGCACTCCTGTCCGGGGCAGTCTTTGGCCCGCTTGCCTATTTCGGCGCCGCGCGACTGGGCGCCGTCGAGTCTTTTGGATTGAGCACGCTCGCCATGATGCTGGTTATCGGCGTGGCTTGGGCGCTCAGTCTCTTGTTGCTGGCAGAACTTGCGCGCGTCAAGACCGCGGCTAAGGAGCTCGTATGATCGGAATCGCGCTGATTAAAGTGCTCCTGCTGGCCGTACTCGTCATGACGGCCATCTGGTACCTGCAAATGCGGACCCGCAATGCGGGCTTTGTGGATGTGGCCTGGGCCCTGCTGCTCGGCGTCAGTGCGCTGTATCTCAGCCTGGCCGGCACCGGCGAAATGACCTGGCGAATTGCACTCGCCCTGTGTGGCGGCTTCTGGGGCTTCCGGCTCGGACTCCACCTTCTGCACCGCGTGCTGCATGAGGAGGAAGACGGCAGATATCGATTCCTCCGTGAGCATTGGCACGGTCACCAGGGCAAATTCTTTGGATTCTTCATGGCCCAGGCCGTGCTGGTTCTGGTGTTCGCACTGCCGTTCGCGGCCGTGGCGTGGAACGAGCAGCGGCACAGCTTGGTGCAAGTCGGTGCCGCACTGGCGATTTGGTTCCTCGCGATGTTTGGCGAAGCCATCGCCGATCGCCAGCTTGCGCACTTTCGGAGCCATCCAGCCAACAAGGGCAAGACCTGCCGAGTCGGTTTGTGGCGCTATTCGCGGCACCCCAATTACTTCTTCGAGTGGCTGCACTGGTTCACGTATGTCGTCCTCAGTATCGGCTCGCCCTATTGGTATTTCAGTATTTTCGGCCTTGTTGCGATGGGGGTGTCGTTGAACTGGATCACTGGGATCCCCTATGTCGAAGCCCAAGCCTTGCGCTCCCGTGGGGATGACTATCGCGCCTATCAGCGCACCACCAATTCGTTCTTCCCTTGGTTTCCGAAACAGGACACACCATGACCACGATTGCCGACCGACTGCTCGAACTATCCGGCCCGGAGCCGTTACTGACTGGTCTCGGTTTGGCGGAACGAGGCCTGTTGCCGGACACGCTGTTGCGTCTCGGGATCCGCAATCTGTGCCGGGACCGGCTGCGCCAGGAGCGCGCCGGCGACTGGTCGCTGCGTAAGCAATCACGTATCGACGAACTGAAGCAGAGCGCCATTGCGATCGAGACCGAGGCAGCCAACGTGCAGCACTACGAACTGCCGCCGGTATTCTTCCAGCGCGCGCTCGGCAAGCGGCTGAAGTACAGCAGCTGTTACTACGCAACCGGGCGCGAGACGCTCGATCAAGCCGAAGTCGCCATGCTTGATCTGTATTTCGAACGGGCCGAACTGAAAGACGGGCAGAGCATTCTGGAACTCGGCTGCGGTTGGGGCTCGATGACCTTGACCATGGCCGAGCGCCTGCCGAATGCGCGGATCGTCGGCGTGTCCAATTCGCACGGCCAACGTCAGTACATCGAGTCCGAATGCAAGCGTCGCGGGCTTCAAAACGTCCGCATCATTACGAACGATGTCAATCGACTGGAGCTCCCGGAACGCCAATTCGACCGCTGCGTATCGATTGAAATGTTCGAACATATGCGGAACTACGAACAGTTGCTTGGCCGAATCAGTCGCTGGCTGAAGGCCGATGGCAAGCTGTTTGTGCATATCTTCTGCCATCAGTATCTCTGCTACCCATTCGAAACGGATGGCGATCAGGACTGGATGGCGCGGCACTTCTTTACCGGCGGGCTGATGCCTGCAACCGACACCCTGCTTTGGTTCCAGAAGGACTTGCAGATTGAGGCGCAATGGCAGGTCAATGGCCGGCACTACCAGCAAACCGCGAATCACTGGCTGGAAAACCAGGACCGTCACCGTGATGACATCCTGAAGCTCATGGGCGACACGTACGGGGCAAACCGCGCGGCACTGTGGCACCAGCGCTGGCGGATGTTCTGGATGGCGTGTGCCGAGCTCTTTGGCTATCGCGATGGCACGGAATGGCTCGTCGCCCACTACCGTTTCAGTAATCGCGGCTGAACCAGGGGTGTCAACCGACCATCCGGGCCGCCGCCCGGGTTTCGCGGCGTCCGTCGGTCTTGGCACAATAGGCGGTTCCTGCTCCGTGCGAATTGCCCATGTCCATGCCCCTGTCCGAGTCCTGGCTGAACCGCTTCAGCGGCATCGACCGCCTGTATGGGGCGGGGAGTGTTGCTGAGCTCGCGGGCAAGCATGTCATCGTCATTGGCCTGGGCGGCGTGGGCTCCTGGGCGGTTGAGGCACTCGCGCGCTCCGCAATAGGCGAAATCACGCTGGTAGACGCCGATGAGGTGTGTGTCAGCAACATCAACCGACAGTTGATTGCGTTGCAGAGCACCGTTGGTCAAAGCAAGGCGCAGGTGCTGGCTGCGAGACTTCGGGACATCAACCCAGAGATTCGGCTGAATGTGTTGGAAACGTTTCTGACGCCGACGAACATGGCCGAATTGATCCATGACCGCGTCGACTTTGTGCTGGATGCGTGCGATGCGTTTCGCGTCAAGGTTGAACTCGCTGTGCATTGCCGCCGTCGCAAGATACCGCTGCTGATGAGCGGCTCGGCTGGTGGGCGTGCGGACCCGACCAAGATCACGATCCGGGATCTCGCAAAGACCGAGCAGGATGCCCTGCTCTCGCTGATCCGGAAGAAGCTCCGCGATGAGTTCGGCTGGCCACGCAACCCCGATCGGTATTTCGGCATTCAGGCCGTATTCTCGCGTGAGAACGTGCGCTACCCCAAGGCCGACGGCACCGTTTGCGGCATCCGTCCCGACAACAGCCAGCCGGGCCGGATCGACTGCGATCTCGGGCTCGGGGCCGCGACTGCCGTGACTGCGAGTTTCGGGTTATTTGCTGCCGCGCGTGTTTTGGAAAAGTTGCTGGCGAAGCGGGTCTGACAGTCCAGGTTGGACTTATTGAGACCCTCCCCGATTAACGCAGGCTTCCTCCTGTCGCGGCGAAGCGATCGAACTCACTCCGGATCAAGTCCGGGGTGACGAGAGGAGGATTGGGAGCCTTCTGGAAACCATTCCCCCCTGCCATCTGAAGCGGTGGTTCTGCCGCAACAGACACCCTCGCGCTTCGTCGCCCCGAACTGGATCCGGTGTGGGATTGCTCTGCTACCGGGCAAACCGAGCCCACGCCCAAACATCGAAGCATCCACCGCTCGAAAACCTGTCACGCAGTCTGGTACGCGCATACGCATACGCATCCGTCAGCCGCAGCGGTTTGAATCGCCGATGCCGCCCACAGTTCAGCGGAGCTGACTGTCCTTGCTGCCGCGTCGGTTGTAACCCGCCTGCGCGGTGCGTGCGGCATCCGACTCAGCCTGGCACGCGATACAGAGCCGCACCCCCGCGACCGCCTGGCGGCGCGCTTCGGGAATGGCTTCGCCGCATTCGGCACAATGACTCAAACTGGGTCCACGCGTCAGATTCGCGCGGGCTTTCGCCACCGCGTCGGCAATCGACGCATCAATTTGTTCTTGCACCGCGCCATCCGCGGCCCAACCACCGGCCATGGTCATTTCCTTGTTGTCACGATTGGAGGCCGCTGCAGGCATCCAGGGTCTCGCGCGCCGATTGTACGCCGGGACCCATTGGCATGTCAGATCGTTCGCATTGATGCACTTAAAACCGCGCAGCTGACGGGTTCGGGATGACTCGGTTACGGATTCATGCCCCGCAGCACGATGCGAAACTCCACGCCGGCATCCTGCGGCAGGTTGCTGGCCTCGGCAAAACCATGATGGGCCTCGGAAATCAACCGAACGATGTAGAGCCCAAGACCCAAATGCGGCACCTCGCCCGCAGCTCTGAGACTACCCGCATCACGCACGCTGACCAGACTGTCGAAGAGTTTCTCCTGCATCCGCGCGGGCAACGGCGGACCCGAGTTGGCCACGGCGATTTCGATCTGCTCGTCGGGTCGGATCGACAGTTTGATCCGGATCCAACCGTCTTCAGGCGTAAACCCGCGGGCATTGTCGTATAGCTTATCGAGGGCTTGAGCAATCAAATCGGGCGCGCCATAGAACGGTAGTTTTTCCTGTGGCAGCATCAAATGCACTTTGCGTGTGCCGGCGAGCGCCTGGTACGACTCGGCGCAGCCCCGCACCACTTGCCCAAGTTCGAACGGCTCGGGCTCGGCCGCACTGATCGCCTTTTCCATGCGGCTCGCTTCAGCCATGGTCCGAAGAATGGCCCAAAGTCGATCGGCACCATCGCGCGCGCGTTCGGCGTAGATCCGCGCGGACTCGGGCAACGGCTCGTGCTCTAAGTTATCGAGGGACGACCGGACAATGGCGAGCGGCGTGTTCAATTCATGCGAGAGCTTGCTCGCGAGCGTTTTCAGGTAGTCGTTGTAGCCGCCGAGCTCGGCCAGCAGCTTCTGAAAGCTGCGCGACAGGTCGCCAATCTCGTCCGACGCGGTCAGGTGCGGCAGTTTTACATCCAGACGTCCATCGGGTTTGAGCGCGCGCTCCGTAGCGTTTCTCAAACGCTGGATTCGAAAACTCAGCACGCCCGCGAACCCGAACAACACCACACCGGCCACCAGCACCGCGATCAGACTCGCGGCGATCAACTTGGCAACCGCGCGATTGGCGAGTACCAGCATGGCCTCGCTCGACCGCTCCAGCACGAGCGCGCCGCGCACGTCACCCTGCCAGGCCATCGGCACCGCGGCCGCGACAATTACCGTGCGTTCACTCGCTGACGGCCGCCACGTACTGGCGCGCAAGCCGCCCAGAGCCTGCCACACCATCGGCAAGTCCATGCGTTGCAATTCCCAGTCGAAGTCCTCCGCTTTCGAAAGCGGGGGCGCCAGCAACAGGCGATAAATCCAGGTGCCAAATTCCGGTGGCGGTCGGCCCGACGCCCGCTCTGCGACGGGCAAGCGGCCGGCTTTAGCTAACACTTCGCCGTCGCTCGACAACAACCGAAGCCGTGTGTGCTCGGGAACCAGCGCTTCCAGCGCGCGTGCCTGCGCGCCGTCAGTGCGCCAGAGTCGGGAACGGAGTTCATCGCCGCGCTCGCGCACCAGGCTCTGGATCTGCACTTGCCCCGCCTGGTTACGATCATGCACGAGCATATCGATCGGAATGTCGTCGGTCTCGCCACTCAGCACGAACTCCAGCCGATACCCCGACGTGGTCTCCTGCCATTCCCCGCGCAGCGCGAATTCGGCATCCGGCGGATCGGCGATGAACTGCAACGCACCGGGTGCGGCGTTGCCAATGTCGAAATGCCGATGCTTGCTGCCCTCGCCCACGTCGATGCTCAGATGATCGAACTGACGCAGATCCTGCATGCCCGGTGCGCGCGATCGACTGCGATCGTCGACTTCGATGTAGCCAAACAATGCTCCGGCCGACGCCGCCAGCTTCAGACGGGCGCGATCACCGGTGGCACGCTCGGGAATCAACGGGACCGATGCCCAGTCGTCGCCCGAACCGTCGATGAGCAGCCCTGTCGGCACCGGTGCCACCTGAATCGCGCGTGCAGCGAGCGGCAGTTCCGGCGCAGTGGCCACGAGTGCGCGGGCCAGGGCTTCGGCGGCGTCCAGTTGGGCTGCCTCCTGGCCTTCGCGGAGCAGAATCTCCATCTGCCGGACGAACTGAAATCCGGCCCAGGGCAACACCAGGGCAACCAATGCGACGAGAAACAGTTTGACGCGCAGACTCATGCCAGACCCGCCATCCAGTGCTCGATCTCAGCAACAGTTTTGGGGACGTCGGCAGTCAAAATCTCAGGCTCACCCTTGGTGATCAGCACGTCGTCCTCGATGCGGACGCCGATACCGCGATAGGCGTCGGGAATCGTGGCATCGTCGGCGGCGAAGTACAGGCCTGGCTCAATCGTCAGCACCATGCCCGGTTCCAGCAAGCGAGGCTGGTCGTGCACGCGATAATCGCCGACATCATGCACGTCCAGCCCGAGCCAATGGCCCGTCTTGTGCATGTAAAAACGTCGGTACCGGTGCTCGTTCAGCACCTCGCGCAGGCTCCCCGACAGCAGCCCGAGTTCGAGCAGACCTTTCGCAAGCGTGCGCACGGCCGCCTCGTGCATGGCGGTAAACGGCCGACCCGGTCGTGCCTCGCGAATCGCGGCGTGCTGCGCCGCCAACACGAGTTCGTAGATCTCGCGCTGCGGCGCACTGAAACGACCATTGGCCGGATACGTCCGCGTGATGTCCGACGCATACCACTGGTATTCGGCGCCGCCGTCTAGCAGCAGCAGATCGCCGTCGCGAATGGGACTTCGATTGCTTCGATAGTGCAGCACGCAAGCATTGGGGCCGGCGCCAACAATCGGCTCGTAAGCGTTTACCGCCTGGTGCTTGCGGAGCACATACTCGAATTCGGCCTGTAGATCGGCCTCGTTCAATCCGGGGCGGATGGCGCGCATCGTGGCGCGATGCGCGAGCCCGGCAATGCGCGCGGATTCGCGCATCACTTGCAACTCGGCGCGAGATTTGAACAGCCGCAGATCATGCAGGCTGTGGCCGAGATCCACGAACTCATGCGGTGGCCTCGCCCCCTGCTTGACCTGGGCGCGAATACGCTCCAGCCATTGCAGTACGTGCTGGTCGAAGCCGGGATCGCGACCAAAGTGATAGAACACCCGGCTGCGGCCTTCGATCAAGCCCGGCAGGATGTCATCGATGTCCTCGATCGGAAACGCGTCGTCCACGAGCAGCGATTCCGGCGCCCGTTCCGGGCCAAGACGCTCGCCGTCCCAACGTTCGCGATCGGGATCGCGGCTGCGCAGGAACAACACCACTTCCGCAGGCTTTCGGCCTGGCACCAAAGCCAATACGGCTTCCGGCTCATCGAGGCCGGTCAGGTACGCGAAGTCACTATCCTGCCGATAGGCGTAGTGCGAATCGCGATTTCGGATTCGCTCTGGCGCGGCGCTCAGCAATGCAATCGAATCCTTGCCCATCATGCGCATCAACTGCTTGCGCCGGCGGCGATACTCCGGACTCGGGATGACCGGACGGGTCAATGCCGGGTCTCCGTGGCCGGGCGGGCTTTCGCCTGGAGTGCATCACGAAGGTATAGAACGCCCATCCGCACAAACTCCTGAACCTCGATCAGATCACCCTCGCCACTCTCATCATCGGGGGCTTCCAGATCACTTCCCGCGATGCGGCCCAAGTCCATCAGGAGTTCCTGCTCCTCTTCATCGAGATCACGTTGGCGCAGCCGACCGGACATCGCGAGCCCGCTCAGAAAACCGCGAACCCACGCGCACAACGCGTTGGCGCGATCGGCCACGGGCAGATCAACGTCCGGCAGCAGTGGCTCGAAGGTCATGTCCTCGCTGCCCAAAGCAGCCCGTTCGGCCCGGGCCAGTTCGGTGAGGTCTTGCGCGCTGACCGAGTCAGTGCGGACGGTCTCGCCCAATTGCTCCAGCGCCATCTGTTCGGCAATAACCTTGGCCTCGATGCTGCCTTCACACAGGAGGTGCGCGGTCAGGGCACCATGAAACTCAGCGGCACCCATGCCGACCTGCCATCGGCGCAATTGTTCATCGAGTTCGAGATAGTCCATGTCTTGGTCCTGATAGGTCTGAGCAGACAGCGCGCTCCAGGTGCCAGTTTAGCAGGCCGTCAAATGGCAACCTGCTGACGCGTACCTGAAGGCCAACCTGCCAATAGGCCAGAAGAACCCCCGACGCTCGATCCCTGGAACTCATTGCCAGCCATTGTCAACAACGCAATCGAAGCCGATTGGACGACTTCCGACAGCGCCAGTTTGCGACGCAATCCGATATGCTCGGGCGGTGATCGAGCGATGCCACTACCGCCTGTTTTTGGGACTGCTGTCCATGCTTTGGACAGCGTGGGCTGGCGCGGCCGCGAGTCCGGCGCCAGCCACCCTGGCGACCGAGCGAACCTATTTTTTTGAACGGGCGGGCCGCCGCGAGGATCTGGCCCAGAACACCGTCAATGCCATGCTGCAGGACCGAGCCGGGTTTCTGTGGATCGGCACGCAGGGCGGTTTGCATCGCTATGATGGCTACGAGTTTCTGCGCTTCCAGCATGTACCAGGGCGTGCCGATTCACTGCCAGACAGTTTCATCACGGCGCTAGCGGAAGACAGTAACGGGCGTCTGTACGTGGGCACGAATCGCCGGGGTCTGACGTATCGGGCCGCCGACTCAAGCAGCTTTCAACCGGTGCCCGAACGGGCCCAGGCTGGCCCCGGGGTTGCCAGTATCCAGGCGCTCAGTTTTGCCCCGGGACGCGGACTCTGGATCGGCAGTGCCGGTGGTCTTGAACTGCTGGAGCAAAACGGTCAGCGCAAGCCTTGGCTCTTGCAAAACGGTGGCGGCCCGATTCCAGCGATTGCCGACCTGAGCCTCTGCGCCAACGGCGATTTGCTGATCGCCAGCAATGCGGGCCTGTTTCGGGTCGCACACGGTGCGGATGTAGCCAGCCGGCTGGCCGCCGCCGAGGTCAGTTTCAGTTCGGTGCTGTGCACCGAAAATGGCACCGTCTACGCGGGCAGTCGTGGCCGCGTCATGCGCTTGACCGAGACCCAGGTCGAAACGATCTGGCCGGCGGCCGACGCGCCGGCACCGCCCGGTGTCGAGATTTTCGATCTGGTCGAAGACCCAATGCAGCGCGTGTGGGTGGCGGTGCGCGGCAAGGGTCTCCTGATTCTGTCGCGGACTGGCCGGATGATCAGCGTGCTCCGGCACAATCCGAGGCTGCCCGGCAGCTTGCCGGAAGATAGCGTGCGGCAACTGATGCGCGACCGCATGGGGCTCATCTGGGTCGGCGGCGACGTGCATGGCTTCTCCCGCACCGACCCGCGTGGTGCAAAATTCTCGTACCTGTTCGATCCAACCCTTGGCGACGATGAGGTGGCCAACAACAACATCCGCGCGCTGCTGCCGGAAGGCGACGCCGGGCTCTGGATCGGAACGGAAGGTGCGGGACTGAAGCACTATGATCTCAGCAGCCGCGAGATTCGCTCCCACACCGAGCCCTTGCAGCGGGTGCTGGACGGCGCGACGTCCCTGCGGATTTTTGCGATCCGGCGCGCGCCAGCCGATCCGTTGCTCTGGATCGGCAGCAATCGCGGTCTGCTGCACTATCAACCGGAGTCTGGCACTGCCGAACTCGTCAGCGTACGCGGATTGCCGGCGACAGTACCGGTGAATCCCGATACGCGAAGCCTGATGTTCAGCCGCGATCGCCGACTCTGGCTTGGGACATTCGACTCGGGCCTTCTTGGCTTCAACCCGGACAAACAGCAGTGGCAGCAGTATCTGAACGGTCATGACGACGCGCACAGCCTGTGGCACCCGATGGTGCTTGCCTTGCATGAGGACCGTCTTGGCCGCATCTGGATCGGCACGTTGAACGGTCTCAATGTGCTCGACCCGACCTCCGGGCAGTTGCTCCGGATCGGCAAGCGCGGCGCGTCGGGGGATCTCGCTGGCGATCTCGTGCGCGTGATCGCCGAAACCTCCGACGGTGCCATCTGGGTGGGCACGCACAATGGTCTGAACCGCACCACCAACTTTCAGGGCGAGAATACCGATTTCGAACGCTTTACGTTGGCAGACGGGCTCAGCAACGACACGATTTACGGCATCGCGGAAGACCTGCGCGGCCAGATCTGGGTCAGCACCAACGGCGGCATCAGCCGGATCGACCCGAACAAACGCATCGTGCAGAACTTCGGACTTCAGGATGGCTTGCAGGCATTGGAATTCAACGGTGGCGCCTACACCACACTGCCCGACGGCCGGATCGCTTTCGGGGGCACCCAGGGCCTCAACTTTTTCAGCTCCGATGCGAATGAGCTCAGTCATTTCGAACCACCGATGGCAATTACCGCGACGCAGGTTGGCGACCAAATTGCGCCGATGTTCGCCGGTGGGCCAATCAAGGCACTTGAACTGCTGCCCGGGCAATCGGTCCTTGGCCTCAGTTTCGCCGCATTTGACTACATCGCGCCGGAACGTAATCAGTTCGAGTATCAGGTCCACGGGCTCGATTCGGGGCCCGTCAAGCTTGGCAACCGTCATGAGATCACACTGACCAACCTGGTCCCGGGCAACTACCAGATCGAAATCCGCGGCAGCAATCACGATCATGTGTTCGCGAGCCAGCCGCTCCGCGTGCCGGTCATTGTGCATCCGTACTGGTGGCAGAGCTTCTGGTTCAAGAGCGCCTTGGGCCTGCTGATCAGTGGTTTCCTGATTGCCTACGCCGTACGCAGGCGGCGGCTGTTGCGGGAATGGGAGTCACAGAGCGAACAGCACCGCATCCAGAGCGAGCGACTCTCGTTGGCACTGTGGGCGAGCCGCGATGGATTCTGGGATTGGGACCTTCGCAACAAGCGCATGTCGATCTCCGGACCGGCAGAGTTTGCCGGCCTGTCCGGACAAGCTGAAATCAGCGAAGAGGAATGGGCGCGGCTTGGCGTGCACCAGGACGATCTGGGACGCGTGCAGCAAGCGTTGGTCGACCATGTCGATGGTCGGAGCGATCACTACGAGGCAGAATATCGAGTGCGGGTTCGCGACGGCCGCTACGTCTGGATCATGGCCCGCGGCCGAGCCGTTGCCCGGGACGAGCACGGCAAGGTGATCCGCGTGTCTGGCACGTTCCGCGATATCTCGGAAGCACGCGAACGTGACCGCGACCAACGCATTGCGCGCGAAGTGATCGCGAGCATGAGCGAGGCAGTCTGCGTGACGGATCTCGAGCATCGTTTTGCGTCGATCAATCCCGCGTTTACTCGTATTACCGGCTACGGTGTCGACGAAGTTCCGAACCTCACGTCGGATGTTCTCAATTCCGATCAACATCCCCGCGAGTTCTATCACGAGCTCCGCCGCAACCTCCTGAAGAACGGGCATTGGAGTGGCGAACTGTGGCAAAAGCGCAAGGATGGCGAACACTTCCTGGCATGGCTTGAAATGAGCGAAGTGCGCGATGCCGCCGGCAATCGTACGCACTGGGTGGCCGTGCTGACGGACATTACCGACCGTAAGCGGGCCGAACAGGAACTCCGCTACCTGGCCAATTACGACACCCTGACCGGGCTGCCGAACCGCACCCTGCTTGCCGAGCGTCTGGCGCATTCGTTGATTCGCGCTCGGCGCTTTGGCACCTACGTGGCGCTGCTGTTTCTCGACTTGGATCGCTTCAAGCACGTGAATGATTCGATGGGACATGCCGCTGGCGACCGTCTGTTAAAGGCGGTTGCCGCCCGGATCGTCACCAGCGTACGTGAGTCCGACACCGTCGCCCGTCTGGGTGGCGACGAGTTCACTGTGGTGCTGGAGGACTTGCACGACCCGACCGAAGCCGAGGCGGTGGCGCGCAAATTGTTGGAATCGTTCGCCACGCCGCTCGATCTGGATGGTCGTCAGGAAATGATCATCTCGCCATCGATCGGCATCAGCCTGTATCCCGATCATGGGCAAGTGCCGACCGATCTGCTCAAACATGCCGACACGGCGATGTATTACGCGAAGGAACGTGGTCGCAATACCTTCCAGGTTTACAACGATGCCATGGACGCCAAGGCGCGCATGCGCGCGAACATGGCCAATCAATTGCACAAGGCGCTGGAGCGCGGCGAACTGAGTCTGGTGTTCCAGCCCAAGCTGAATCTGGTCGAGCAACGCATCACGGGGGCTGAAGCCTTGCTGCGCTGGAAGAACCCGACGCTCGGCGTGATCTCGCCCACGGAGTTCATTCCCGTTGCCGAAGAGACCGGGCTGATTGTCCCGATTGGTGAGTGGGTCATCCAACAGGCCTGCCAACAGTTGCTCCGCTGGACCGAAGCGGGCCTGACGCTGCCAACCATGGCGGTCAACGTGTCGGCACTGCAGCTGTTCCGCGGCGAGTTGGCGAAACGGCTGCGCGAGATTCTCGATGCCATGCGAGTGCCAGCACATCGACTGGAGCTGGAGTTGACTGAGTCCATGCTCATGGCGAATCCAGAGCAATCGATTGCGACGCTGACGCAGATCAAGGCACTCGGTTTGCGCCTGGCGATCGACGATTTCGGTACCGGTTATTCCTCACTCGCCTATTTGAAGCGCTTGCCGATCGATACACTGAAGATCGACAAGGCGTTTATCGCTGATCTGACACTCGATCCTGACGACGAAGCGATCACCACGACGGTCATCATGATGGCGCATGCCATGGGTCTCAATGTGATTGCCGAAGGCGTCGAAACCAATGAGCAGATGCGCTATCTCGCTGATCAGAACTGCGATGAAGTGCAGGGTCATTTGATCAGCGCCCCGATGGACGCCGACCGCATGCTCCAGTTCCTGCTTGATCGCGTCAGCCGCGGCACCGATCTGTTTCGTTAGGGAGCGCACGCATGTCAGGTCCTGGTTCGATCCAGCGTACGCCTTGGATCAGCCCAAGGAATCGGTCATGCCCGTGCCGCGTTTGTTTCACGCCCTACCCTGCTACGCACTCGTTGTCAGCCTCAGTCTGCTCCATGCCAGCCCCGTTCAGGCGCTGGTATTCACAATCGACACGACCAGCGATGCGAACCTCAGCGATTGCACGGCCGCTGCGGCCGACTGCTCGTTGCGAGGTGCGATCACCAAAGCCAACCTCACCGTCGCCAGAGACCAGCTCAATTTCGATATCCCAGAAACCGACCCGGGGTTTCAGACGGCGAGCGGACACTGGCGCATACTCGTCGGTGCGACAACGTTGCCTTTCCTCTCCGAAGCGATGGATGTCGATGGCTATTCGCAACCAGGCGCGAGCCCAGCCACGCAATCGCCCGATCAGGGTGGCATCAACGCGGTGATCAAGATCGAATTGATGCCAGCACAGATTGCCGGCAATCAACAGGTTGGGCTCGACATCGGGCTGGCCAATTTCAACATGCCGGCCAGCACCATTCGCGGCCTCGCGATCAGTGGATTCAGCTCGCAGATTCAATTGGCCGGCGGATTTGGCCATGCGATCGAGGGCTGCTTTCTGGGCACCGATCCGACCGGCACGACTGCGACCATCAGCAACCCGACTGTGCAGACCACCGCAATACGCATTCAGGGGCCGGGGCCGTACCGCATTGGTGGCTTGCAGCCGGCGCAACGCAATTTGATCAGCGGCGTTCGCAACGGCATCAACTGGTTTGTCGCGTCCTCAGGCATGGTGATCCAAGGAAACCAGTTCGGCACGAATGCGGCTGGCACCGCGGCGATTCCAATTCATGGTGACGGTTTCGGCATCGTGGGCAGCTGGACCAATACGCTCGTTGGCGACGACACCACTGCCGGCCGAAACATTTTTGCCGCGATCAGCTTTTCGGCCATCAGAATATTTGGACAATCCATCAACGACTTCACCGGTACGCGCATCGTCGGCAACTGGTTCGGTACCGACATCACCGGTACCAAGGCACTGGGCAATGGTCGGAATCCGCAGAGCCCGACGCAGAAACAGGCGACGATCCATGTTTCGGGCAGCAACTGCCGACTCAACATCGGCGGGCTCAATCCCGGGGAGCCCAACCGCATCGCGTTCGGCGGTGCGGCCGGGCTGCTGGTCGATCAATGCAACGGTCTCTCGGCGATCGCCAACGAATTCATCGGCAATCAACTGATCCCCATCGACAACGCTTTTGGCGGGGGCGCGGTCGGCGCAACACCGAACGATGTCGACGATGCCGATAGCACCGGTGGCAACCGACTGCAGAACTACCCTGAGCTCACGTTGCCCCCCGACTTTGCGCCGACGGGCAGTGATCAAGTGGCCCTGCAATACCGAGTTGACACCGCCACGACGAACGCCGTCTACCCGTTGACGGTTTACTTCTTCCGCGGCGCCTGTGGCGGCGGCAGTGCGTCCCTGCTGGCCAGCGACACCTATGTCAGCGCCGATGCCGAGCAGCTTCGCAGCTTCAACCTGCAAAGCGGCGACGTCGGCAACGTCCTGCCTTTGGTCGTACTGGCGGTAGATGCCCAAGGCAACAGCAGCGAGTTTGCGCCGATGATTGGCGAGCGCATCTTTGGTGATGGCTTGGAGGACACACCGGCCGCAGACCCAGGTGGTTCATGCCCCGGCGCATGACGTGCCGTGTCATACCCACCCCCATTTCGCGCCGCATTGCGGCAAACCGTTGCCGCCGTTACACTAGCCGACTCGCGTGCGCCCGTAGCTCAGCTGGATAGAGTAGCGGCTTCCGAAGCCGTTGGTCGGGGGTTCGAATCCCTCCGGGCGCGCCAGTTTCTGCAGCAGCGCGACGATGTCTGCGCGCCAGGTGAGTGCGAATCACGTCGCGATCGATCAGGCCGCGCATCGAGGCGCGAGTCACTTACCCTGCAAATCGGTCGGCACCTCCGCCAGCGCGTACCACGCGATCTCAAATCGTCGGTCGAACCGACCGTTGGCTCGCGTCACGTCCTCGATGCTGGCTTTGGCTTTCTGCCAATCACATTCAACAATGCGGCCGCCGCCACATGATCGCCGTCCGCATCCGCACGGAGCAGCCACGACCGGGCTCGCTGACGCTGCGGCCGATCGACTAACGCAAGGAGATTGAGCAGCGCCAGCCAGTACTGTGCATCCTCACGGTCTCGGGGTGTGATGTTCGAACCGGATGGATCGAGCGCCAGTTCGAAGTGCTTTCGGGCCACCTCAAAGTCTTGTGCAGTACCGTGACCCAGCATCGCACACAGGCCGATTTGCACGTGCGCGCCGAGTTCGCCCAGTGCTGCGGCCCGCTCGTAGTACTGAAACGCATGGCGCGGGCAACCCAGATCCCGGTAGCAAATGCCGAGGTTGTAAGCGGCCGAAGCATCCCCCAGGCGTAAGGCCTTGCGCAAATACCGCATTTCGGCCTTCGTGTCAGACGCGTTGCTACTGAGTTCGGCCAACTTGATCAGCGCACTACTACTGCCCAACACCGCCGCGCGCTCAAGATATTCGCGCGCTTTCGGCAGGTCCGGCGTTGCCAGCAGTCTGCCGGCACGAGTTCTGACGCCATCGGCGACATAGTAACCGAGCATGCAGAGCGATTCCGCGTCGTCACGATTGGCCGCCTTCAGCGCCACACGCCACGCTTGTGCTGTCATCTGATGCATGGTCCGCTCCATCCGCTCGTCTGCATGCAGTATCGCAACAAACACCGGCGCGGAGGCAGCCGCAACGCCAATCCGCGCACACCTGAACGGCGCCGCCACATCGCCAGAGCGTCCGACGAACGTCGGATGCACCGAATGGTTTACTCGTGCCGCAGCGCGTCGATCGGGTTCATGGACGCCGCACGCCGTGCCGGGAAAAAGCCGAATACGACGCCGATCACGAACGAAAAGCTGAATGCCAGCAGGTTGATCGACGGATCAAACTCGAACGACGTGCGCATTAGCGGCGCGAGCCCCATGGAGGCGAGCAATGCGACGAGCAAGCCGACCACGCCGCCAAGGCACGATAGCGTGACCGCCTCGACCAGAAACTGCAGCAGCACCTCGCGCCGCAAAGCGCCAATCGCCAGTCGGATACCGATCTCGCGGGTGCGTTCGGTGACCGACACGAGCATGATGTTCATGATGCCAATGCCGCCCACGAGCAGACTCACCGCAGCCACAGCGCCGAGCAGCGTGGTCATGGTGCGCGTCGTGCTTGCCAGGGTGTCCGACAGTTGCTTGGCGTCGAAAATGTTGAAGTTGTCATCCATACTGGCGACGATGTTGCGGCGCTCTCTGAGCAGCGCCGTGATCGACGCGCTGACATTCTTCGTCTCGAAGCGCTTGTCCACGGCGACCTGGAACGAGCCGACGTCCTGGCGGCCGGTCAGCCGGCGCATGACGGCCTTGATCGGCATGACCACCTGGTCATCCTGATCCGGGCCAAACCCAGCCTGGCCGCGCTTGGCCAAAACACCAATCACCTCACAGCTGATGTCGCGCAGCCGCAGGCTGCGGCCGAGTGGTTCGATCTGCTTGAACAGATTCGTCGCGATCGTGGCACCAATGACGCAGACGGATTTGCCGGCGCCCTCCTCCTCCTCAGTGAACAAGCGGCCCGATTCGAGCGTCAAGGACGACGACGCAAAGTAGTCGTTGGTGGTGCCAGCGACGGTGGTCGACCAGTTCTGCGCCTCATGGACGGCCGTGACGGACGCACTGGTCTGCGGCGCGACATAGAGCACGCCGCCGATCTGCTGCCGAACGGCCGCAACGTCATCAAGACTGAACTGTGGCGCAAACGCGCCGCCACCGCGGCCAAAGCCCTGACCCGGTCGCACCGTCAGCAGGTTCGCCCCAAGGTTCGAGATGCTTTGCTCAACCGATCTGGTCGCAGCGTTGCCAAGTGTCACCATGGTCACGACAGCCGCGACACCAATAATGATCCCAAGCGTCGTCAGGAACGAGCGCAGCACGTGCCTTCTGATCTCGCGCAGCGCGAGCAGCAGCGTGGTACCCAGCATCCGGAAGTCCATCAGCGCACCTCCCGGCTCGCAATGCGGCCATCGCGAAATTTGACGATGGTCGACGCGAAGGCCGCCATGTCCGGCTCATGTGTCACCATGATGATGGTCATGCCCAGCTCGCGATTCAGTCCCGTCAACAGTTCCATGATTTCAATCGAGCGCTCGCTGTCCAGATTGCCGGTGGGTTCATCGGCAAGGAGCACCTGTGGTTTGGTGACAATGGCTCGGGCAATCGCGACACGCTGTTGCTGGCCACCAGACAATTCTGCCGGCGTGTGATCGTGCCAGGCGGCAAGACCTACCTGCTCCAGTGCCGCCATCGCGCGCTCCTGGCGCACTTTGGCGGGATCACCGCGGTACAACAGCGGCAACTCGACGTTTTCCAATGCCGTGGTACGCGCCAGCAAATTGAAGCCCTGAAACACGAAACCCAGATAGCGCCGACGCAACAGCGCCCGCTGATCCTGATCGAAGGCTTCGACCGGAATCCCGTGAAACCGATACGTGCCGCCCGTTGGCACGTCCAGACAGCCCAGGATGTTCATCATCGTCGACTTGCCGGAACCAGATGCGCCCATCACCGCGACGAATTCGCGGTCATGAATATCGAGGTCAACCCCCCGCAACGCCTGAAACGCCGCCTGCCCGGTCCCGAAGACTTTAGTAATGCCGCGGAGCTCGATCAGCGCCGGCGCTTGTTCCGCACTCATTGCGACGCCATCTCGCCGGTGACCACATCCATGCCCGCTTGCAACGTGTCGGATTCCACGATCGTCCGCGAGCCGTCCGACGAACCAACCGTCACCTCGATTGGCTCGGCCTTGCCCGTCTTGCCGAGCAAGTACAATGTGCGCTTCGCACCCCGACCAATGGCAACTTCGCGCTGCGAATCCGGGCGCTGCATGCGCGGGAACGCCATCAGCGCCGTGCCACCGCGATTGCTCGTTTGCGTGCCACCCGCGGTCGGCGTGTAGCGCAGTGCCGCGTTCGGCACCAACAGCGCATCTTGCTCGACACTCGTAACGAGCGTCGCCGTGGCGGTCATGCCCGGGCGCAGCAGGCCTTTGGGATTCTCGACATCGAGCACTGCGGTGTAGGACACGACGGTTGAAGTCGTCGCCGCGCCGGTCGTTTGGGTCGTTGAGTTCGCGCCAAAGTCGACACGCCGCACGGTGGCCGGGAATACTTTGCCCGGCCAAGCGTCTACCGTGAACGACGCTGGCATGCCCTCGCGAACCTGACCCACATCCGCTTCGTCAACCTTGACCTTCGCCTGCATCGACGACAGGTCTTCAGCAATGACAAAGAGTTCGGGTGCGCTGAAGGACGCCGCAACCGTTTGGCCCGGCTCGGCGTTGCGCGCAAGCACCACACCATTGACCGGCGATCGCAGCGTCGCCCGCGTCAGGTTGGTGCGATCTGACGACAACTGCGCTTCGGCGGACACGACATTCGCCTTGGCACTGGCCTGATTGGCGAGGGCACGTCGATAGGCCGCTCGGGCCACGTCCAGATCGGCTTGCGACGGGATCGTGCCGCCAGACTTTTCGAAGATGCGGTCCAGTCGATCAAGCGATGCTTTTGTTTCAACCACCGTCGCGTCAGCTTGCTGCACGCCCGCCTTGGCGGCGCCCAGCGATGCGTCGCTGCGACGGATCGCATCTTCGAGCCGCGTGGTATCGAGGATGGCCAGCGGTTGATCCAGCGTCACGGAGTCGTTGACATCGACCAACACCTGGCGGACCAGTCCGGATACTTCTGAGCCAACAGTCACTTGATTGGTCGGTTCGAGATTGCCAGTCGCCGTCACGGTCACTCGCATCTCGCCGCGCTCGATCTTCGCGGTCGCCAATCTGGTCTCAGTCTGCTTGCCGCCGAACAGCACGTTGGCGACCACCAATGCGAGCAGCACCACGAACGCAAGAACCAACCATTTGCGCCAGCGTTGCCAGCGCGATTTCGGGGTCACCCCGAGAAAGGTATCGACTGCAGTATTTGAGCGTGATGCCGATGAATCGCGGGTCATGTGGGGGCAAGGTCAATGAGTCAGCTCATGAGTGTAGCCGATGCCTTTGTGAGTTCCCGGTTATGAATCCGGCACGATGGGCGTTGATCCTCCCCGTTAAGTCACTTGCTATCGGGTCTGGCGCCGCGTGCGGGTCGCCATTTGAATCCCATAGTCAACCCGCAACTTCAGTCGCGCGACCGATTGCCGGACGCATGCACGTAGCAATCGTGCCATGTCGGAGCTCGCTGGCGACTTGGCGTTGATTGTCAAGAATCAACACACGAACGCCGTCGCCAATCGATCAGTCGTCCGCGGGCGTCGCTGCCGCCACCGCAGCGGCCAATGCGTCACCCACATCGCAAGCCGGCTCGTCGTCAACGCTGGTCGCTAACCATTCAAAGTAGTAGCGCGGTCGGCCCGGAGTGTCATGGGCATTCCGCTCAAGCACGTAGTGCCGAACGCGAACAGGCTGAGGGTCCGCATACCCCTCGCCCAATTCGCGATCAGCGCGCCAAAGATGCACGACACCGTCGACTTGTGCGACCCGGAAGTCAGTGAGGACACAATCGGCGCCTTGCCGACTACTCAGCTGAGTCTGTTCACGATGCTGTTCGAACACCGGCACCAGCCGCCATTGCGGCTCCGGATCATCCCGATCCTGCACCACAAAGAACGTCACCACAAAGTCGTGAGCGTTGAAATTCTCGCGTAGCGTATTGATGGTCAGGAGCGACTCATGGTCGGACAACGATATGACTTCGCCGACCGGAACGGCCGGCACGACGGCCTCCGGTGACGCCGCCGCTTCGCATCCGCAGAACCCCAACCAACCGAGAAACGTGAGGCTAGCGATCCATTGACGTAACTGCATGGTGATTGCTCCAAAGTACGTGCTGCTTGCGACCTTCGCGCCAGTCCGGGTCCGTTACAAGCCTGATCGCGCGGCATCAGTAATTCGCCCGCAATTGGACGCACAGACGCCTGAATCGAATCGTCCAAAAACAGGTTTGGGCGACGCCAGCCGCTGCCGCGCACGCGTCTGAATGGCACCCAAACCGTTCCGATATGACTCTCGGCCTACTTTCCGATTCTGGAGCCGCATCTCGGTGCACCGAAGCGCATAATCGGGAGATGACTAACGGAAATGACCAATATGAAACGCGACAAGCATTATCGAGGCATGGGCCTCTGGGATAAATCACGCTGGGCCACGGGGCTTGGAATCGCCCTGCTCGTGCTCAGCGCCTGCAGCAAAACCGAAGACACGCCCGAAGCGGAAGCACCCAAGTCATTGGCGGTCACCGCTGTGATCGTCGGCGCGAAGTCGATGGCCAACAATCTGCGCCTTTCCGGATCGATTGCGCCTTGGGAGGAAGTCCGACTGGGCGTCGAACTCTCCGGCTACCGCGTCCAGTCTGTGCTTGTCGAAACCGGCGCTGTCGTTCACCGAGGGGACGTCCTGCTCAAACTGGACGCCCGTCTGCTCGACATGGAGCGCGCGCAAGCGGATGCCCAGCTGGCGCAGGCCAAGGCGAATCTGGAGCTCGCCGTGGCCAACGGCAAGCGCGCCCGCGACATGCTGGCGAAGAAGGTTATTTCGACGCAGCAAGCTGAGGAATGGATGGCCGGCGAGAAGACTAACGCTGCCGCCGTTCAAGTCGCCGTGGCGGCGGTCGACGCAGCCCGTTTGCGACAAGACTTCGCAGTACTGCGCGCGCCGCACGATGGCGTCATCGCGGTGCGCAGTGTGGACCCGGGCCAAGTCGTCAATCCGGGCGATGTGCTGATGACTTTGGTCCGCGATGGTCGCTTGGAATGGCGCGCGGAAGTGACCGAAGGCAACCTTCTCGCCATCAATCCAGGCCAAACCATTTCACTGAAATGCCCAGACGGTTCTGACGTCAACGGCACGGTACGCACGCGCTCGCCCGGGCTCGATGCCCGCACAAGGACCGGCCTCGTGTACGCCGATCTGCCCGACCCCAAGGGCCTCCGCGCCGGCATGTTCGCCGAAGGCGCGATTACGCTCGGCGAGTCGTCGTTACTGCGCGTGCCGAGTGGCGCCCTGCTGCTGCGCGATGGCTTTGCATACGTCTACGTCATCGATCAAGACAGCAAGGCCCGTGAGCGGCGCGTGGAACTCGGTGACCGGCAGCAAGGCTGGGTCGAGATTCGCACCGGGCTCACGGCCGGCGAGCGCATTGTCAGCAAGGGCGCGGCGTTTATCGGTGACGGCGATGTGGTTCGGGTGGTGGAAGGCACTGCGTCATGAACTTCTCCGCCTGGTCGATCCATCGCCCTTTGCCGGCGATTCTGGCCTTTATCATGTTGTGTATTGCGGGTCTGTTCGGCTTTCACAAGCTGGCCATTTCGCGCTTTCCGGATATCGCTTTCCCAATGGTCGCGGTCACCGTCACGTTGCCGGGCGCGACGCCGGGTCAGCTTGAAACCGAGGTCGCGCGCAAAGTTGAAGACTCAGTCGCGAGCCTTCGGGACGTCAAACGCATCGTTTCGAACATCAGCGAAGGCGTCAGCACGACCCTGATCGAGTTTCGCCTCGAACGCGATCTGAACGAAGCGCTCGACGACGTTCGGGACTCGGTGACCCGTATCCGCACCGACTTGCCGGTTGAGGTCGAAGAGCCGATCGTGCAGAAGATCGAGATCACCGGCGGGTCCATGCTGACTTACACGGTCGCGTCGGAGTCACTCGGTGTTGAAGAGCTATCGTGGTTTGTCGATCACGACATCACCAAGGTGCTTTATGGTGTGCGGGGTGTCGGCCGCGTCAAGCGACTCGGTGGTATTGAGCGCGAAGTCCGCGTCGATCTGAAGCCGGATGCCCTACTCGCTTATGGCATTACCGCGGGCGAGGTCTCGGCGCAGTTGGCCCGCATTCAAGTGGAACGCCCGGGCGGGCGCTCGACTTGGGCGGGTGCTGAGCAAGCGATCCGAACCGTCGGCACGGTGCGCGACGCCCGTGCGTTGGAGCAATACGCGATTGCATTGCCGGACGGACGCCAAGTCCGACTGAATCAATTGGCCGATGTTCGCGATGGTGCAGCCGAGCTCAGTCAATTGGCGTTGCTCAATGGCAAGCCAGCGGTTGGCTTTGAAATTTCGCGCACCCGCGGCGCGAGCGAGGTCGATGTCGCTCGCGAGATTCGCACCGCGCTCGAACACGTCCGAAAGGACAACCCGCGCATCACGATCGAACAAGTTGCCTCGACGGTAGAAGAAGCCGAAGGCTCCTATTCGTCATCGATGGCCATGTTGATCGAAGGGTCGCTGCTCGCAGTACTCGTCGTGCTCTGGTTCCTGCGCGACTGGCGCTCTACTTGGATCTCAGCCATTGCGCTGCCGTTGTCGATCATCCCGACGTTCCTGGTCATGTGGCTGTTCGGCTTCAGCTTGAACCTGATCACTTTGCTCGCGTTGGCGGTGGTCGTCGGCATTCTTGTCGACGACGCGATCGTTGAAGTCGAGAATATCGACCGCCACCTCGCGATGGGCAAGTCCCCAAAGCAAGCGGCGCTTGATGCGGCCGACGAGATTGGTTTGGCCGTCATCGCCACCTCCATGACCCTGGCGGCCGTATTCGTGCCCGTCGCGTTCATGCCCGGCATTCCGGGCAAGTTCTTCCGCGAGTTTGGCTGGACTGCGGCGACCGCCGTGTTGTTCTCGCTGGCGGTCGCCCGTTTGCTGACACCCATGATGGCGGCCTATCAGCTCAAGGCGAAGCCGCACCGCGAGGACGACACGCCCTTGATGAAACGCTATCTGGGCTGGGTGGACTGGGCACTCCGGCATCGGGCCACCACGCTGTGGGCCGCGTTCGCGATGTTCGTCGGCTCGTTGATGATCGTGCCGCTGATTCCGTCCACGTTTATTCCATCCAGCGACCTCGGCCGCAGCAACTTGAGCTTGGAACTGCCGCCCGGCACGCCGATCGAAGAGACAGCGGCCATTGCCGAGCAGGCGCGAACGGCGATGGAGAATCTGCCCGAGTTGGCCAGTGTGTTCACGATCATCGGCGGCGTCATCGATATCGGCGACCCTGGCAAAACGGGCGTGGGCGAAGTGCGCAAAGCGACGCTGATCCTGAACTGGAATCCCGCTGATGAGCGGGACCGTGGCCAGAAGGAACTCGAAGCCGATGTGCGCCTGCGACTGAAAGACTTGCCCGGCACACGCGTCAGTTTCATCAGCACCGAGCCGGGCGAACTGATGCAGTTGGTACTCGCCAGCGATGATCCGGACCTGCTGCTCAGTGCTGCCCGCGATCTGGAGCGCGACTTGCGCACCATTCCGGGCCTGGGCTCGATCAGTTCCTCGGCATCACTGCTGCGACCGGAAGTCGTCATCACCCCAGACCCAGCGCGCGCCGCCGATCTCGGCGTTGCGACGGCGGACATTGCCGAGGCCGCACGGATTGCGACCGCTGGCGACTTCCGGCAACGCCTCGCCAAACTCAATCTGCCCGAACGCCAGATTCCGATCCGGGTCCGCCTTGCCGAATCGGCGCTTAGCAACGAAGCACTGATTGGCATGCTGCGTGTGCCGTCGAAGAACGGCCCGGTGCCGTTGGCGGCAGTGGCCAAGATCGAGTTGTCGAGCGGTCCATCGCAGATTGATCGCTTCGGCCGCAGCCGCAACGTTGGTCTCACCGCGGAGCTCAATGGCCGCCCGCTGGGAGATGTCATGAAAGAGGTCGAGCAATTGCCTTCCGTTCGCAATCTGCCGAAGGGCGTGTCGTTCTTGAATGCGGGTGACGCGGAAGTGTTCGTCGAGTTGTTTTACGGCTTTATTCTGGCGATGGCGACTGGCGTCTTCTGCGTCTACGCCGTGCTGATTTTGCTGTTCAACCACCCGCTGCATCCCATCACGATTCTGCTCGCCGTACCCTTATGTGCGGGCGGTGCGTTCGGCGCGTTATTGCTGACCGGCACCTGGTTGTCGCTACCGGCGCTAATCGGGCTGCTCATGCTGATTGGCATTGCGACGAAGAACTCCATCCTGCTGGTCGACTACGCCGTAATTGCCGAGCATGACCAAGGCTTGAGTCAACACGACGCGCTGATCGATGCGTGTCGCAAGCGTGCCCGTCCGGTGTTGATGACCTCGATTGCGATGACTGCGGGCATGTTGCCCATCGCACTCGGTTTTGGAGCTGATGCAAGCTTCCGGCAGCCGATGGCCATTGCCGTCATCGGTGGCTTGGCGACATCCACGATTCTGAGCCTGATCGTGATTCCCGCCGCCTACGCGGTGATTGACTCTATCGGTCATCGCCTCGGCATTCGAAGCAAGCAGCGTGGCCATGTTTCAGAATTGGCGCCGAACGCAATAGAAGGGTAGTCATTCAAAACGGTTGTTGCTTAGAACGGCAGACGTGTCGCGCGCAATAGAGATATTGCGCCAAAACACACAGGCATCTCGTTGCGTCTCGATGCAACGGGTGGGCGGCCCGATACAGGCAGCGGGCGTTCTGAACCTTGCGCATTGGCAGGCGCGCAGCTGTGCCTGAGGTCCAGTGGCCGCCAGTGCGCGGCCATATCTCATCATGGCACGGTGCGATTCACGGCCCCCAGCGACCCTGAACGCATTCAGAGTCTGCACAAGGAACTCGGCAACAACCTGGGCAATGGACGCAACAAGAGCCCGAACGCCGACTTTGCGAAAGTGTGCAACATCACACATTGCCTGGGGGATTTTCCGGATGGCGCCCCCGCTTGCGATTACCTAATCTGGTTACATCGCAATCCGCGATTCACCGCACAAGGCAAGCCCATGTTAAGCAAGACGAACGCCCGCTCACTCCTGGCCATACCGCTGTTGGCGCTTGGCGCGCAGTCCGAAGCCACGGTGATCAGCCGTGAGTTTTCAGCCACCTGGATCGACCCGGCCCATACGGGCCATGGCTTCAACATTGAGGTGGTCGGTCAAGGCACCACGCAAACGATGTTGGCGTATTGGTATACCTATGATGCCGCAGGTCGGCCGAGTTGGGTCGTCGCCAACGGCACAGTGCAAGGCGACCGGGCCACGCTGAACGCATTTACGGCTGAAGGCGGTGCGCCCGGTAGCAACTTCGATCCGGGCAATGTCCGCCTGACGAACTGGGGCACGCTCAACATCCAGTTCAGCGACTGCAACAACGGGGTGGTGTCGTACCAGCCCGTGGTGCCTGGCCTCAGTGCTGGCACGGTCAACATCAGTCGCCTGACGATACTCCACAATACGACGTGCAGCGGCGGCATCTCGGGTCTGACGCCCACCAATGTGGTGGCGAGCGAATTGACGCAATTCCTGACCAACCAAGGCGTGTATCCATCGGCGCAGGCGAAGGCCAATTTTGAGGAACGCACCGAACGCACCGAATTCAAGGTCGAGGTCGAGGACGTTCCGGCTGGCACGTATCGCGTGCGGGTTGGCGGTGTTGATCGCGGCAGCGTCACTGCAGTGCAAACGGCCAGTGGCATTCAAGGCGAGGTCGAGTACCGAAGCCCTGTTGAGCCGGGCAAGGTCCTGCTGAACTTCGACCCTCGCGGCCAAAACGTGGAAGTACTGCAAGGCGCAACCGTATTGTTTGCTGGCGTATTCACGGGGAACGGCTCCGGCGACGACGGTGGCGGCAACAACGGCGGTGGCAACAACGGTGGTGGCAATAATGGTGGCGGCAACACCGGTGGCAGTGGCGCACCGCCTTTCGGGAACGCTGAGTACACCATGTCAGTGGAACCGCAAGGCAACGATGGCCCCGAGCTCAAAGCAGAGCTGAAGCAACGTAGTGATCGCGTGGAATTCTCGGTCGAATTGGAAGACCTGCCGGTCGCGAGTTACACCGTGAAGGTCGATGGCACGGAGCGCGGTAACGTCAATGTGGTCACCGTGGCTGGCGGCACCGAAGGCGAACTCGAGTTCCGGAACCCCGTCGAGGCCGGCAAAGTGCTGCTCGATTTCGATCCTCGCGGCAAGCGCATCGATATTGAACTGAACGGCCAAGTCAAGATCACCGGCTTGTTCCCGACGACACCTGATTGATCGGCAGCCTTCAACAATCAACCTTTGCAAACGGCCCGGGCAACCGGGCCGTTTGTTTTGCCGGCGCACCATGGCTCAGCATGCGGCTGGTACCGGCCAGCCCGTTTTGGTCAGCGCCCCTTTGTTGCCAAGCCCGTCATTTCGCGCCAACATGTCTGGATGCCTGATTCCAAGCACCATTTGCCAGAACCCCTGGATAAAGCCATTGAGCGCATCGGCGATGCCCGCGACGAAGCGCGGGAGTTGGCGCCGCTGGTCGAGCGCGCCGAAGCGGTGTCGCATTGGCAAACGGTCAAGCGCTTCTGGCCCCTGCTGCTGCTGGCTACGATCGCGATCCTGGTGTTGTCCAGTGGGGTGCTGTCCGAACTGACCCTGAGCAATCTGGAGGCACGTCATGTCGAATTGCTGCATGCCGCGGCCCAGCACCCGGTGCTCATTCGGATGGCGCTGCTTCTGGCCATCGTCTCATTGATCGTGACGAGCCTTCCCGGCACACCGGTGCTGGCGATGACCGCTGGTTTGCTGTTTGGCATCGCCGAGGGCGCCCTGTGGTCGATTGTCGGGGACACACTCGGTGCTTTGGCCCTGTTTTTGCTGACCAGGCGCTCGGTGCGCCAAGACCAACCCAGCACGCCCGGGGCGCTGATTCAAAAGCTGAAAGCCGGCTTCGCCAGCCATCCAAATAGTTACGCGCTGTTCCTGCGCCTCGTGCCAGTGTTTCCATTCTCGGCCGTCAGCATTGCGCTGGCCTGGTTGGGGTGTCACATCCGGACGTTTATCTGGACGACCGCACTTGGCGTCGCACCATCGGCCCTGGTCTACGCGGCAATCGGCGATGGCTTCGAGTCTGCCTTGAAGGAGCATCGCGCCTTGACCCTCGATCTGCTTGGGGAACCTCGGTTCTTGATTCCGCTCATCGCGATTGGCGTCTTGGCGTTGCTGCCGGTCTTGCTGGGGCTGCGTGGGAAGAAGCAACCGCCGCCAGAAGCCTGATCCCTATCCGCAGTTCGCGATTGTTTGCGACCTATTTTGCAAGCTTCACGGTTGGCATCCGGTCTGCTGCCATAGCCCTACTTGGAGTGCACTGATGCGACGATCCCCACTCACTGCTGCGGTACTCGCGCTGTTCGCCCCATGGGCCCACGCCGAGGGCGATTGGCTGGTTTTCGGCCACGTTGCTGCGGCGGCATCTGCCAATCAAGCACCAGACAGTTGGAGCCAGGGTGGCGTCGGGCGCTATCTCGATGATGACGCCCGCTTGAGCGCGCATATCGGCATCAATTGGCAGCCTAGCCTCGAATGGGAGCTGATGATTCACGCCCGGGCCGATACCGATTCCGACGGTAACGCGCAAGCGTTGGGTTTGGTCGAGACTTATGTGGCGCGGAACGTGTTCCTCGATCATGGCAGCAGCCTCCGCGTTCGCGCTGGCCAGTTCTTTTTGCCATCGTCGCGCGAAGCGATCGATCCACTTTGGCAGTCACGCTACCAGTTGAGCCTGTCCGCCCTGAACAGTTGGATTGCTGAGGAGTATCGGCCAATCGGTGTGGACGTGGCCTGGCGCAATGACCCTGAGTCGGCGTCGGAACTGGAATTCGGCCTGACGGCCTTCGGCGGCAATGACAGTTCTGGCACGCTGCTCGCCTGGCGCGGCTTCAGCAGCCACGATCGGTTGAGCGTGCTCGGGGAAGTGCTGCCGTTGCCCGCATTGCCGACGCTCGATTCGGGGTTTGCCGGTCAACGCGATGATGGCAGCAAGCCGTTTGGGCCCGATCTCGATGGCCGCATCGGCTATGCCGCGCGCATTCGTGTGGGCCAACGTGAGCGCTTCCGGCTCCTCGCAAGCCTCAATGACAATCGGGGCGACCGCGAACTCCATCGCGGCGAATACGCTTGGGCAACGCGTTTTTGGCAGTTCGGTGCCGAATGGCGGTGGAACGAGTCCTGGACGTTAGCCGCCGAGCACTTGCAAGGTCGAACCGGCATGGGCACGCAAACCGGGCCGCATGTGGACATCGACTATCGAACCACCTATGCGCTGGCTTCTTGGCAGTTCCATCCCGAATGGCGTGCTTCCGCACGCTGGGAACGCTTTGCGATTGATGACCGCGATGGCGTGCAGGAAGACAACAGCGATCGCGGCCATGGCCCCACGCTGAGCGTCCTGTACAGCCCGAGCGAACACTGGCGGTTTGGGTTGGAATGGCAGCATCTGAACACCCATCACGCCGCCAGCAGCTTGATCGGCACCGAAACCGAGACGGCAGGCCAAGTGGTGCGCGTCGAGGCGCGGTTCTTGTTCTGACGGGCAACGGATCGCGGCGAATCAGGTTTCAGCCAACCAATCACGCGGCGTCAGAAACGCCGCGAGCTGCGCCTCCTCACTGTCCGGCTCGGGTTGAAATCCGTATTCCCAGCGCACGAGCGGCGGCATGGACATCAGGATGGATTCCGTGCGTCCACCCGACTGCAATCCAAACAACGTCCCGCGATCGAACACCAGATTGAATTCCACATAACGGCCACGCCGGTATAGTTGGAACTGACGTTGGCGTTCCCCATAGGGCGTGTCGCGACGCTTCGCCACAATCGGCAGGTACGCGTCCAGAAAACCATCGCCCACCGCGCGTTGATACGCGAAACACTGCTCGAACGGCCAGCGATGCAAGTCGTCGAAGAACAAGCCGCCAACGCCGCGGGTTTCTTGGCGATGTTTCAGAAAGAAGTAGCGGTCGCACCAGGCTTTGTACTCCGGATACACCTCGGGCCCGAATGGCGCCGACAGATCATGGGCGACTTGATGCCAATGTCGTGTGTCGTCCAGTTCCGGATAAAATGGCGTCAGATCGAACCCGCCCCCAAACCACCACAACGGTTGGTCATCCGTCGTCGAAAACAAGCGCACGTTCAGATGCGTGGTTGGCACATACGGGTTCCGCGGATGAAACACCAGCGACACACCCATGGCCTGCCACGGCCGGCCGGCAAGCTCAGGCCGATGGGCCGTCGCTGACGCGGGCAGACTCGTACCCGACACCCGCGAAAAGCCGATTCCGGCCTGTTCGAACACCGCGCCATCGCGAAGAATCCGCGTGCGGCCACCGCCGCCCTCGGCACGCGTCCAGGCATCCTCACGAAACGTCGCACTGCCATCGGCGGCTTCGATGGCGCGGCAGATCCGATCTTGCAAACCCAGCAAGTACTGCTCTACGGCGACTGTATTCATACGTATTGACCCACCATCAGCAGCACAAGGACACCGAGCGCAATTCGGTACACCACGAATGGCAGCATCCCGGCGCGCTTCAAGAAGCTCAGCAGGAAATGCATCACCGCGAGGCCAGAAGCCAATGCCACGGCCGCGCCGAGCAAGAAGTCCATGGCGACAAAAGCCTCGTCGCCCTTGAACAGGTTCAACGCGCCATGCGCGCAGGCTGCAATCGTGATCGGCACTGACAACAGAAACGAAAAACGCGCGGCATCAACCCGGTTCATTCCAAGACCGAGCGCGACGGTCATCGTGATGCCCGAGCGCGAAATGCCTGGGATCAACGCACTGGCCTGGCCAATGCCGATCAGCAGGCCATCTTTCCAACTGAGGCCAGACCATTGCCGATGCTTGCCGCCAAAACGGTCGGCCGCCCACAGCACCAGTCCGAATACAATGAGATTCACCGCAATCAGCACCGGTGTCCGCAGGGTGTTGGCAAATTCCTCACCCATTGCCAAGCCAACAATCACGGCCGGAATCGTGCCGATGATCAGAATGAGCGCCAGCTTGCGGTTCTGTTGATCGTCGCCGTCGTTGCGGCGGAAGTGTAAGCACGACTGCGCAATGGCCCACAGATCGTTCCAGTAATAGATGACCACCGCGCCGAGCGTGCCCGCATGCAGCGCCAAGTCGAAGCTGATGCCTTGATACGGCCAACCCAGAAAGAACCCGACCAGTCCCAGATGTCCGGAGCTTGATACCGGCAAAAACTCAGTCAATGCCTGAACTAATGCCAGGATGACGACATGCCACCATTCCATTGCCAATCCTCTCGAACCAATGAACCCACGAGCTTAGTCAATCCGCTCGACGCGGTCATGGCAAAAGTGCGGCAGATGGGCGGCGGCCTGGGCGAGGCGGCGACGATGCGCCGATTCCGGTTTGGCGAACCCGCAACAGGCATCGGAACGTGCCACAAGCGCAGTTAGAAATGGGATTTTGTAGGAGCGGCTTCAGCCGCGAACAGGTGTACGGCAAGATTGGTTCGGGCCTGAAGGCCCTCATACAAAAAGGCAGCGGACCCTGCCGCAAGCGCGGTTGAAACGCGATTTTGTAGGAGCGGCTTCAGCCGCGAACAGGTGTGCGGCAAGTTTGGTTCGGGCCTGAAGGCCCTCCTACAAAAAGGCAGCGGACCCTGCCGCAAGCGCGGTTGAAACGGGATTTTGTAGGAGCGGCTTCAGCCGCGAACAGGTGTGCGGCAAGTTTGGTTCGGGCCTGAAGGCCCTCCTACAAAAACCGAATGAATCTCGCCATGCATCAAAGTTCGAAGCGTGGTTGTTGTAGGAGCGGCTTCAGCCGCGAACCGACCTTGCGGCAAGATTCACTTGGCCTGAAGTGCCCTTTGGGAGCCAGCCCGATGACTGCCAGACCGGCAGCCATCAGAGCTGATTTGTTTAGACGTTACTGCTTGGCTGCCGGCTTTCGGAACCGGAGCGTCATCCGATCCGACTCACCGATCGCGGCGTACTTGTCGTGGTCCTTGTCGCCCATCGCGAAATTCGGCGGCAGGGTCCAGACGCCATTCGGATGGTCTTTGGTGTCCTTAGGATTCGCGTTGATCTCGCTCTCGGCTTCGAGCACAAAGCCCGCATCCGTCGCCAGCTTCACGACATAGTCCTGCGCAATGTACCCGGACTTGGCACTGGCTTCGGCACTCGTTCCGGAAGCGGCGCGGTGCTCGACCACACCGAGCACGCCACCGGCCTTCAGGACGTTGAAGAACGCGTTGAACATGTCGGCGTCGGCCTTGGCCGCAGTCCAGTTGTGCACGTTGCGAAACGTCAGCACCGCGTCGGCGCTGCCCGGATCACCGAAGCTTGCCGCGCCCATCTTGAACGAGACGGTCTTGACGTCTGAGTAGTGCTCGGGATCCGCCGCCAGCTTGGCCGCGAAATCGCCGTTGCTCTTCGTATAGTACTTTTTCGCCCCATCGCTGGATGCCGACGCCGGATCGACCACGGCAGCCGTCAAGCTACCCTGGCCCTTGAGCCACGGGCCGAGCACCTCGGTGTACCAGCCGCCACCCGGGGTGATCTCGATGACGTGCATGTCCGGTTTGATACCGAAAAACGCCAGCGTTTCCTTTGGATGACGATACTGATCACGGGCCTGGTTGGCCTCGGTGCGATGCTTGCCGGCCAAGACGGAATCGAGAGTGACCTCGCCAGCAGCAGCCGCCAACGACGTCACGGAGAGCAAGGACGCGCCAGCCAGGGCCAGCAAAGAACGATGCAACATGGGGAACCTCCCAGGGGTCAAAGGAACCCGGAAAGTAACACGGTCTTGGTGATGCGCCCATGGACATCGGTTGGGTCCCAAGCCGGGAACTTTTGCCGGCGACCAATGGTCGCCGTCCAGTCGTGCAAACGCTTCAGCCTTCCTGCGGAATCGTCAGCCAGCGCCGAATGCTCTCTGCGGCGTCGCGGCCGTCTTGCACCGCCGTGACCACGAGATCGGCGCCGCGAACCGTATCCCCGCCCGCGAAGACTTTCGCAACGCTGGTCTGGTATGCCAATCGGGCCGAACGCGGTTGCCGCCGGCCCGCATCGCTGCGCCGAACCTGCACGCGCTGCTCGGCATCCAGATCATCAGCGGCGAGTACCGACCGCAACCACGCTGGTTGCTCGGCGCGAAAGCCAAACGCCTGAATGACGAGGTCGGCAGCAATTTCGCGCTCGCTGCCGGGAATCGTCTGGACCCCACCGCTGCGCGATCCGGCACTGATTTCGGTTTCTGCCATCTGCACGGCGCGTACGGGACTGTCGTCCTCTGGCCCATGCCCCAAAATCGCAAGCGGTTGTCGGTTGAACAGGAACTGCACGCCTTCGTCCTTGGCGTTCTTGACTTCCCGGCGACTGCCCGGCATCGACGCCTCATCGCGCCGGTACACGCAGGTGACCTGCGACGCCCCGAGCCGAACCGCGGTGCGCACACAATCCATGCCGGTATCGCCGCCACCAAGCACCACGACTCGCTTGCCCGCCAGATCGAGCGTGGGCGCGCCATGCGACCAGCCTGCAATCACTGCTTCATGGGCAGATTCGGAACCCAGGACCCGTCGGCCATTGCTGACCAGAAACGGCAACGCGGGCACCACGCCCGGTCGATCCTGGCCAGACAGCCGGCCGTTTACATAGCGATACGCGCCATTGCCGATGAACACCGCGTCGAAGTCGTTCAACAACGTCTCGAAGCTTTGGTCGCGGCCAATTTCGACGCCCAGGTGAAACTGCACGCCCATGCCTTCAAGCAACATGCGGCGTGTCGCAATCACTTCTTTTTCGAGCTTGAACGGCGGAATGCCAAACGTCAGCAGACCACCAATTTCTTCGTAGCGATCGAAGACATGCGCCGCGATGCCGGCACGCGCCAAACGGTCAGCACAGGCAAGCCCGGCTGGCCCGGCGCCGATGATGGCGACCTTGAAACGCGTCGGTCGCACCCGGCTCAGATCCGGGCGCCAGCCCGCCTTCACGGCAGTATCGACGATGTATTTCTCTACGGAGCCGATCGTCACCGCCTCAAAGCCCACGTTGATCGTGCAAGCGCCCTCGCACAAGCGATCCTGCGGGCACACGCGACCACAGATTTCCGGCAACGGGTTCGTTTCGTGGGCCAGATCACACGCCTCAAACAGCCGCCCTTCGCGTACGAGCGCCAACCAGTTTGGAATGTCGTTGTGGACCGGACACTTGGCCGAGCAATACGGATTTCCACAGTCCAGGCAGCGTGCACTCTGCTCGGTCGCGCCGGCGGCATCAAAGCTGCCGTAGATTTCGGACCACCCGAGCACACGCACTGCCACCGCAAGCTCGCGTGGCTGCTTCCTTGGCACATCCATGAACTGAAACGGCGTGATCTTCATGCGGCCCTCTTCAAGCTGTCGATCAGCGATTCGAGGCTCGCTGCCTTGGGTTTGACCAGCCAGAACTTGCCTACGAAGTCACGATACTCCGTCAACAGCGTTCGACCCCAACTGCTCTCAGTCTCGAACACATGTCGCGTGACCAGGCGCTTGAGGTGCTGCAGATGATGTTCCATGCCCTCAGGCGACAGGCGCAAGATGTCGATGAGTTCATGGTTGTAGCGATCGACAAAGTTGCGATCGAGGTCGAGCACATAGGCGAGACCACCAGTGAAGCCAGCGCCAAAGTTCATGCCCGTCGAGCCGAGCACCACGACGACGCCACCGGTCATGTACTCGCAGCAATGATCGCCTGCCCCTTCGATGACGGCGGTCGCACCCGAATTTCGAACTGCGAAGCGCTCACCGGCCCGACCGGCGGCATAGAGCTCGCCACCCGTTGCACCATAGAGGCAGGTATTGCCCATGATGGGCGTGTCCTTCGGTACATAACGGGCCGACTGCGGCGGCCGCAGCACAATCTTGCCATCACTCATGCCTTTGCCAACATAGTCGTTGGCATCGCCTTCCAGATACAGATTCAAACCACCTGCATTGAACGCGCCGAAGCTCTGCCCGGCATGGCCGTGCAAGCGCAGATAAAGCGGCTTGTCCTGCATGCCGTGATTGCCATGATGGCGCGCAATCAAGCCAGAGATCCCGGCCCCGATCGAGCGATCGCGATTACTGATCTCAAAGGCGAATTCGCCGCCTGACTTGTTAACGATCGCCGGCCGAAGCTCGGCCAGCATGCGCTTCGCAAGCAAAGCGGGATCGCGCGGTGGATTGCGGGTGTCGGCCGCGCAATGCATGCTGTCCGTGACCAGCGCATCGTTCGCCAGTAGCGGGCGCAAGTCGAGCCCATGTTGTTTCGCAGTATCGCCCTCCAACACTCGCAGCAAGTCGGTACGCCCGATGATCTCCTCCAGCGAGCGCGCCCCCAGTTTGGCGAGCCAATGCCGGGTCTCTTCGGCGACGAACTGGAAGTAGTTCATGACGCGCTCGGGCAAGCCCGTGAAGTGCTGCTCGCGCAAGCGCTCATCCTGCGTGGCAACACCGGTCGCGCAATTGTTCAAGTGACAGATGCGGAGATATTTGCACCCCAGCGCGATCATCGGCACCGTACCGAAACCGAAACTGTCGGCGCCGAGCAGTGCGGCCTTGACGACATCGAGGCCGGTCTTCAGGCCACCATCAATCTGCAGCCGGACTTTGCTGCGCAAGCCGTTCTGCCGGAGTGTCTGCCGCGCTTCCGCAAGACCCATTTCCCAGGGCGTGCCCGCGTATTTGATGGATGAGATCGGGCTTGCGCCGGTGCCACCGTCATAGCCCGAGATCGTCACCAAATCCGCGTACGCCTTGGCCACGCCCGCGACGACCGTGCCGATACCGGCATGTGCCACCAGCTTGACCGACACAAGCGCCTCGGGGTTAATCTGCTTCAAGTCGAAAATGAGCTGCGCCAAGTCTTCGATCGAATAGATATCGTGATGGGGCGGCGGCGAAATCAATCCGATACCCGGCCGCGCATAGCGCAACCGTGCAATCAGATCGTTGACCTTGTGACCAGGCAGCTGCCCACCCTCGCCCGGCTTCGCACCTTGCGCCACTTTGATCTGCAGCACTTCGGCATTGATCAGATACTCGGGCGTCACGCCGAATCGGCCGGACGCCACCTGCTTGATCTTCGACGACTTCTCGGTGCCATAGCGCGCCGGGTCTTCGCCGCCTTCGCCGGAATTCGAGCGTCCGCCCAGCCGGTTCATCGCAATGGCGAGCGCCTCGTGCGCCTCGGGCGACAGGGCACCGAGCGACATGCCCGCCGAGTCGAATCGTTTCAGCAGCAGTTCGACCGGCTCGACCTCGCTTAACGGAATCGGCTCAGCCAGAACCTTCAACTCCAAGAGATCCCGCAACGTCGATGGCGGCCGTTCGTTGACCGCATCGGCAAAGCGCTGATAGTCGCTAAAGTCGCCGGTCATCACGGCGCGCTGCAGGTTCTGCACCACTTCCGGGTTGAACATGTGGTACTCGCCGCCGTGGCGGTACTTCAGCAGACTGCCGGCTTCGAGTCCCTCGGCGGGGTCGAGCGCCAGTTGCAGCAAGTCGAGTGCCTCCTGCTCCAGTTCCTTGAAGCCGGCGCCGCCGACCCGACTGGGCGTGTGCGCAAAACACAGATCGACGACGTCGCGCTTCAACCCGATGATCTCGAACAGGCGCGCCCCTCGATACGAACCGATGGTCGAAATTCCCATCTTCGAGATGATCTTCAGCAATCCCTTTTTGATGCCACGCCGGAAACTGCGGCCCAACTCTGTCGCTTCGCCACTCCGCTTCGGCTTCAACACCTTCTCAGCACCAAGCGACAGCAAGGTCTGGTAAGCCAGATACGGGTACACCGCAGTGGCGCCATAGCCAATCAGGCACGCAAAATGATGCGGGTCGCGCGCCGTGCCCGTCTCGATGATCAGGTTGCATTCGCAGCGCAGTCCAGCCTTGACCAGGTGCTCATGCACCGCACCCGTCGCCAACAGCGCGTGCATCGGCAACAAGCCGGCTTCCGGATCGAGGTCTGACAGGATCACGATGACGGTCCCAGCCCGCACCGATTCCTCGACGCGCGCGCACAGGACTTCGAGCGCCGCTTTCAAGCCAAGCTCGGGCGCCGCGTACAATCGAAATCGTTCGTGCGCGTTGACGAACTCGTCCATCGCGAGGATCTGCCGGAGCTTCCGCTGCGACAACACCGGCGAGTTCAGCATGATCTGGCGCGCGTTCTCGGGCGCCATCTCAAACACGTTGCCCTCGCGACCAATCTGCGTCACGAGACTCATGACACATTGCTCGCGCAGCGGGTCGATTGGCGGATTGGTGACCTGGGCAAACGCCTGGCGGAAATAGTCATACAGCGACCGCGGCAATTCGGACAGCACCGCCAACGGCGTGTCGTCGCCCATCGAGCCAACGGCCTCCTGCTCGGTTTCCGCCAAGACGCGGAGCACGTCCTCCCGTTCTTCGCGCGTCAGTTGGAACAACTTTTGATGCCGGAGCAAACGCTCGGAGGTGAACGGTTCGGCCGCCAAGGCCGGGTCGATCAGATCCGACGTGAGGTAGCGGCTGCCTTGCTTCAGCCAACGCTTGAACGGCGCCCGGGCGCGATTGATCGCATCGATCGCGCTACTGTCGAGCAGTTCGCCACTGTAAAGGTCGGCCGCGACCATTTCGCCCGGGCCGAGCTTACCCTTCTTGACGATCGACGCTGCCGGCACATCGAATACACCCGACTCAGAGGCCACCATCAGGTGACGGTCTTCCGTCAACAACCAGCGCGCTGGCCGCAAGCCGTTGCGATCAACGGTACAGGCGGCATAGCGCCCATCACACAGCACGATCGCCGCCGGGCCATCCCACGGATCGACCGACAGCGAGTGGTAATCGTAGAACGCTGCCAAGTCCGGATCAGTCGCTTCCAGCGCTCCGGTGGCGGGCGGAATCAATACACGCATCGCGTGAATCAGTTCCATGCCACCAATGAGCAGCACTTCCAACATGTTGTCCAGACTCATCGAGTCGGAGCCATCGAGCGACACGAGCGGCTTCAGTTCGCGGAGATCGATCGCTGGCGTCCGCCATTTGGAACTCCGCGCCTCGGCCCAGTGCCGATTCCCTTCGATCGTGTTGATTTCGCCATTGTGCGCCAGATACCGGAAGGGCTGCGCGAGCGGCCAGCGCGGCGCGGTGTTGGTCGAGAATCGCTGGTGGAACGTGATGAAGCTCGCGGCCATCAGCGGGTGCCGAAGGTCGGGATAGAACACCGGCAAGTTGGCCGGCAGCACCATCGCCTTGTAGCCCAGACTCTGCGCGGACAACGACACGACGTAGAAGTCTTTGTCGGCTGCAAGCGCGATCTCGGTTCGTCGCCGGGCCAGGAACAGGGCGCGCTGAAAGCTCGTCTGGTCCATCGCCACCGTCGGTTGCACGAAGACCTGCTGCATGTCGGGCAATGACGCGCGTGCCGCATCGCCCAAAGGACTCAGATCGATTGGCAAATCGCGCCAGCCGATCAGACGCACCTCGACGCGCTCGCACTCCCGCTTCAGGCGCTCGCGGGCGACAGCGGCGCGCTCGGGATCCCGACTCAAAAAGACATTGCCGGCGGCAAAGATGGGTCCGAGTCGGAGCCCAACTTCAGCCGCCATATGACGAAGGAATTTTTCAGGCTTGGACAACAACACGCCACAGCCGTCGCCGCTCTTGCCATCGGCGCCGACAGCGCCGCGATGCGCCATGCGCTCGAGCGCCGTGAGGCCGGCATCAATCAGGCTGCGTTTCGGCTCATGGTCGAGCGATGCGATCAGGCCAAAGCCACACGCATCATGCTCAAATCGCGACTCGTAAAGACCCAGGCTCGCGGGTCGCTGCTCGCCACCTTCAGGGTTGTCTGATCCATCCGCCATGCCGCACGTCCTCCCGATCGTTCTGGATTCGAGGCGTCATGGTTTGCCGATCGTTTGGTTCCAGACGCCGTTTCTGCACTCCTACCAACATCCTGTAGGTGTGCGGCGTAGAGTCTTGGCTCTAGCGCCCGCGATTTCCAGAGAATGCAAACGTATGAGCCCGGAATGTCATGAGGCCGTCGGTTGGGGTATCGAGGCGCCTGGGCAGACACAGGGGTCTGCCCTGCGGGCTAGGTGTCAGTGCCCGGATTGCATCTGCGAATCCGGTGCGGGCACACACCCGAAATGGTTCACGAGATGCCCATCGACTTTGTCGGCACGCCGAATGAACTCGCCGACGCGTTCGATCAGGTGCTCACGATCGCGGGTGCTGAACACGTCGGTCGTATGAATCACGCAGTTCATGCGGACAATGGAGCCGTCGAGATCAAACGAGAACGGCGCGTGCTCTTCATCAAGCAGGTACCCGAACAACTCATCCACGCCGCGCGTCGGGGTCTCTACCATCGGCGACGAAAAATTCAGATGTTCGCTGCAGCAACACCAGGCCTTGATGGGCGCGGTGCCCGCGTGACAGGACCAGTTCTGATGGCCGTGCCTCGCGATCACCGGATCGATGCCGGCGCGGGTCAAGGCGGTCTCGACGAAATGGGCCAGCGGGTCGGTTTCGACATCGGAGAAGTAGTCGGCGAAATGATGCTGGGTTTCCAGATTGCTGCCGCACTGCTGACAATAGCGCTGCGCCTTGGTGATCAGGACCTCGCAGACCGGGCACTGCACGCCAAACGGCACGGATTGCTCGCGGAACTCACCGATGAACTTGCGGACATCATTGACCGGAATCCCGAAGCCCACCGAATCGGCATCGAGTTTGCAGGTGGTGACGGCGATGATGCGCCGCTCGTCATCCAGAATGGGTCCGCCCGAGTTGCCCGGATTGATTGCCGCATCCGTCTGCACGTAGTACTGATTGTCGAAGCGTTGATGCGGATGCGAAATCACGCCCTCGGTCACCGACAACGGCAGTCCAATCGGAAACCCGAGAATGTGCACAGACTGCTTGGGCTTCAACTTGCTGTCGTCACCAAGCGCCAAAACCGTGCCGTCCAGCGGCTCGCTCAATTCGACAATGGCGAGGTCGCGATACGGATGCAGCCTTCGCACAGTCGCCCGAATGCGCGTGCGGTTCCGAAGCTCGATGGCGACATCGCGAAACGGCTGCACCACATGGCAGTTGGTCAGCAGATGGCGCTCGTCGATCAGCCAGCCGCTGCCCGTGCCGGTACCAGTGTAGACCTGATAGACGCCTAATGATTCGATCTTGTTTGGCATACGTCGGCTCATGGCATGGTCTCGGCGGGCTCTTCTTCGGACGGGGTCTGCACACCGTGCTTGCCAAACTCGTTGGCCAATTGCTCGGCCTGCTTCAATAACGAATCAAGCACCTCGCGAATGGGCTTCTCGTGGGCGCTCGCCAGAAACTGCAGCAACGCCTGCTCCACTGGCTCTGGCCAGGAGAAGCTGCCCAGCAGGTAGCTCGCATAGGCCACCAGCTCCAATCCGGCTTCCAGCAGGCGGCCATTGGCGCGATGCTCGTGGATGGTCTGCATGCGCTCGCCAGCGCCATAGAGCGAGTGAATCGACGACGGCGACCCTTCACGCAGCGGATTGATCGCGTAGTCACCATGGCCGAGGCTCGCCAGGAGTCTGGCCTCATCGACGGCCTGCATGCTGCGAATCAATTTGGCCATTGCCGAGTCGCGCTTGCTGACCGACTCATCCCGATCCGAAATCTCGTCGGCCTGCTCGTCCAGCGTAATGCGCAACGATCCGTGCAGCGGCAACACCACCCGGACCAGATGGCTCGCCAGCGAGCCCACGAAATCCAACATGCGGACCGACCGTCGGCGCCGGACTTCGTTGTGCAAGATCTCCATGTCGCGCCAGTGTTGCTGCCAGAACTTCAACGCCGCCGCCGCCTCGTCGCTACTGAGTGCGCGCAGTGGCGCGGCGCCGGGACGGGCCACCTGAAACTCCTCAGCCAGCCACTGATCGTGCTGGCTGGCGTCGGCGGGCAGTTTGAGCAACACTTCCAAAAGCTTTAGCGGATGCAGGTCGGCCAGCGCTTCGCGGAACTCAAGGCGCAAAACCTTGGCCTTCAAACGCGGCTGCCAGACTTGGCCTGACCCCGCGAGACGCGACAGCGCAAACCGCAGCAGCGCCGTGGCGTTGGCGCCGTCTACCAGTTCCGCCAGGACAGTGGTGATCAAGAGGTCGTTGCCCTCGATCCGGACGTCGAACAGCGCACTGCCTTGGGCAAAACTGAACGGCAGCGCGAACGGCTTGTCCGCCAGCACCTCCGGCATCGCGTGGGTAAAGATCTCGGTGATCGCCGACGGATAGTCGCCTCGATCAAACAGTTCAATGGCAAAGTCGCGGCGCGCGTAGTCGCGGGCCGTTAGCGGACGGCGGTGGCGGATCGGTGGCGGGCAATAGAAAGCACTTAGGGACATGGCAGCTTGTGGTGGCTGCAGGTTCGCTGCAACCCATTCTTGAGGTCAATCCAGCATTGTCGCAAATTATGGGCTCAACTTCCGACGATCTCGTCAATACCAACGAGACTATTGAGCGCGCGCACGGTATCAGTCAGCGCCGGCGCGGTGGCCGCCGCAAACAGGCGATCACGGTCGACGTACTCCATCCAGCCGAACACGCAATGGCGCAGGTGTTCCTCGGTCCGGACATTGGCCAGCGCGTCTTTCAGAATTTTCTCGAATTCACTGACGGTAGGCGTGCTCCCGAGCACCTCGAACAACTGCCCGAACGCCACAAACAACTCGCGCGCATCCTGCCCCATTCGAAAGTCCTCGGGCCGATACGCAAAGGCTCCGGAACCCGCATCGGCCCAGATTCGGTAGCTGACCCGAGCCAGTGAGTGGTACAGCGGATCATTCGAGATCAGCACCAGCAAGAAGTTGCGCGAATGCGCACGCACGCTGCCAAATGTGCCAACCCAAAGCTGCTTCTTGATGAACTCGAACAGGCGGACCTGATCGCGGAAATCCGCAGCCTGCAATTGGTCCAGGATCAGAATCGTGCGCTCGGCCTCGCTGAAGGCGCAGGCTTCGAGCACCGACTTCTCCAGCGCACTGAGATTCGGCTCGACCATCTGGCCGCCGTCCTCGTCGTCGAGCTGCGTGACGATCACAGTCGGCGCCACCGGCTCCGGCACCGAGAAGTCGTGGTAGACCACTCGCGGGTACGCCAGCGCCTGCGCCAGCGCATTCGCAAATGCGGTCTTGCGCCGGCCAGAGTCACCGGCCACGTTCAGACAGCGCAGATGCGCGAGCTCGACCGCGAACAGGCTCTGCACCTGAAATTCGTAGTCGTCATTGGATTCGAATCCGGCTTCTGCCAGTTTGCGTCGAAGATTCATCTGCTGACGCTATCCAACGTAGGCCCGCCAACGCAAGCACTTGCCGCCATGGTGCAGGCCTTTGCCCCTGTGTTGCATTTCTCGCAAACGGCTGATTTTGCACTCTTTTTTGGTCCAGGCACTGCTTAGACTGGAGTCCAGACAAGAAACTCGGAAGCGCGCGCATGACTCCCAGAACATCCCACCGGCTCGCCCGAATCCCGAATCATGCCGCGTTGGCATCACTCTGGCCGCGCATCGCGAAATCCGCTGCGCTGGCCGCCACGCTGCTGGTGGCCGGCACCGTTTGCGCCGCTGAGCCGCCCGATTCCGACCAAGCGACGCGTCGCAAGGGGCCGAGCGAGGTCGTGGTAGCGGACGGCCCGACCGTGCGGCATTTGGACCTTCGCGGTCTGCCCAAGGCGCATCTCGGGGTTCCGATGGCACACCCCAAGGATCAGGAGGAAGACCAGGAGCACGACCTCGAATCGCGCCAATTCTCAGCCTGGACTCGCGGCGGCCTGCTCGATGCCATCCCGGGGTTCCAGGCTCCGGGCAAAGCACAGGCCTTCCGGTCGCCCCTGGCGTTTGGGCAGCCCAGCCCAGTCGTCAACGGCATCAACTATACGGGCACGGTTCCGGCTGATCCCACGGGTGATGCGGGCCCGAACCACTATGTCCAGGCCGTCAATGGCGCATCCAGCAGCGTGTTCGCAGTTTTCGACAAGGTGACGGGTGCCCAGATTGCCGGTCCCATTGCGTTGTCCAGTCTCAGTAGCGGGAATTGCTCCGGGACCGACTCGGATCCACAAGTGATTTATGACCAGTTGGCAAACCGCTGGGTCCTTGCCCACTTGATCATGTCGGCCAATCGCGTGTGTCTACATGTGAGCGGGGGCAGTGATCCCATTAACACGAGTTGGACCCAGTACGCGTTCGATTTCTCGTTCTTCCCGGACTACCCAAAGCTCGCGGTCTGGGACAGCGCTTACGCCCTGGTCACCAATAACGAATTCGTCGACGCCAGCACCACGAACTGGCGCACCCGGTTTGCCGTTTTGGATCGCGCCGCCATGCTCGCCGGCCTGCCCGCCACCGCCCAGGTCTTTGAGAGCGCGCGCTACTCGAACGGCTCGCGACCGTTCACGCCCGTTGTGCCGGTTGGCTTCAAAGGCCACAATCTGCCTAAAGCCGACACACCGCTGATGTTCATGGTGCTGATCGACGAGGAGTCGCAGTTTTTTGGCGAGCCGGCCGAGATCGATTTCGTCGAGGATCGGCTGCAGCTGTACACCGTCACGCCAAACTTTGCGAACCCGAATGCCAGCGTCTTCGGCGGCCCAACGACGATCCGCGTGCTCGATATGCAATTCGCGGCCAACCGCTTTCCCTCCCAACCTGGTGGCGTGCAGTTGGCATCGTTCAGCGGCACGGGCATGCACCGCAGCACGTATCGCAATCTGGGCGACCGCGAAGTAATCACGATTGCAACCAATCAACCGGCAGGGGCATTTCAGGGCTATGGCGATCCGCAACTCGGGGCCCTGTTTGGTGCGACGTGGATCGAACTGGAACGCATTGGCGGCGCCGCCTCAAACTGGGTGCTCGCAGACCAGGGCAACTTCAGCCTAAACGACGGTGTTTCCCGGTTCATGGCGGCGCTGAATGTCGACAATGCGGGCAATCTCGGCCTCGCCTACTCAGCGGTCGGCGAATCGAGCAATCTGTTCCCGAGTCTCCGCTACACGGGACGGCTGCGGGGCGACCCGGCGCAGACGATGACGTTTGCCGAAACCACGTTGGCAACGGGGGTCGCGGCGCAGTCATTCACTGGCACCACCGAACGCTGGGGCGACTACTTCGATCTGAGTCTCGACCCGGATGGCTGTCGCTTCTGGTTCACGGGCGCCTACATGGACGACAGCACCTGGGGTACCCGCATTGGTGCATTCAAGCATGATTCCTGCGGCGCGCCGAACTTTGCATTCAGTGGCCCAAGCAACGTGTTCAAGGTCTGCAACGTCAGCACCACCGCCCTGCCGCCACAGAGTGTGCAGGTCAATAGTCAGAACGGATATTGGCGGGATGTCGCGCTCGGATTCACCAATCTGCCCGCGGGCATCAGCGCCAATGTCACACCAACCAGTATTCGCCCAAGTGGTGCCGTGACAGCCAATATCAGTGTTGCGGCCGGCACGAGCCCGGGTCTCTATGCCGCTAGTCTGCAAGGGACCGAAGGTGTGCTCAGCAACGTGCTCAACTTCCAGATCGATGTCGATCAACCCACCACTGCCGCCAGCCTCACTGCACCCGCCAACGCAGCCACGAGCCAGCCCAGCATTGTCCGTCTGCAATGGGACGCTGTTCCGGGCGTCGATGACTACGTCGTGGATGTCGATACCGACAACACATTCACGCCACCCCTCACCATGAGTCGGATCACTTCGAGCACGTTTCTCGACACGGATCTGCTGGCCGGCAACACCACCTACTTTTGGCGCGTGCGTGGCCGCAATACCTGTGGCGAGGGCACCAACAGCAGCGTGCGCTCGTTTACGACCGTCGCGAACTTCTGCAAGACGGTCAACACGGCCCTGAGCAACGGCGCCACGGTGACCGACACCATCACCGTGCCCGCCGGCGTTGCCGGTGTCGTCCAGAATCTGGATATTCGATTCGTCGAGAACAATGTTCCGGCAACCAATGTCCGAGTCGACGTGACCCGCATGAGCGACAACCTGACGGTCCGATTGCTGGAGACCGGCTGCAGTGCCAGCAACGCGATCAACACCATTTTCGACGACGCCGGCACGACCGCCCCCTGCAATAACACGACCCTTGGCGCGCGGACCGTCCCGACTCAGGCGCTGACCGCGTTTGACCAGGGCAACCTGGCCGGCGACTGGCGCATTTCGGTATCCAATATCGGTAGCAGTAACGGCCAGTTCATCCTGTGGTGCCTGCAACCGCAGAATCTGGTGCTGCCGAACCTGTTTGGCGACAGTTTTGAATAGTGCTTAGGGAGTCCAGCCGCCCCTTTGGTGCGCTGATTCGCGCATCAGACTGTCAGCGACGATGCGCGATTTTCACGACGGCACAGTGTGGCAAGTAGCCCTCTCCCCAGCCCGCTCCCACTCGCGTGGGAGCGGGAGCACTCCCTCCCCCGCGATCGCGGGGAGGGCTCGGGAGGGGGTTACTTGCGGTCAGAATCGTCACCGGCCGCAGTTTATGGGTTAGCAAAACCTAATGTGTTACGGCGTGTTTGATGAGCGGATCTGAATCAGTCCATCTTGGAAATTCAGACCCGTCGAGCCCCTGAACTTGTTCAGAGGCGCCTCAGCGCCGATTGCGCGCAAACGGATTCAGTTCGTGGGCCAGGGTGCGTGACAGCGCGTCGCGTTGCTCCAGGCTCAGCGGTTTGCCGTCGAGCGTGGACAGCAAGAAGATATCTTCGACGCGTTCGCCAAACGTGGCGATGCGGGCATCATGCACGGCCAAACCCACCGCCCGGAACACCTGAGCAATCTGCGCAAGCAAACCGGGCCGATCCGAACACACCAAGCCCATTTCCGTGCGGCCGGCCGCTTCATCGTCGCTGAAGTCGAGTTTCAGCGCCAATTGGAAGTGCTTTTGTTGCCGGGTCCAGGCGCGTCGCGCCGGCGTCAGACTGAGCTCTGGTTTGCCGAGTTCATCGCTGAGCCGCGCCCCGAGGTCTTCGATTCGTTCTGGGTCGATCAGCGGCTTGTGCTCGGCGTCGAGCACCTGGAACGTATCGAGCACATGCCCGAGCTTGGAGCTGACAATGCGCGCTTCGAGCACGGACAATTGCAAACGGTCCAGCACCGCAGTGATCGTCGCAAACACACCGTCACGGTCGGCTGAATAGACAAACACCTCAGTCGTGCCGTGCTCGGTCGGCGAGCGCACCGCAGTCAATGGCTCGGCGCGGCCAGCATGCTTCAGCACCGCAGCCGTCTGCCACGCAATCTGTGTGGGGCTGAACCGCAGAAATGACTCGGCCGGGTACTCCGCCCACAAAGCTTCGGCGGCATTCGCCTGGATGCCGGATTGGGCCAGCAGTTCCAGCGCCATGCGCTGCACATCGCGAATACGCTCCGATTCATGAACCGGATGCTCCAACCCACGCCGCAACGCATAGCGCGTAGTTTGATACAGATCGCCGAGCAGCCGCTCCTTCCAGCCATTCCAGAGTTTTGGGTTGGTGCCCGAGATATCGGCCACGGTCAACAAGTACAAATAGTCCAGACGTTCCCAATCACGAACCACACTCGCGAACCGATGCACCACTTGTGGATCGCCAATATCCTGCTTCTGCGCCGTCACCGACATGGTCAGATGTTCGCGCACCAGCCAACTGATCAGATCGGTGTCGGTCTGACTGAGGCCCGCCTGTGCGCCAAACTGGCGCGCCTCGACCTCGCCAAGCTCCGAGTGATCACCACCCTTGCCCTTGGCAATGTCATGAAACAAGCCGGCCAGCAACAGCAACTCGGGCTTTCGGATGCGTTTTCTGACTTCATAGGCGAGCGGATACGTTTTCTGCGTCGACTCGCGATTGAAGCGTGCCAGGTTATGCATGACAAACAAGGTGTGCTGATCGACCGTGTAGGCATGAAACATGTCGTATTGCATACGGCCGCTGACTTGATCGAACGCCGGCACGAGGCGCCCGAGCAAGCCGATATCAGCAAGCGCTTCGACCACGTTCATCACCTCGCCCGGCTCGCGCAGCAGATTCGGCAAAGAGGTGCGCAGACTCGCAATCTGCTCGGCTGAGAGTTGCTGGCACAGGCTGCTCATTGGTCCTGCCAACGCGGCGGCCGGTCGCAGCTTCTCATTGGCTTGCGCGAGTAGCCTGAGGCATTGAATCAGCCGGTCCAGATTGGCCGCCAAGCTTTGCGGCTCGACGTGATCGAGACGGCCTTCGCGGACAAAGAATCCGTGTTCAAGCTCACGCTGGTCGGCCTGACTCGGCAAAACCCGCGCCTGCACTCGCTCCCAGACGCGCCGGCTCAAACGCTGCACAGCGGCAGACGCGCGGTAAAACCCTTGCATGAAGCGCTCGACTGCGAGTTTGGGATTCGCATCCTGAAACCCGAACTGCGCGGCCAACTCACGCTGATGATCAAACAGCAGGCGTTCTTCGCGCCGTTTGAGCAACCGGTGCAAACCGAATCGCACCTGCCACAGCACGTCGCGCGCCTTCAGTAAGGCTTGCAGTTCTTCTTGGGTGCACAACCGCAAATCCGCCCAGGACTCGATTGCTTCCGTGCCAAATGCGCGCTTGATCACCCATTGCAATGCGTGCAAGTCGCGCAAGCCGCCTGGGCCTTCCTTGATGTTTGGTTCCAGATTGAATGCGGTGTCATTGAAACGGGCGTGCCGCTCGCGTTGCTCATCGAGCTTGGCCTGCATGAAACGCGGCGCCGGCCAAAGATCCGGGTGTTCCAGCGCGACGATCAACCGCTCGAAGGCATCACGGTCGCCGGTCAGATAGCGCGCCTCGAACAGTGCTGTGGCCGAGGTCAGATCGCGCTCGGCCTCTTCCAGACAGGCTCGGTGGCTGCGCACGATGTGACTGGCTTGCAAGCCTAAGTTCCAGAACTGCGATAGCAACGCTTCCAAAGCCCGATTGACCTCTGGGCGCATCGGTTCTGGAACAATCAACAGTACGTCGATATCGGACTGCGGCAACAACTCGCGCCGACCGAAACCACCTGTCGCAACGAGCGCAACGTCATGAATCCCAGTGAACGTGTGCTCGAACGCCGCGATCACCACCCGGTCAACGGTGCGGGTACGCTCTTCGATCAACTCGGCGACTGGCCCGCCCAGAGCAAAGTGGGTTTCGGTCTCGAACACATTGCGCATCAACTGCTCGCGCAATTTGGAACTGGAGAAAGGAGCCTCAGTTTCAGTCATCGGGCTCCTCTCATGGTCATCCGGATGCGCGCTCGTTGGCGCTCAGGGTCAGCACTTCGAAGCCAGAATCAGTCACCGCAATGGTGTGCTCCCACTGTGCCGACAACGATTTGTCGCGGGTCACCACCGTCCAGCCATCGGGCAACAGGCGGGTCTCTTTCTTGCCGGCGTTGATCATCGGCTCGATCGTGAACGTCATGCCCTCTTTCAATACCGGACCAGTCCCTGGGCTGCCGTAATGCAGCACTTGCGGGTCTTCGTGATAGACCTGACCGATGCCGTGGCCACAATACTCGCGCACCACGGAGAAGCGCTCGCCTTCGGCAAATTTCTGGATCGCATGACCAATGTCGCCGAGCGTTGCCCCTGGACGGACCATGTGAATACCCCGCCACATGGCCTCATACGTCACCTCGACCAGACGCTTGGCGAGCACATTGGGCTCACCCACCACGTACATGCGGCTGGTATCGCCATGCCAGCCATCCTTGATAACCGTGACATCGATATTGATGATGTCGCCATCCTTCAGCACCTTGCTGGCGCTCGGGATGCCGTGGCAGATCACGTGATTGACCGACGTGCAGATGGTTTTGGGAAAGCCTCGGTAGCCAAGATTGGCCGGGATGGTTTTCTGTACTGTGACAATATAGTCATGACAGATCGCATCGAGCTCTTCGGTGCTGACGCCGGCGCGCACGTGCTCGCCGATCATGTCCAACACTTCCGAAGCCAGGCGGCCCGCCTCGCGCATGCGCGCGACCTCGGCAGGGGTCTTGATTACAATATTCATGGGGCGTCGACGATCTAGCATGCGGATATTGTAGGCGAATCAAGACGTTCTGAACATTCGGCCGGAAATTCGGCGCGGCGGGGGCCGGAACTGCCCTTTGAACTCATCACGAAAGCGTCGAGTTAAAGCTCGAACTTAGGACGCTGCACCTGGTGCCAAGCGGACGCCAACGCGTACACGACCATGCCGGGCTGGCCCGACCCACCGCTGGATGCCTGTCCGGTCAACAATCCATAGGGATACAATTCGGTTGCGCTAATTCCTTGACGGTGATGGTTATTTCGCAGACTTCGACACACCCGGTATTCGTCATTGGCGCGCCGCTTTCCGGCGCCGGCCGCGTTGCCGCGTGGCTCGGGCAACACGGGCAGGCTCGGATGCTGCGCCTGATCCAGGCGTCGGGCCCGGAGTGGGCGCGCGATTCCGACCGGCTGCACATTTCGGATGACGCCGCAGCGACGGTTCGGCAGGGACTAGCGACGCAACAGGGCGCCCGTATCGAAACCCATCCAGCCATCGCCTTGAACGTGGATGTCATCGCAACAGTTTTCCCGCGGGCGCGCTTTTTATTCTTGTACCGAGACGTGCGCGAACACCTGGCGCGTATGTTGAACGCATGGGACGCGCAGCGCTATGTGCACCCGAGCGGGGTTCACTGTGGCAGTCATCAGCCCTGGTGCCTGAATTTGCCGCAAAACTGGTCCAGCGTCGCGCATTGGCCGGTTGATCAAATCGTCGCCTGGCAGTGGGTCATCAGCACCCAGTGGGCCCTCAACGCCTTGGCTGCGCTGCCTGCTGAGCGATGGGCCATTGCGTCGTTCGACCGTCTGCTGAGCGATGGCCAGGGCGAGCGCCTGCGGCTTACGCGTGTGCTCGGATTGCCGACACCGGCCACGTCACCCGTGTTGGCTCGTGTCGGCGAGCAATCGCCAGCCTTGGCCAACTGGCAGGGCTACGGCGAGCGCATCGCGGCGCTCGCACCACTCGTTGCCGCCCAGGCCGATCGTGCCGTCAAGCTCTTTGCCGAGCGCCCGAATACCCGCGCGCAGCGGTCACTTGAGCGCTCTAGTCCACCCTGATCAGATTGGCACGGCAGCCGGATTGCACGTGCCGTAACGAAACAGGGCCCGAATCGGTCGATTCGAGCCCTGCTCCGTTTTACCCAACCGCGAGACTGCTGCGATCGCCCCGAATTACTTCGCGGCAGCAGCCTGTGCCGCAGCCAAATCTGCGAACAGCACCACACGAACTTTTCGGTAGCTGCCGTCCGCCCGTTTGACCGACTTCAGCACAATGGCCGCGCCTGCTGGCACGTCGGCCAAGGCGCGCTCGGTGCCGAACCCGCGAAGGCCACGACGGTCGACGACCTCCACTTTGCTCGCATCGACGGTAATCGACTCACCACTGGCCAAGCTGACGGTCGCTTGATTGGCCTCAACCCGAGCCGTGGCAACGACGCCCGCGACTTTGTGCCGTTCCAAATTGGCGGCTTCACTGCTCGGCGCCGTAAAGAGACCCGCAACGCCAAGCACCAAGGCTGCGCCGAGCATCGGCGTCGCGTTGCTCCGACGCTTACGAACCAGCGCCCCCAGTCCTAGCATACCCAACACGCCCGCTAGCAATGCCCAAGGACTATTGACCGGAACCGGCGTGAAGTCGTCATCCGTGATCGTGACAACATTGCTTTGATTCGTGCCCAAAGCGGCACCCACGGGCGCCGACACCGTCAACGTGAAGTCTTCCGGCCCCTCAACGAGCAGATCCGGCAGAATCGGCACGGTGACCGTCTTCGGTGCGCCATCGCCTGCGGCCCAATTGACCGCGGTGTTGACGCTCGAATAATCGGCACCAGCGGCCGCTGAGCCGTCGCTACTCGTGACGGTCACGGACGCAGCGCCTGAGAAATCGCCCGTACGCTGCAGGGTGACGAGAACGCTGCCGCCCGATTCGCCCACCGCAGTCGTTGTCGCCAGGAAGTCGACGTTGGACAACACGACGTCGGTGTCGTTGATTGTCACCGTCTGCGATCCGACCGCACCGATGGAGCCGCCGACTGGATTGGAGAGCGTCAGCGTGAACGCCTCGGCAGCTTCCGGAATGGCATCGTCAACGATTGGCACCAGAATGGTCTTGTCCGCAATGTCACCAGCAGCCCAGTTGAGGGTTCCGCTAGTTGTCGTGAAATCGCTGCCGGCCGACGCGCTTCCCGCGACCGTGTTGAAGTCAACGCTAGCGGCGCCGTCGCCGGCAGGACGTTGGACGGTGACCGAAGCGTTGCCAGCCTCTTCAGCAACCGACTGCGCGGCCGTGCTGAGGCTGATGATCGAGGCCTGGAGTTCCACAGCACCAATATCGTCGGCAGCACCCGATGGACGCGGGTTGCCGCGCTGATCCACGGCCAAGGCCGTGTTGCCAGCATCGACGACCGGGCTGCCGAAAGCAGGCACCTGGGTGAATGTCGGCCCGCCATTGTCGGCCAGCGGCCCAAGGACGGGATCCTGATTCAGGATATTGCCGCCATTGTCGACGATGGTTGCGGCACCCGGAACTTCAACCAACGTACGCGTCAGCGCAAAGTTTCCGGAAATGTCGGCATCGGTTGCGGCGGTGTTATCGGCGATGATGGAATCGGTCGCGGTAACACTCGCAGAAGAATAGACAGCCACGCCGCCGCCAACCGCCGCGCTGTTGCCTGCAATCGTCGCGTTTTCCAGCGTGACCGTGGCCGCCCCTGTGTAGTATGCAAACAAACCACCGCCTGCCGCCGTGGCCTGGTTACCGGAGACCGTTGAATTCGACACGATCTGGGACGTATCCGTGAACATGCTCATCACCGCGCCGCCATAGCTACCGGAGTTGCCATTCAGGGTGGATCGGCTGATATTCAGGCCGGAGCCATCGATCTGATACAGATAGATGCCACCGCCAAAATTCGTGGCCGCATTCGTGGCCATCGTTGAGTCAGTCAGGTCAAACGTGCCGGTCTGGTGATAAAGGTAAATACCGCCACCGCCATCGACCGCTGTATTGCCGGAAATGACCGAATTCTCGATCGTCAGGGTGGGGCCCGAGGTGTAGAAGTAGATGCCGCCGCCATCACGACCCGACGTGTTGCCGGTGATCTGGCTATTGCGAATCACCATATCCATCTGACCACCAACAATGTCGGTCGCGGCGATTCCACCACCACCCGCCGTCGCACTATTGCCCTCGATGACGACACCGTCGAGGGTCAGGTCCTGGCCAAAGTTGATAATGCCACCACCGAAGGTCACGCCGCCGCCGCCCGTGATCCGGAGATCATTGATCTCCACGGCGACTGGCGTCGAGTTATAGAGATAGAACACACGACTGGCGTTGTTGCCACTGACGCTCAGGACTGCGGCGCCGGGGCCATTGATCGTGACGGCGTCAGTAATGGCTATCTGACCGGAAGTCAGCGTAATGGTACCGGTCACGTTGGCCGCGAACTCAACCGTATCCGCGCCCGCAGCACCCTCCGCATCCAAGACCGCCTGACGCAGACTGCCCGCGCCGGAATCGTTGGTATTCGTCACCGTGAACGTTGCCGCGTCGGCATCACCCGCAGTTCCAGCCAGACCGGCCGCGACCAGTCCACCCACCTTCAGCAGTTTCTCGCTTTGCATCTTGTGCTCCCTGTCACATACCCGCACATGATGAACCGAAACTGAGCAATTTGTCCATGTGCCGAACCATGCGAAGGTATCCCATAAATTGGGACAGCCTGCGTCTGCAGACGGATATCCGCGAGCGCGCACCGACAGAGAAGCCCGGACCGATCCGAGCGCCATGCGCCACAACGGCCCAAGCTCAATCCTCGCCAGCGTAGGGGCCAAAGCCCCACGCAACCTGCGCTCCGGGCGGGCGTTACAAGCCCTGCAATCGAGTGGCTGCCGCCTGGAGCGTTACATCATTTTTTGCAAAGCAGAACCGGATCAGCCGGGCTTCGGGCGCGCGTTGATAGAACGCCGAGACCGGAATGGCGGCCACCCCTTTCTCGGCGCACAGCCATTCGCAAAACGCCCTGTCGTCCTGATCACTGATGTCGGAATAGTCGACGATCTGGAAATACGCACCAGCGACCGGCAGCAACTTGAACCGGGTCCCGGCCAGCATGGCGCGAAACTGATCGCGCTTGTCCTGATAGAACGCTGGCAGCTCACGGTAGTGCTCCGGCATTTGCTCCAGCACATCGGCCAGCGCCCATTGCGCCGGATTGAACGTGCAGAACGTCAGATACTGGTGCACCTTGCGGAATTCGGCACTCAATGCGGCCGGCGCCACGCAATAGCCAATCTTCCAACCAGTGCAGTGATACGTCTTGCCGAAACTCGAAATGACGAAGCTGCGCTCAGCCAATTCAGGATGGCGCAGTACGCTTTGGTGATCGACGCCATCAAACACGATGTGCTCGTAGACCTCATCCGAAATGACGATCAAATCATGGCGGCGCGCGATCTCGGCGAGCGCATCCAAGTCGGCGCGACTGAACACCGCGCCACTCGGGTTGTGCGGCGAGTTGACGATGATCGCACGCGTCTTGCTCGTGCAGGCATCATGGACGCGCTGCCAATCCACCGAAAAATCCGGGAGCGTCAGTTCGACGTGGACGGCCTTGCCGCCATTGAGCTCGATGGCGGGCTCGTAGCTGTCATAGCATGGGTCGAGTACGATGACCTCATCGCCCGCGCGCACGATCGCAGCAATCGCTGCGTACAGCGCCTCAGTTGCGCCGCTCGTCACCGTCACTTCCGAATCGGCGTTGACCGGCCGGCCATAGAGCGCGGCGGTCTTCAGCGCAATCTGCTCGCGCAAACGCGGCACGCCCGTCATCGGCGCGTACTGGTTCTTGCCTTCGTGCATGTAACGATTCAGTGCGACCCGCAAGGCTTCCGGCCCTTCGAAATCCGGAAAGCCCTGACCCAGGTTCACGGCCTGATGCTTCATGGCCAGCTGACTCATGACCGTAAAGATCGTGGTACCAACGTTCGGCAATTTGCTCTGAATCTGCATGGCTCAGCCCAATTTGGATTGTGCAAAGGTTGCAACGCTGGCCAAAGCCGACGCGACATTCGGACCGTCTTCACCGCCACCTTGCGCCATATCGGGGCGACCACCGCCCTTGCCATTGATCTGACCCGCAACATGCGCGATCAGCTCCCCGGCTTTCAGCTTGCCGAGCGCCGCACCACTCGCACCGGCGATCAACGTGATCTTGCCCTCAGCCCCGGAAGCCAGCACCACGGCGCAGTCGGTCAGCTTGTTCTTCAGCTGGTCCACAGCTTCGCGCAGGCCCTTGCTGTCCAAGCCATCCAGACGCGCGGCGATGACCTTGATGCCAGCAATCTCGGTTGGCTTCTCAGCCAGTTCGGCAATCGCCGCCCCGGCCGCTTTGGCTTTCAGCGATTCCAGTTCGCGTTCAAGCTCTCTTTGTTTGTCGAACAGTTTTTTCAGCTTGCTCGTGACTTCGTCGGTCGAACTCGACAGCAACGCGGCGACTTCGGCCAATTGATCTTCCTCGTGCTCGACCAGCGCTTCCGCGCCCGCGCCAGTAAACGCTTCAATACGACGCACACCGGACGCCACACCGCCTTCGGTGACAATCTTGAACAGGCCGATGTCACCCGTACGGCTGACATGCGTGCCACCGCAAAGCTCCGTCGAGAAGTCGCCCATCTTCAACACGCGCACGCGCTCGCCGTACTTCTCGCCGAACAACGCCATCGCGCCAAAGTCGAGCGCTTCCTGCATGCCCATCTGATGCACTTCGGCCTCGGCATTCGCGCGAATCTCGGCGTTGACGAGCCGCTCAATCTGGCGCAACTCCGCATCCGACACCGGCTGGAAGTGCGAGAAGTCAAACCGCAACCGATCAGGTGCAACCAGCGAGCCCTTCTGCTGCACATGTTCGCCGAGCACTTTGCGGAGTGCGGCGTGCATCAAGTGCGTCGCTGAGTGGTTCAGAATGATCTGTTGACGACGGGCGGCATCGACGCTGGCATCAAGCACCGCGCCGACCGTCAAGGTACGTCCGCTCCACACACCCACGTGCGAAAAAAATGTACCGGCGAGCTTGATCGTGTCGTCAACGCGGAACGTGCCGAGCGCGCTTTCCAGCGAGCCCGTGTCGCCAACCTGGCCACCCGATTCGGCGTAAAACGGCGTGCGATCGAGCACGACCAACGCACTCTCGCCGTCGTTAACCTGATCGATCAACTTGCCCGAACGGATCAGCCCGACGACCTTGCAGCCCTGTGCGTCGACCGCGCCGTAGCCGAGGAACTCGGTTGCCGGCAAACCCTTGACGGTTTCGGCGGTGACCACATGCTGCGCTTCGAACTGCGATGCCGCGCGGCCACGCTCCTTCTGCTGCTGCATGGCATGTTCGAAGCCGGCCATGTCCACCGTCAGCCCGCGTTCGCGCGCGACGTCGGCAGTCAGGTCAACCGGGAAGCCGTAGGTGTCATACAGACGAAACGCATCAACACCAGCGATCTCTTTTGCGCCACTGGCCGTGACAGCTTCAAATACTTTCATGCCCTTGTCGAGCGTCTCGGAGAACTTCTCCTCTTCGAGCTTCAACACTTGCTCAACCTGTGCGCGCTTCTGGCGCAGTTCCGGATACGCCTCACCCATCAATTCATCGAGCGTGCGTACGAGCTTGTGGAAGAACAGGCCTTTGCAACCAAGCTTGTGACCATGCCGCAGCGCACGCCGGATGATGCGGCGGAGCACGTAGCCGCGACCTTCGTTCGACGGCAGCACGCCATCGACGATCATGAACGAGCACGCGCGGATGTGGTCGGCAATAACATTTAAAGACGGATTGTCGAAATCGGTGCGGTTCGTCACGCTGGCCGCGGCCTTGACGAGCGCCTGCATCGAATCGATCTGGTAATTCGAGTGCACATGCTGCAGCACCGCCGTCAGACGCTCCAGGCCCATACCGGTATCGACACAAGGCTTCGGCAGTGGCGTCAGCGTGCCATCAGCCGAGCGGTCGAACTGCATGAACACGAGGTTCCAGATTTCGATGTAGCGATCGCCGTCTTGGTCCGCCGAGCCCGGCGGGCCGCCGAACACACCTTCGCCGTGATCGTAGAAGATTTCGGAGCACGGGCCGCAAGGGCCGGTATCGGCCATCTGCCAGAAGTTGTCAGACGCATACGGCGCGCCCTTGTTGTCGCCAATGCGCACAATGCGCTCGGCCGGCACGCCCACTTCCTTCTCCCAGATGCCAAACGCCTCGTCATCGGTGTGATAGACGGTGACCCAGAGTTTTTCTTTCGGCAAACCGTAAACCGAGGTCAGCAATTCCCACGCATAGTGGATCGCATCGCGCTTAAAGTAGTCGCCGAAACTGAAGTTGCCAAGCATTTCGAAGAACGTGTGGTGACGCGCGGTGTAGCCGACGTTCTCCAGATCGTTGTGTTTGCCGCCGGCGCGCACGCAGCGCTGGGCCGTCGCGGCACGCGTGTACGAGCGCTTCTCGGCGCCCAGGAACATGTCCTTGAACTGCACCATGCCCGAGTTGGTGAACATCAGGGTCGGGTCGTTGCCCGGCACCAAGGGGCTCGATGCGACGACCTCATGGCCCTTGCTGGCAAAGAACTTCAGAAAGGCGCTACGGATCTCGGCGCTGGTTTTCATGGTGAACATCCAAGGCAAACAGAAGAATGACCCCCGATCATAGCGAATTTGGCCGGTCTTTCGCATATTTCGCGTGTGATCAAAGCCTTACACGACCGCCCTCGGCGTCTGCGTGCAAAGCGGCCACCAACTGAGGCACCATCGCCGGATGAGCCTTTACCCCGAACGCATCGTCTGCCTGACCGAAGAACCGACCGAAGTCCTGTACGCGCTGGGCGAACAGGACCGGATTGTTGGGATTTCCGGGTTCACCGTCCGCCCAGCCCGGGCCCGCAAGGAAAAGCCCAAGGTCTCGGCCTTTCTGAGCGCCAAGATCGACCGGATCCTCGACCTGAAACCCGATCTCGCAATCGGGTTTTCGGACATTCAGGCCGACATTGCCCAAGCGCTGATCAAGGCCGGCATCGAGGTCTGGATCAGCAACCATCGGTCGATCGAGGGGATCCGGGGCTACATCTTGCGGCTTGGCGCCATGGTCGGCGCCGCTGCCAGGGCCGAACACTACCTCGGCGAGATCGATCGGCAGATGGACCATATCCGGGCCCGAGCCGCCGCCCTGCCCTGGCGGCCGCGCGTCTACTTCGAGGAATGGGATGAACCGAGAATCAGCGCGATTCGCTGGGTCTCAGAACTCATTGAACTCGCCGGCGGCCAGGACATTTTTCCCGAACGTGCCAAAGCGAGCCTGGCGAAGGACCGCATTCTGCCCGACGACAGCGAGATCATTGCCCGCAACCCGGAGTTGATTCTGGGCTCCTGGTGCGGCAAGCGCTTCCGGCCTGAACTGGTCGCGGCCAGACCCGGCTACCCGGCCATTAGCGCTGTTCGCATGGGGCATGTTTACGAGATCAAGTCACCGATCATCTTGCAACCGGGGCCTGCTGCGCTGACTGATGGTCTTTCGGCGTTGCACCAAGCCATTTCCCGCTGCATAAAGCTTCGGGACAAGGATTGATCGCCGGGGCATTCGTTTAGGGAGGGTCTGAATAAGTCCATCCTGGACTTTCAAACCCGCACTGAGTCCGGCACGTGTCCGGACTCAGTGCCCCAAAATCAAGCACTTGCGTGCTTGATTCTGGGCGGGCCATCCATGGCCCGAATCGCCTCTGAACTTGTTCAGAGGCTCCTTAGTCTTCGAATCCATCCGCCAGCAACACGTCTTGACTAGTCCCAGTCCCGCGAATCGTCAACGTCTGGCTATCACCATTGCTGGATTGAAAGGTCAGCACCTGCTCGAAGAACCCAACACCCACGGGCGCAAACTCGATTCGTTGCACACACGCACCGTGCGCCGGAACCAAGACACCTGGCGATGCGTCGCAGGTGCCGCTGCCCGAGGTGGCAAACGGCGGCAACACTGGCGTCGTACGACTGATCGTACGCGCAACGGTGTCAGGATTACCTACCTCAATAGCTGAGGAGTACGCCGCATTGCCAATCAGCACCGTCCCGAGATCAACCACACTGGGAAAAATACCAATTCCGCCACTGGTTCCAAAGCCCCGCAATACGGCGGGCACGTCAATCGGCGCGCCGCCCTGGTAGCCTGCACTTCCAGACAACGTGGCAATAGCATCCACCGGACCCGTACCGAACGGCAAAAATGTCGCTTGCAGGCTGCAAGGGGTCGCCCCACTCACCGTAACGGGAAAAGCACCGCAATTGCCGTTGCCGATGTGTGTGAATGGCGATAGCACGCCGACCAGATTGTCGATTCGCCACCAGGCCGGGCTGCCGCCGTTGACCAAATCCAGCGATACGGGAACAGTGTTACCCACACGCGCGAACACACGATTCGCCGTGGCGGCACTAAGTACTGGGGCCACCACATCTCCCTCAAGCGATGTAAAGGATGTCTGACCATCTTGGGAGATCAGGCGCAGTGAGCCGCGATAGGACCCCGGCGCGTTCGACTCCAGATGAACACGGAGATCGCAAGATTCCCCCGCATCAAGACCGATTCCGAAGCCACAAGTACTATTCTGTTCGAAGAAGGCGCCTTGTTGATCAAAGACGATGCTGGCGCCCAGTACTGCCGCTCCAGGTAGGGCGACATTCGCGACGGCAAGCGTCTGAACGTTGCTGCGCTCACCCGTCATGACAGTCCCAAACTGCAATCTGAAGCTCGACACAGCGAGATCACCTTGAGGCTGCCCGCCGCCGAGTTCGTCGGCCCCCAAATCCACCAGTCCATCGCCTCCTGGACGGAAATCATCATCAATATCCAAGGGCATAGGCGGGTCTAGGTTGGTGGCGCCGACATGGTGTGCGGGCGAGTCACCGCGAAGATGCAACACATCCTTCAATTGAAACCTCGGATTCGCGTCCAGACTGTGCGTGCCACCCCCGGCAACGGCCAGCCAACTGGCCAGGGCCGGATAGTCCTGGTGGTTGTTGCCGGTACTGCGGCGAACCGCGACCCCACCGCTACCACCAGCATGGATCAGGTTGTAGTCATGGGTGCTGGAATGGCCGTCGACCAACCACAAAGCGACATGAGTCGTCGCCGCCTGCTCGTTAGTGTGCACATTCGCGATCACGTTATTTTCTAGAAGCGCCGCCGACGGCGCCACCACTTGCACGGCACTTGTCGGCACACCACCGCCGCCCGGCCCGCCCTCGACCAGGACACTATTCTGGCGGAATAGAACCTGACCGGTTCCTTCAATCCGAACGCCAGTCATGGCCAGATCGCCCGTGATCTGCGACGCATCTGGCCTTCTTCCTAGATAAACCGAGTTGTCATGAACGCGCAGCGAACTCGCCGTTTTCAACGACATGCCTTGCAAACTGGCCAGACCGCCTTCTCGGGCCTGCAGCGTAAACACAGCATTGTGCGACACCTCATTGAGCCCCGTGGTCGCGTCAGACTCAACCGAAATGCCTTGCACCATCGGCGCCGCGACGCTGTAGCTATTGCTGAGGTCATACACGCGGTTCTTGATGACCAGCGCGCTACCGTTGGCTGGCGCCCGAACCCAGATCCCTTGTGTCGCGGGCAAGCCATTCGGCCCGCCATAGCTTGGGCCAGAAATGCGCGTGATCGTGTTCGACTGGATATCGTTGTTCTGGCAATCGCTCTGAATCCCGACGACTCGCCCGCCCAACGGTGACGCGGACTCGCTGATCAGGGAGGCGAATTCACGGTCACCAATCCGAGCGTTGCGGATACGCAGCAGGGCGCCACCATTTTGGCTGGCGGTACAGAGCACGCCATGGAGCCGGAAATCGGTCAAGCCGCCAACACTTCGCACGCGCATGTCGCGAATATCGAGACCATTGATGAGCAATTCCGCCGGGCCACGCATGGCGATTGCGGTCACTTCTGTTGGCGATCCTGTGTTGGTCTCGACCAGCAGCGGACCGATCTCGTTGTTGTTCGCCGTAAACGCCCCGCTGGCGATGTTGATACCGACGAAGGCCGCGCTGTCGCCGATTCCCGATGCATTAGCGCCGGTGCGCTGCAAGCGCGTGATTTGGTTGAAGTGCGCTGACCCCACCTGGTCGGGCGGCAGGCGCAGAAAGATGCCAATGATCTTGGCATTACCGCCCGAAAACACATTGTCCGAAGTATCCACATCGCGAGCGCCGAAGCGATTCCCCCCCACATCGATGGCGCCAGCATTGACAGCCGCTGTCGTGACATCGACGTGGATGCCGTGATGCGTCACCGGTGTGGTCAGCGTATCGAATTGCCGGACAACAGACTGATGAATCTGATTGCCACCAATCGTCATCGTGTGGCAGCCATTGCCCACATAGATGGCCGCTGTATTGGCGCCGGGCGCGAAGACGTCCACAAAGCGGTTCGAACCCACGGTGATTGAGGCATTACCAGCTTCTGCCGACGTTACCGAGCCGAGGCAGAAAAAGCCTTGGCGTAGCGCGCTGTTCGTCGTCGGCGCGCCAATCACGTTGTTGGTAGCGGTTACCGTGTCGATGCCTTGCCCGGTCGCGCCGCTGATAATGACTGCGCCGCCCGGCGTGCCCATCGGCACCGTCGCACGACTGTAAATGGTCAGCCCCGTAAGCGCCGCACCTTGAATCTCGCCACGCAAACGGATTGTGCTGGTCCCCGCAACGTTACTCGTATTCGAGTTGCTGATCTCCAGCGATCCGTTGTTGAGTTGGTTGCCATCAATCTGCACCTGATCCGCACCATTCAGATCAATCAAAGGCAACCCGGCCCCTGGATCACCGACGATACGGCGAACGCCAATCGGCTGCACCACCACGCTGCCGTATTGCGCCGCGCCGACGCCACTGGCGTTCAGCACGGCTGAGTTCGTCTCGGTGGTGTCTGCCAGAATCTCGATTTGAATGTCACCTTGATGCGCCCCGTTGTTGACCGCATCAAACGCAGCCTTCAAGGTCGGATACAGCATCGGGTTTGGGCTGACCCGGACGTTCTGCGCAAGCACCGGCCCCACGTTGACAAAAAGTAAGCCGAAAATCAGGACTGACGACAAGCGTTGAATCATGAGGACCATTGGGACAGTAAGGTGAGGATGCGCCCCTGGCGTCTCCGCGGGACTTGCGCGCGAAGTTTGCCCACTTTCTCATAAGCACGCCATTCGCTTTGACATTCGTCGCCAAATTGGCTCTGATTGTGTCCACGAGTATCCCTGTGACGTGAGACAGATCAGGCGCAATACATCACGTAGGCGTCGCTACCACGGCAACCTGACCCACGAAGCCGCAGGCGTCGGCCGTGTTACTCAAACCCATCCGCATGCAGCACGCCAGCTGGCACGCCCGTACCGCGCAGGAGCACAGTCATGGCGTCGCCATCACTGGACTGCACCGTCAGCGTCTGTTCGAACACACCCGGCCCAATGGGCGAGAAGCCGACACGCTGCACGCACGATGCATGCGCCGCGACCGACACGCCCGGCGATGCCGCGCACGTCGTGCCCGCAGCCTCGAAAAATGGAGCCTGAACTGGCGTCACTACAGCGACACTGCGGGCCGCCAAATCGCCGTTGCCGAGGTAAGCCGTCAGGGGTTCGGCGCTTGCGCCGACCTCGACATTACCAAAGTTCAGCACCGTGGGAAGTGCGCCCAAGGTGTTGGTTGTACCGACCGCTTGAATGATGACCGGCGACACCCACGGCAGACCACCATAAAATCCAGCCCGTCCGCGAACAAACGCAAACGAATTCGCAGAACCCGCCGTATTCGGCGCAAACTGAAGGTCCAAAGTGCATCCCTGCATCGGACCAAGTTGCACCGGTAGCGGCCCGCAAGTTCCGTTACCGATCAGGCTGAAAGGGGTAGATAGGTTGTTGATTGCGTCGATCTGCCAATAGTCAGGCACGCCAAGATTCTCGAGTTGCAAACTCGCAGCGACGGTGCTGAAGACGCGCGCAAACAGGGGGCTTTCTATCCCTGCGCGCAGCGTCGGGGCCACAACTTCGCCAGTCAACGAAACGAAAGCAGTCTCGCCTCGGCTCGAAGAGATGCGCAGACTGCTTTGCACCGGCGCAGCCGTCTCCGATTGCATCACCAGTCCAATCACGCAGCTGTCGCCCGGCGCCAGACTTGAGCCTGGCGAACACGTCGTCCCATCGCCAAACGTGATCCCGTTTTGGAAGTCGATGTCGTACTGAACCGTGATCCCCTCTGCTATGGCCGGTGCATCATTTGCCAAGACGAGAGACTGTACCGGGCTATATTCACCGGTTATGACTGTCCCGAAGTCGATCGAAGAACGCGATACCGAAAGTGAACCTGGCTCAACCCCGGGCACGTGCTCATCGGCACCGAGATCCGCCAGCCCGTCGGTTCCCGGGCGCGGATCATTGTCGATATCGAACGCATCAAGTCCGCTCAATCCGATCGGCGTCAGGGCAATGTTTCGGGCGACCGAATCAGCCCGCAGATGCAACACGTTGTTCAGCATGAATCCCGGCTCGTCGCTGAGATTGTGCGTCCCCCCGCCCACAAGCGATTGCCAACTGGCGAGATCGTTAAAGTCCTGATTGACCGTGCCGTTGCTGCTTCGAATCAGAACGCCACCCACCCCGCTAGCATCGTAGAGATTGTAGTCATGCTGGTTGGAGTAACCATCGACGAACCAGACTGCCACATGCTGGCCGGTGCCAGTGTCGTTGCTGCGCTGATTGGCGATCACGTTGTTCTGCATCAATGCCTGGGTCGGTGCCAAAAGCTCGATCGCCCGCGTCGCCTCAGATCCGGTAACGCCTTCCCCAGTGAGCAGCACGCTGTTATGCAGAACAGACGCCGTGCCTGTTCCTTCCAGCCGAATACCGCCCATCGCCATACCGGCTCGAATCGGTGACCCATCCCAGTTCTCGCCGAGCTTGACGGAATTGCCATAGACGAGGGTTGAACTACTGGATTTGATGCGTAAGCCTTGCAGCATCGCGTTCGGCGCATCGGCCTGGAGCCCGTAGATCGCGTTCAAGGAGACGCTGTTGATGCTCGCAGTCGCCGAATTGTCGACCATGATTCCTTGCACGGTTGCCGAGCCGGAAAGGCTGCTCGAACGCAAGTGCGACACTTGGTTGTTGCGAATATTCGCGAGACCATTTGCTTGGTTGCGCACATAAAGGCCGAGCACAGCAGAAACCGCACCATCCCCGGCCTCGCCCGGAGCAACCAGCCCGGCAATCGTGCTGTTGGTGACGAGTGATCGCGCACATTCGCTATAGACACCGGAAACCTGTCCGCCCAGCGGCGAAGTGGATTCGACCACCAGCGAATCCGACAACAAGCCGCCCACCCGCGCGAACGACAGGTTCAGTTCGGACAGGGCACCAGGCGCCTGCACGCACTGAATCCCATAAAGGCGAAGCTGCGTTTGGCCACTTGGGGATCTCGACTTGATGTCATACAGCCAGGGATTGAATGCCAAGAGATCGCCAGAGCCATAGAGCCCCATTCCCACAACATCCGCAGCGCCCGCCCAATTGGTCTCGAATACAAAGGGGCCAAACCGGTCGTTAAAGCTGCCATGGTATGAACGCGTCACCAGCAAGCCCGCGAACGGCGCCGCCACACCGACACCACTCGAGTCCGCGTTCAGGCGCTGGATCCGGCCAACCAGATTGTCCCGAGACTCGGTGAGCTGGTCGGGGCCCGAGTCGATGAAGATCCCAACGAATTTTCCATTGCCGTCGACCAAACGCATATCCGCACTGCTATTTGGCCCACTGCCGCCGATCGTGTTACGAAGCAGGTAGATGGGATTCGGCGCTGCAGCGACGCTAGTTGCATGAATCCGGATCCCGAAATGTGTCGGCGCGATACGTGGCGACCCAAAATGCTGGATTCGGCTCTGATAGATCTCGTTGTCTGTAATGGCAAGCCCATGACAACCATTGCCAATCTGAATGGCGGCACTGTCGGCGTCGCTCGAGAAGATGTTGGCGAACCGATTTCGACTGACGGTGAGCGCGGCATTGCCCGCGGCGACTGAATCCGTCGCGCCGGTGCAAAAGAATCCTTGCGTCAAGGTTGAATCATTTTGCGAACTGCCAATAAGGTTGCCGTCGATCAGAACTGAATCGACCCCTTCACCCAAGGTGTCGCTAATCACCAACGCCCCACCAGCGGCGCCCATGGGGACGGTGGCGTCGCTGAAAATTCGAAGATTGCTGAGATTTGCAGTCCGAATGTCGCCTCGCAGCCGTATGGTGCTGGTGCCCACGGTGTGGGACTGACTGAAGTTGCTGAAAGTCAGGGTGTTGCCATCGTGGTTGATGCCATTGATCGTCACGTTGTCGGCACCGTTGAGATCAACCATGGGTTGCCCATTGCCTGGGTTGCCAGCAACTGTTCTGGCGCCGACCGGCACCATCGTGACGGATGCATACGACGCTGCTCCGACACCACTCGCATTCAGGACGGCAGTCGTGTTCTCGACCGTATCTTCCAGAATTTCAATCTGAACGGTGCCGGCATGTGCCCCCGCATTGATTGCATCAAACGCTGCTTTCAACGTCGGATAAGACGATGGGTTTGGGCTGACTTGGACATTTTGCGCAGTTGCCGATCCGGCAACAATCAGGGCCGACAATAGTGCGCACTTCAGAACTGGAGACCGCATGCAAATCCTTTGTGACCGATTAAAAGCATCTGAATGAGTCCGTCGTGAACGTTCAGACTTTGCTTACGTGACGACTGAACGCGCTAAGGAGGGTCTGAATAAGTCCATCCTGGACTTTCAGACCCACAATGAGTCCGGCACATGTCCGGACTCATTGCTCCAGAATCAAGCACTAGCGTGCTCGATTCTGGGCGGGCCATCCATGGCCCGCATCGCCTCTGAACTTGTTCAGAGGCTCTCAAACTTGAGTTACTCGAAATCAGACCCCGGCGTCGCGCACCGACCACCACCAATGTCCGCGCAGCGGCTCCGGTGTGGCTCGGTCGCGCCAATGGGCGCTCACACCGACGATTTGCGGTGCGAGATTCCCCCAACTGGCCGCGAAATTTGCGAACTGTCGAGGTGTTTCAAAGCCCTCGGTTCTCACTGTACGAGGCTTGTGCAGGATTTGGCGACTGTATCGCCGCCTCTTGTGGTGAATCACAGTTTCGCGAGACGCTTAATGACAGGCAGTCGCTGAACACGCCCAGCGGCGATTCGGGCCGTCCTTGGCCCGATCACAACGTCCAACGGACAAAGCCGCAGAGTTCTTGTGCTGATACACTGCGAGTGCGAGTAGAGCGGAGGCAATCATGGGCATGCTGAACCGTACCGCGATGTGGCTGATTGGGTTGGCATGGTGCACCCCTTGCTTGGGTGGCACATTGACGAATCTTGCCATGACACCCGCTGTGACGACGGTTGGCACCACGACCCAGTACACCGTGACGTTTCGCGCGCCGTCGACGACCTTCGGACCCAATCGCGCGTTGCGCATCAATAACGCCGCGGGCGCTGGCGGCAACACCAATTTCCAGGGTGCCACCGTGCAGTCGGCCAGCGGCGGGTTGACGCTTACGGTTGGACTGGCGGCGGCCACTGAAATCTACGTTTATCCCTCAGCTGGGAGCCCGACGGTAGCGGCCAACACCACGATCACTATCGTGTTCAACGGCATCACCAACCCGATCGTCACCAACGGCAACCCGTACGCCTTGGAAGTGGGTGTTCTCGATGGCTCTGCCATCGATACCGGCACCGCTCCGGGAAACACCTACACCGCCAATCCCGCCCCGTTCGTCGTGACGCCGATTCCAGATCAGACCAACCTGGAAGAGCAATCCGGACAAGTCGTCGTGGCCAGCAACCTGAACACTCATTTCAGTGATGGCGATGGCGACCCGTTGAGCTTTGCGATCCAGAGCAATTCCAATGCTGCGGCGGTCACGCCGCAGATCATTGGCAACAGTCTGCGCGTGACGCCAAATGGATTTGGGACCGCCACGATCACGATTCGGGCCAGCGACGGGCAGGAGGGATTTGCCGACGATACGTTCATGGTGCGCGCGATCGGATTCTTGAGTAGTCCGGGCGTGACGCCGGGCGACACCATCGTCGGCCGCACCACGAGCTATACCCTGAGTTTCACGACCGACACCGCAGTATCAGCAGGCGACTTCCTCGCGTTCTATACCGGCGTCGGCGGGGCCAATCAGACCAACAGCGCGCTCGTCTCTCTGAGTGGTGGGCTCAGCGGCACCAAGACCAGCGGTGGCAGCACGGGCACCGTCATTCGCATCGACAGCGGCAGCATTGCGGCGCACACAGCCATGACGCTGGTGCTCGGGAATCTGGTGAACCCATTGGTCGCCGGAACCAGCCCGCAGTACCTGATCGAAAAGACCGACGGCAGCCAAACCCAAGACTATGCTCGCTTGCTGGGGACGCAATTTTTCGACCCGCCAGACAGCGTTTTTGCCAACAGTTTTGAAGACAGCGGTTTGACGATCTGGAAATCCGTTTGGCCGACCGACGGCTCGGCTGCGGCAGTGATTTGGTATGACCCCATCAGTGATCGCTATCGCATTGGTGAGGAGATCCGCGCGGGCGATGATCCGACCTTGAATCCGTGGCTTCGGGCAGCGATTTCAACCGGGAATCTGCCACCGAATTAACGCAACAGGCAGGCGCAATCGTTCAGCCGAGCGCAACAGGGTCGACCCGCTTGGTGCGGCCGTTGCACGAGGCCTGGGTCTCGTAGCCTTGGCGTCTCGAAGCCAGGGGAACTCGATTCACGAGTCTGCGGCCACATGAACCCCAAACCTGAACCGACTGGATGCGCCCAACCTACTCGAATCGTTAAAACCGTGTTAAGACTTTCGTTCAGTTTTCCCTTTTAGAACAAGGGTTTGACGAGACATTCTGAGGCAGGTTATTGTCCAGCCTTCGCCCTAGTGAAGTGACTGTGAGTCCATGCTGCGACCAGCCGCCCTTGCTGCCCAGCTCTTGCCTGCCTTCACGGGTATTCCCATACCTTGCCTGATGCCTGGCGCGTGTGCGCCGGCCTCAGCTGATTGATTGGACCCTGCACGCATGCTGTTTCGAAACGACGACGAGAAAAGCCGGCAGCGCCAACGCCGCCAAGCCCTTCGCCGCCACGCCCAGCGCCGGCACAAGCATTTTTACAACGCCTGGCCCGACTGGAGCTTCATCCAGAACTTCCGCGCCGCGCCGGTCACTTGGCGCAGCGAACGCGGAATGATCACGATTGTCGCCGGCATTCTGGCGCTGCTTGCGCTCGTCGTACTGCCCAGCTGGGCGGCGGTGTTCGGGCGCGGGGAACTGCCGCTCGGGCCTACCATTCCGCTGGTCTTGCCCGCAATGACCACCGACGCGCCCACCTGGAAGGACGATCGCCAAGCGCTGATCAACGGCGTTTACACTCGGATCGATGAAGCCGGGATGTGGACAACCATCACGGTCGAGAAAGGACAGACACTCGGCGCAATCTTTGCCGAGATCGGCGTCAATGGCAGCCATCTGGCGCAGCTCCTGGGCCAGATGAAGGACTCGCGGGCCCTGACCACGCTCAAGCCGGGTGAAAAGCTGGGCGTCAAACGTGCGCCGGACGGCCATCTCCTCGCCATTCAGTACGACGCCGACGGCAACACCCGGAAACTGGTCGAGTGGCATGGCGATCGCGTTCAGGAATCGACGATTGAGCGTCCTCTCGAACGCCGCACCCACGTGGCGTCCGGCATCATCGAGAGTTCCCTGTTTGCCGCCGCTGAAGACGCCGGCCTCAGCGATGACATGGTGGTCGAATTGGCCAAGGTGTTCGGTTACGACATCGACATGGCGCAGGACCTGCGTAAGGGTGACAAGTTCTTCGTGGTCTACGAGGCCAGCTATCGCGATGGCGAGCCGGTCGCCGGCGGTCGGGTGTTGGCGGCAACGTTCTACAACCGCGCCAAGCGCTTCGAAGCGGTTGGCTACCAGCGCGCCGGCGGCGATTTCGAGTATTACGACCAGAGCGGCCGACCGCTGCGCAAGGACTTCATCCGCACGCCGGTCGAGTTCTCCCGGATCAGCTCGCGGTTCTCCTCCGCCCGCAAGCATCCGGTGCTCGGCACCGTGCGCGCGCATCGCGGCGTCGACTACGCGGCCCCGTCCGGCACGCCAATCATTGCTGCGTCCAATGGCAAGGTCAGCTTTTCTGGCTGGCAGAATGGCTATGGCAACGTGATCATTCTCGATCATGGACGCGGCTACTCGACGCTCTACGGGCATATGTCCCGGCGTGTGGCCAACCGTGGTGTCCGCGTGCGTCAGGGCGAGGTCATTGGCTACGTCGGCATGACCGGACTCGCCAGTGGCCCGCATCTGCACTATGAATTCCGCGTCAACGGCGTGCACCGCGATCCGCTGAAGGTCACGATGCCGCCACCAGAACGCCTGCCACTGACCTTGATGGCAGCGTTCCAGAAAGCGGTCAAGCCATCGCTTTATTTGCTCGCCCGGTTGGAAGGCCCGTTCCCGACCACGGTTCAGAAGTAATGCTCGCGCTGGGTTTAATCTCTGGGACCAGTGCTGACGCCATCGATGTTGCATTGATCGAAACCGAGCCCAGGCCACGGCTTGTGGCCACCCATGCCGAACCCTACACAACCGCTTTGCGCGAGAGCATTCTCGCGCTGAGCCAGAGCGGAACCATTTCGTTGCAGGCTCTCGGTGAACTCGACGTGGCGATTGCGCGGGCATTTGCGCAGGCCGCGATCAATCTGCTGTTCAAAACCAATCGGAGTCCGGCCGATGTCGCCGTGCTCGGCTCGCATGGCCAGACTGTCTGGCATGCGCCCGATTCGGACCTCCCATTCACGATGCAACTCGGCGATCCAAATGTCATCGCCGAATTGACTGGCATCACCACCGTGGCCGATTTCCGCCGTCGCGATATTGCTGCGGGCGGTCAAGGTGCGCCCTTGGTGCCCGCATTTCACCAAGCCCTGTTCCACTACGCCGATGAAGATCGGGCAATCCTCAATCTCGGCGGCATTGCCAACCTGACCCTGCTCTCTGGCAACGGCAACGTGCGTGGCTTCGACACCGGGCCTGCCAACGCGCTGCTCGATGCGTGGTGCCAGCAAAACTGGGGTATGCCGTGTGATGCGGATGGCGCGTTCGCCGCGTCGGGTCGCGTCATTCAGGGCCTGCTCGATGAATTGATGCAAGAACCCTACTTCGCCCGCCCCGCGCCGAAAAGCACTGGTCGTGAGTACTTCAATCTGAATTGGCTGCAACAGCGACTTGGCCCACGCCCGAGCCTGTCTGCGACTGATCTGCAAGCCACGCTGTTGCAACTCAGTGCCCGGTCAATCGCCGAAGCACTGAAGCGCGAAGCCCCGAACACCCGCCGCGTGTTCGCGTGCGGCGGCGGCGTGCAGAATCCCGTACTGATGGATGCGATCGCCCGCGCGATCGCCCCGATCGAATTGGCGACCGTCGCCGCCCTGGGCGTCAATGCCGAATTCCTCGAAGCCATGGCGTTTGCGTGGATGGCTGCCGAAACCCTGCAAGGCCGCGCGAGCAATCTGCCGGCGGTGACGGGTGCCAAAGGTCGGCGGGTGTTGGGTGTAATTGCGTCGCCTTTTCGCTCGAACTGATCGTTTTGCGCTGAGGCGCAAGGTGCCGTGCCACATGGTCGCAAGTAATCCCCTCCCACCCTCGCCCGCGATCGCGGGTGAGCGAGAACTCCCTCTCCCACGCGAGTGGGAGAGGGCTGGGGAGAGGGCTACTTGCGACAGAACAGCAAGGCGAGGGCAGTGGCGAGAACAGTCTCTGAAGAGTGCTTCTCGCCGACTATGCGATAATGTCGAGTCACCAATTCAAGGGCGATTCCATGAGCTTCCCCAACACCCGCATGCGGCGCATGCGACGCGATGATTTCTCCCGTCGGCTGATGCGTGAGCACCAACTTACCGTCAACGATCTGATCTGGCCGACGTTCGTCTGCGAAGGCAAGAACGTCCGTGAGCCAGTCGGTTCGATGCCGGGCGTCAATCGATTGTCGCTCGACCAACTACTGATCGATGCCGAGCGTGCGGCCAAGCTCAAAGTGCCAGCGATTGCGTTATTTCCGGTCACCCCTTTGGAAGCCAAATCGCTTGACGCGGCAGAAGCCTGGAACCCAATGGGCCTCGCCCAGCGTGCGGTGCGTGAGTTGAAGAAGCATTTCCCGGAAGTCGGCGTGATCACCGATGTGGCGCTCGATCCGTTCACGACCCACGGTCAGGATGGATTGATCAACGACGACGGCTACGTGGTCAACGACGACACCACGGCGGCCCTCGTCAAACAGGCCCTCTCCCATGCAGAGGCTGGGGCAGACGTAGTCGCGCCGAGCGACATGATGGACGGTCGCATTGGTGCGATCCGCGAGGCGCTGGAGGCCCAAGGCTCGGCGAACACGCGCATCCTCTCCTATGCCGCCAAGTATGCATCGAGCTTCTATGGCCCATTTCGCGATGCTGTTGGCTCGGCCGGCAATCTCGGCAAAGGCAACAAGTACACCTATCAAATGGATCCGGCGAACTCGAACGAGGCCCTGCACGAGATCGCACTCGATCTCGAAGAAGGCGCCGATATGGTCATGATCAAGCCCGGCATGCCCTATCTCGACATCGTTCGCCGCGTCAAGGACGAGTTCAAAGTCCCGACGTTCGTGTATCAGGTCAGCGGCGAATACGCGATGCTCAAAGCCGCGTCGCAAAACGGCTGGTTGAGCGAGCAAGCCGTGGTGCTGGAATCGCTGCTGGCCATGAAACGCGCTGGCGCCGATGGCATTCTCACGTACTACGCACTCGACGCTGCTGAATGGCTGCGCGCTGGCTGAGTCCGCGCCAATCCACGATCACATGTCGCGCTTTCCAATTGAGCCCTTGTTGCCAGACATCCTGGCAACACTTGAGCATGCCTCACGCCTGGTGCTTGAGGCACCTCCAGGCGCCGGCAAGACCACGCAGGTTCCCCCCGCCCTACTCGCCGCCAGTTGGTGCACGGGCAAGATCCTGATGCTGGAGCCGCGGCGCATTGCCGCGCGCGCAGCTGCCGGTTTCATGGCCGAACAACGCGGCGAAGAGGTTGGCGGCACGGTTGGTTATCGCATCCGGTTCGAAAATCGCGTATCCGCCAACACGCGCATCGAAGTGGTGACTGAGGGCATCCTGACGCGCATGCTGCAGGATGACCCAACGCTCGACGGCATCAGCGCCGTGCTGTTCGACGAATTCCATGAGCGGCATCTGCATAGCGATCTGGCACTCGCGCTGTGCCTGGATGTGCAAGACAGCCTGCGTCCGGATCTGCGACTCCTGGTGATGTCGGCGACGCTCGATGGCGACAAGCTTGCGCGTTTTCTCGATTGCCCCCGCCTGACCGCCGAAGGGCGCAGCTTTCCGGTCACGATCGAGCATGTGAACGCACGCCCGAACGAAAGCACCGAGTTGCACATGAAGCGCGTGATCAAGCTCGCGCTCGAACAGCACGAAGGCGATCTGCTGTGCTTCCTGCCGGGCAAGGCCGAGATCGAACGCACGCGTGATCACGTGCAGGCGGAGTCGTGGCCGGTCGATGTATTGGCCCTGCACGGCGAGCTCAATCTGCAGGAGCAAGCCGCCGTGCTGCGGCCGGGCGAGCGCCGACGCGTCGTGCTGGCGACGAACGTTGCCGAATCCAGTTTGACAATTCCGAGCGTGCGCGTGGTCATCGATGCCGGGCTTGCGCGCGAACCGAGCTTTGATCCGGGCAGCGGCATGTCGCGCCTGGAGACGGTATCGATCGCGCAATCCTCAGCCACCCAGCGCGCCGGTCGCGCGGGACGCGTCGCACCGGGTCACTGCTATCGCTTGTGGCCGGAGTCGCAGCGCCTCGAACCCGGCACGCGCCCGGAGCTGATGCGCGTTGAATTGAGCGGCTTGGCGCTGGAAATTGCCGCATGGGGCAGCAATGATCTCCGCTTTCTCGATCCGCCACCCGCCGGCAATCTGGCGCAGGCGCGCGATTTGCTGATGGCGCTCGGCGCACTCGATATCGATGGCCGCTTGAACAACCATGGCCGCGCGCTGTTGAGCCTGGGCACGCATCCGCGATTGGCGAGTGCGGCCGCCAAAGCCCCAAAGTCGTTGAAATCACTCACCTGCGACTTGATTGCGATCCTTGAGGCCCGCGATCCGCTGCGCGGGGAAGCGCGTTTCAGTGACGATCTCGCCGATCGTTGGTTTGCGTTGCTCGACTTCCGCCAGAACCGACTCGACCGAAATCGCGCAGACCGTCATGTGCTCGCGCAGATCGACCAGAGCAGCAAGGCCTGGCACCGCCGCTTGAATTGCGCGCCGGGTGATCGCGATCTGGATCGCTACGCACTCGGCGATGTGTTGGCGTTTGCGTATCCAGACCGCATCGCCCGCCAGGACCCGGACAAACCCGAGCGTTATCAGCTGGCAAATGGTCGCGGCGCGAAACTACGACCCGGCGCGCAGCTTTATGGCGAGCCTTGGATCGTCATTGCCGAGATTCGGTATGACGAGAAGGACAGCTCGGTTCAACGCGCGGCCAGGCTTGATGACCGCTTCCTGAAACAACACTTCGCTGATCGCTTCATCGAGCAAACCGAGCTTCGATTCTTGCGCGAATCGAAAGCGGTCGAAGGTCAACGGGTCGAGCGCTTCGCCGGCATCGTGCTCGGCAGTCGGCACGTGCCCACACCGAAGAATGCCGAGACCACCAAGCTCTTGGTGCAAGGCATCCGCGAGCTTGGATTGGATGTGCTGCCTTGGAGCGAATCCCAACGCGAATTCTGTGCACGGGTGGAATTCCTGCGCCGCGCCGCGCCCGAGCAGAACCTGCCCGCCTGCGACGATGCCACGTTGCTCAGCACGCTGGACGATTGGCTATCGCCATTTCTCGATGGGGTCACCCGAGTCAGCCAGATCGACTCGGCGCAACTCGGCGAGGCGTTGCGCAGTCGACTCGACTACACGCAGAAGCAACTGCTGGATCGCGAGGCGCCGAGAGAGATCGAAGTCCCGAGCGGCATGACCCGGCGAATCAGCTATCTCGAAGGCGAGATCCCCGTGCTGGCGGTCAAACTGCAAGAGCTGTTCGGATTGGCCGACACCCCACGCGTTGGTTGCAACCGCGTGCCCCTGTTGCTGCACCTCCTGTCCCCCGGCCAGAAACCCATTCAAGTCACGCGCGACCTCAAAGGCTTTTGGGACCGCACCTACGCCGAGGTCAAGAAAGAGCTCAAGGGCCGCTACCCCAAGCATCCGTGGCCGGATGATCCTTGGACCGCCACGGCGACGCATCGGGCGAAGCCACGCGGGACGTAGCCCAGCACGAGAATCGGCAGCCTGGGCCCGACGTTGTCTGGATCACCACTTGCGCGACTAGCAAGCTTCTCGTTGTATTGGGCCACGCAACCCATCTGGCCCGCCATGACTGCCCTCGCCCGTGTGTTCGTTGTAAAGATCGCTGCCACTGTGCTGTTTTGGTGCGTGCCGCTGCTGCTGTTTCCAACAGACGTATTGGTCCGACTCGGAATCCCGGAACCCGGCAGCCTGCTGCTATTTGTGCGGCTACTTGGCTGGGCCTACCTCGCGCTATGTGTCGGCTACGGGTTTGGACTCGCCGCGGCCCTGAAGGGTCAACGCGCCATGGGCTCGATCGCGGCGGGCATCGTCAGCAATGGCGGCGCCTCTCTGTACCTCTGCTACTTCGGCCTTAGCGGGGCTTGGTCTGACTGGGGTGGCATCATGCCTTGGTTGCTATGGGCCTCGGCTGCGGTCACCGGCTTGCTTGCGGTCTTGCTGTATTGGTTCGGGGTACGCGGACGACCGGAGCCTACAGATACACATCACCAGTAATAGCGAACTGGCGGCACGCTCAATCAGGGCATAGCGTCAGCACGGCTGACGCGCCAATTGAGCGAGCGCCTGAATCGGTTTCGGCGCCGCCCGCGGATGACGCTGGTGGGAGTTCAGCCGCCCATAAGGTGCGCTTATTCGCGCATTAAACAGTCAGCGACGATGCGCGATTTTCACGACGGCGCAGTGTGGCAAGTAGCCCTCTCCCCAGCCCTCTCCCACTCGCGTGGGAAAGGAGCATTTCTCCCTCCCCCGCGATCGCGGGGGAGGGCTGGGGAGGGGGTTACTTGCGGTCAGAATCGTTACCAACCGAAATTTTGGGTTCGCAAAACCAAAGGGTTTTGGCGTGTTTGCTGAGCGGTTCGCACAACACCGCCAATTTGCTACGCTCAAACCATGGAAACGCACCCGATCGCCCGTTGGCACGAACTCGTGCAAAGCAAGAACCCGTCCGGCCTCATGACATTACTGGCTGATGACGCTGTGTTTATCTCGCCGGTCGTGCATGCGCCGCAACGTGGCAAGCCGGTGACGGCGGCGTACCTAGGCGCGGCGTTCCAGGTGTTCTTCAACCCAACGTTTCGCTATGTCCGCGAAATCATCGGGCCGACGGACGCCATGCTCGAGTTCGAAACCGAGATCGATGGCGTGCAAGTCAATGGCGTCGACATCATTCGCTGGAACGATGCTGGTCAGATCACCGAGTTCAAGGTCATGGTGCGTCCGCTGAAAGCGATTCAGTTGATCCATGAGCGCATGGCGGCCATGCTGGCGAGCAAGTCGGCGCCGCAACGACAAGACTCGGGCGGGTCTGAATAAGTCCATCCTGGACTTTCAGACCCGCATCGAGTCCGGCACATAGCCTGCCCCGACAAAGGCCGGGGTCCGGACTCGTTGCTACAGAATCAAGCACTTGCGTACTTGATTTTAGGCGGGCAATCCATGGTCCGCATCGCCTCTGAACGTGTTCAGAGGCTCCTTCCGCACAATGCCGTCGTTTCATCGCATCCCTGCGCGAAATCATTTGATCGCATCGTGCGGGCAGGTCGCGTTGCTCACCAGTGACTCGTGTCACGCCCAGGCCAAGACACGCTGATTCAGAATGGAACCCCGGCCAGAAGATGCCACCGAGTACCCCCCGATGAGCCCAGACGCTGCGTCGCCGCCACCCCAGGAGCCCGGCCAAGCCATGCTCGACGGCCTCAACTGGGGCGCACTGGCGCTGACCTCGTTCTGGCTGATTCGGAACGGGTTCCTGCTTACATTTCTGATCTACCTTGGGCTTCTCGTCATGACCGGACCGTTTGCACTGGTCATCAGTCTGCTGTTCTTCGTGCGGGGCACTAAGTGGTCCTGGGGCAATGGCCAGCGTTGGCAGTCCTTTGATCAGTTCGCCGACTCCCAATACATTTGGGGCTACATCGGCAAGGTCTCGCTGCTACTGCAGCTTGCCGCTATCGTTTGGGTGATTAGTTACTACGAGACGATTCAAGCGCTGCTCGCATTGCTTCGCGACAGCAACCGCTGAGCCGCCGTCAGCAGCGACGCTGGTCCCCTATCCAAAGTTAGTATTCGGGCGCCTCGCATTCAGCTAGCGTGCCATTCGATACGGACAGGGAGACTTCCCGATGAGAATGCGATTTGGTCCAGGCCGGACCGGGCAGCGCTTTGCCTGGAATGTAGCCCGTTGCCTGGGAATAGCGATGATTCTCAGCGGCGCGACGAATACGGCGACCGCGGCAACCTTCACGGTCGACAGCACGGCTGACACGTTTGACAGCCCAAACACCACATGCGCGAGCCCCTGCACGCTGCGTCAGGCCATAACGGTTGCCAACAACACCGCCGGTGCCGATACGATTGCTTTCAACATCGCCGGTTCCGGCGAACATGTGATCACCGTGCTGAGCTTGCTGCCCACGATCGACGAGACGCTCACCATCGATGGCTACACCCAGCCCGGGGCCGCCGCCAATACCGACCCAAACATCAGCAATGCGACCATCCTGATCCGCGTACATGGTGACCCGGCTGTGGGGATTAATCGCAATGGCTTCGGTGTCTGCGCCGCGAATAGCAGTATTCGGGGCCTGGCCGTGACCGGCTTTAGCAACTCGCAGATCAGACTCGGCGGTAAGCCCGACGGAACTGCCTGTTCGACGCCGGCCACAGGCTCGGCGGCGACTGGCAATTTTGTCGGCCTTGGTACCGACGGACTGACCGCCATTGGTGGCGGGTCCGGCATTTCTGCTTTGGCCGGCAATATCCAGATCGGTGGCACGCTTCCGGCAGATCGGAATGTCATTGGTGGCTTGAGCGGCAACGGCGTCGGCACCAATAATTCCGCCTCGGGCACCGTCATCCTCGGCAACTTGATCGGCACGGGCCGCGATGGCATCAGCGAACGCGGGATGGGCTTTGGCGTTGGTCTTGGTCAACTGAGCACCAATGTCACGGTGGGCAGCGTTGCGGCACCGAATGTAATTGCGTTCAACGCCCGCGGCTTGGGTACCGGCAGTGGCGGCAACAACCTGAGCTGGACCGGCAATATCTTCCGCCGCAATACCGGCCTGGCGGTCGACTTGGGTAGCAACAACACCGTATTAGCGAACGATGTCGATGATGTGGATACCGGCGTCAACGGCTTGCAGAATTTCCCGGTCGTCAGTGCGGTCACGATCAACCCGACCGAGCTCCTGGTCAATGGCAGCCTGGACGTCGGCAATGTCAGCAGCCTGAGCTACGAGCTGTCGGTATACCTGAATGAGTCGTGCGACGCTACCGGCCATGGCGAGGGCGAGCAGTTGCTGGCGGTGCAATCAGTCAATCTGGACAGCACGCACGAGACCTTTGCTCTGACCGTACCCTACACCGGCCCGAGCAATGGCCGGCGCAATTTGACCATGCTGGCGCGGCATCCAACGAACGGCTCGTCCGAGTTCTCTGCCTGTTTTCGACTCGACCCAACGGCGAGTCTTGTTGTGACCAGTACCGCCGACACCAATGACGGCCTTTGCAATGAAGATTGCACGCTGCGCGACGCGATCGCACAGGCCAATCAGGAAATTGGCGCCGATGAGATCCGATTTGCGATACCAGGCCCCGGACCGCATGTGTTCAACTTGGGCTCGGCGCTCCCGAGCCTGTTCGGACCAGTCGTGATCGATGGCTACAGTCAAGCTGGCGCCAGTCCGAACACCAGTCAGACCGCCAACAACGCGGTCCTCAAGCTGGTTCTGAATGCCAATGCCACGATGAGTACCATGATCAACCTGACTACTGGCTCGGAAGGCTCGAGCATTCGCGGCTTTTCCTTCCTGCACGCGGCCACGGTCAGTAATTCGATCGTTCTGAACAACAACTCAAGCTTCTCTGGTAACTGGGTCGGGGTAGCACCAAACGGTGTGACGACGACTGCAATCGGCGGCGTGTTCGTCAACCTGCAGGGCAGTTCAGCCCTTATCGGCGGCCCGAATCCGGCTGATCGAAACGTGTTCGCGCAAGTGACCGGCAACGCCATTGCCGTGAGTTTCAGCTCGGTCAGCAATGCCGTGATCGAAAACAACGTCTTCGGTTTGCTGCCCGACGGGGTGACGGCGGCTCGCAATGTGGTGAGCATGACCTCATTTGCCGGGGGCAGTCCGACGGTACGCATCCAGAACAATGTCTTTGGCTGCGCAACAACCCATATCTCCGGCGTCGGCTCCAGCCTGATCGCCAACACCTTTGGCCTCGGCGCCGATGGCATCGTCGAACCCAGTGGCAACTGCAACGCCGGCAATCTGCAGCCGAAAAGCAATGCCGTGCTCAGCAACAATGTGATTGTCGCCCGTGGCGCAAACGGCAAAGGCATTGAGCTCAGTTCGGCAAACACCGGCGTTGTGTTCGACCACAACCGAATTCTGTTCAGTTTGGTTCAAGATATCGATCTGAATCAGGATGGCTTCAGTGCCAATGATCCCTTAGACGCCGATGGCAACGCCAACAACACCCAGAACTTTCCAATTCTGACCCAGGCCGCGCGCAATAGTGAAGCGGAGATCCGCTTCAGTGGCGTGCTGAACAGTGCGCCGAATACGCGCTATCGAATTCAGTTCTTCGCTGATGACACGCTGCGTCGAACGGTCTCCGGCCAAACGTTTGCTTTTGCCCGGCACAGTTCAAGCGACGATCTGGAAGTACTGACCGATGCGAATGGTGTCGCCAGTTTCAGCAATCATGACGCCCGTTTTGGCACGGCCAGCTATGTCGGTGCTGTAAGCGCTACCGCGACCCGACTCGATCTCAGCAACAATCCGGTCGAGACGAGTGAGCTCAGCCCGGCCATTGCTGCCTTCAGCCCCGGCGTTGCCAGCCTGGTTGTGACGAACAGCGACCCCAGCGGCCCAGGTTCCTTTCTGCAGGCATTTCTGGAAGCGGAGGCCAAGCCGGATGATTCCGGCAATCCCGACGTGATCAGCTTTGCGATTCCAGGCACCGGTCCGTTTTCGATCACACCCGGCTTGCAGAGTTTGGTAGCCAGCGGTCGACTACAGATCGACGGCTTATCGCAAGACGGCGCGCAAGCGAATACCAGCCCGACCGGCCAGAACGCCGTGTTGCCGATCGAGATTCTGAACGCCTCGTTGCAAGTGCAGGCCAGCCCGCAAGTCATGATTCGCGGTTTGGTGCTCGCAACCACCGCGTCACAGGCCCTGCCCTTTCTGAAGCTTGGCCCCAATACCCTTATGAGCGGCAATTTTGTTGGCGTACGCAGCAATGGCACCAGCGCGGCGGCCGCCATCCAAGCTGCTGCACTGGCCTACATCGAATGCGTCGGCGGTTGCGGTCAGATTGGCGGCAGCGACGATGCCGATCGCAATCTCATCGCCGTGCCGAGCTCGGGCAATCTGGCCGCTATTCTCGGCGGCATGACTTCGGCCTCGGTGATCGAGAACAATCTCTTCGGCCTGCGCGCCGATGGTGTAAGCGCTTTGCTCAGCAACGGCTCCACGGTCACCGCGCCCTTGGTCTCGACACCACGCGCGATTCACAGTCGCTGCAGCGTGGCCTCAGACCAGATTCTGGACAATGTCGTTGCCGGCAGCATGGTCGGTATTCGAGTCGATTCGGGTGCCGCCGAGATCCACGGCAATGCGATCGGCGGCCGAAGCATTGCGGGCAATACCTTCAGCTTCCGCAACGGCAGCGCCGGAATCTGGCTCACCGGCGGCAACAATCACCAAGTTCACGACAATCTCATTCTGAACAATGGCGGTGCCGGCATTGATGTCGGGGCGGCGGTCAGCAACAGCGCGCTCTACGCCAATACGCTCGCGGCACAAACTGGGATCGGCATCGATCTCGGCAGCAATGGGGTCAGCAGCAATGATGCACTCGATGCTGATACCGGTGCGAATGGCCTGCAGAACTTCCCGGTGATCGCAAGCGCGGTGCGCAGCACTGCCGGGGTTAGCTTGTCCGGCAGCCTGTCCAGCAAGCCGAATACGACCTATCGGTTGCGCTTCTGCGCCATCGGGACGGCCGATACCACCGGCAATGGCGAGTGCGATCAGCCACTCGCCGAGACGCTCGATGTCACTACAGATGGCACAGGCTTGGCCAGTTTCTCGATCGGCCCGATCACGATCCCATCGAATCGGACGGCCGTGACCGCGACGGCTTCTGAGCTGAACGCCGGTCTTGAAACCACCAGCGAATTTGCTGCCAATGTCAGCATTCGCCGGCAGAGCCAACTGAACCTCAGCAGTCTGCCCGCGCCCTCGGTGGTTGGGCAGCCGATCACCGTACAGGCGAGCATCGGCATCGAGGTGGGTGGCGCGGCGGCGACTGGCTCGGTGCAGATCACCAGCACGCCGAATGTTGGCAGTTGCACAATCAGCGCGCTCAGCAGTGGCAGCGGCAGTTGCGCGTTCACGCCCACGCAAACCGGTAACATCACGCTGAATGCCACCTATTCCGGTGATGCCAGTACGTCCCCGAGCACGGGTAGTGCGAGCCACCTCATTGAGCCGGCGAGCAGCACGCTGGTGATCACGGGTGACTCACCCGATCCGAGCAGCCCCGGCACGGCCTTTACGGTGACCTTTACCGCCAGCAGCGGTTTCGCCACACCGGAGGGTGCAGTCACCATCAGCGCCAGCGGCGGTGGCAGCTGCAATGCCACGCTCGCGGGCGGTCAAGGCTTCTGCGTCCTGACGCCACTCGGGACCGGCAACCTCACCCTGACCGCCAGCTATGCGGGCAGCAGCACACATCTGGCCAGCGGCGATACGGAGTCGCACAACGTTGGCGCCGCGGCCAGCACGACCAGCATCCAATCAATCAGTCCGAGCCCCAGTGTGTTTGGCCAGGCTGTCACCGTGGTTGCGGCAACCACCGCCGCGTTCGGAACCCCAAGCGGACCGATCACGATCAGCGATGGTTCTGGCGCCAGCTGTCAGATTGCCAGCGGGTCCGGCAGTTGTCAGTTGGTACCGACCAATGTCGGCAGCGATATTGGCATTCGCGCCGACTTCGCCGGCAGTGATGGCCACACGGCGAGCTTTGGCACCGCGACGCATGTCGTGCAACGGGCCGAAGTGCAGCTCACGCTCGCAGCACCGTTTCGCGCTGACGCCGCAGGGGGTCAGCCGGTACAGTTTGCACCGATGCGTGTACCGGTGACGATCAGTGCGGCCGCGCCGGGTGCGGGCACGCCCACTGGCACGATCATTGTCGAGTCGGTGCTGGGCAGCGAGCTCTGCGTCATCGTCCTGCCAGCGACATCCTGCGATCTGACCCCCTTGGGCTTTGGCACCGCGGACTTCACGGCAAGCTTCGTCGGCGATCTGCACTTCAACGAACGACTGGAGCCGTTTTCGGTCGCGATCATTCCGAGCCCGTTGTTCGGTGACAGTTTCGAGTGCGATAACGACTGCCCCTGAGCGCGATCAGCGATTTCGCTGATCTTGCTTCCGGGTTTCCCTGAGCGACTCACTCGGGGTCACCTGGGCGCCCTCGCCCGGCCGCATAAAGCCCTGCTCCAGATGATCAATCGCACGCGCGCCGAGTTCGCCCAAATCGGGCCGACCATTGTGATCAAACCAAAACTGCATCGTCGCGCGGATCACGCCGATGGCGGCGCCAGCCAGAACCCGGGCGCGCAGATCGACTCTCTTGCGATCGACGCGACTGCTGCGCGACCGCGCACGTGCGGCCAGGTCGCCCGGCCCTGCACGCTGAAAATAGCGGTGAAACGCCACTTCCATGGCTTGCTCCCAGTCTTCGTCGATCTCGCGCTCGCGGGCGCGGAGCGTTGGCGTTGATTCGATCAACCGCTGGCGCGCCAGCAACTGGGGCCGATGCTGACTGTATTCCTTGGCAAAAATCTGCGCGATCGCCCGAAGACTGATGAGTGGCGATTCGTCGGCAGGGTTCGATTCCAGTAGTTCGATAAAGCGCTGCAGACGCTCGGCCCGGTTCGGAAAGACCAGCGATTCCTTGCTATCGAAGTAGCGAAAAAACGTCCGGCGGGCGACGCCGGCATCCTGGCACACCTCGTCCAGGGTCGTTGCCTCGAAACCCTGCACGTAGAACCGCTGCAGCGCTGCATCCACCAATGCCCGACGGGTATTTGCCTTCTTGTGATCGCGGAGAGACATGGCCAAGTACAGGATTCGCAAATCATTGAAAATAGACAACTTTCCCGCAAAATCAGGCAGAGAAGCCCACTTTGCGGTATAAAGCGCGCCCGCACAATGTGACACTGAGTGCCACTTTCTGAGTCGATTATGACCGAATCCGCTGCCGCCCCGTCATCTGTCCTGTTGCAACCAAGCTTTGGCGAGGCAGCGTTGCTGGCCGCGTTGGCCGACCCCCGACAAGCCCTTTCCGTGCTAGAGGACCGCGCGTCCGGACGCATTGGGATCAGTGCTGCGGGACCGGCCGACTGCGTGGGCGCTACTGATTTGAACTGGTTGGGCAGCCTGCCTGGCCTGTATCCAGAATGGCTCGGTGAGCGAAGCTTTCAGGAGACACACGGCACACGCTTTGCATACATTGGTGGCGCGATGGCCAATGGCATCGCGTCGATCGCCTATGTCATCGAACTGGCCAAGGCCGGCTGCCTGGGCTTTTTCGGCGCCGCGGGTTTGTCCGCGGCGCGCGTTGAGGCAGCGATCGTCGAACTGAAGAACACCCTGGACCCGCTGGGCTTGCCCTGGGGCGTCAACTTGATCCACAGCCCAGCCGAGCCACTGCTCGAAGACGGTCTTGTCGACTTGTTCTTGAAGCACGGCGTCCGTCTGATCGAGGCCAGCGCGTTCATGGCCATGTCGCCAGCGATCGTCCGCTATGCCGCCAGTGGCTTGTATCGCGATGACTCGGGGCAAATCCAGCGGCGCAATTTTGTGATCGGCAAGATCTCGCGCGAAGAAGTCGCCCGCCGGTTTCTCGAAACACCGCCGAAGGCGATGCTCGATGCGTTGGTTACGGCGGGCAAATTGACAGCGAGTGAGGCCGAACTCGCGGCGCAACTCCCGATCGCTGACGACCTCACGTGCGAAGCCGATTCCGGCGGCCACACCGACAATCGCCCGCTGACCGCACTGGTCCCGTGCATCTTGACGTTGCGCGATCAGATCCTGCGCCAGCGCGGAGACGCACGCACGATCCGCATCGGCGCTGCGGGCGGTATTGGCACACCTGGCGCAGCAGCGGCGGCATTTGCAATGGGTGCGGCATACGTGCAAACCGGTTCGGTCAATCAGGCTTGCGTCGAATCCGGCTTGCACCCGCGTGGCCGCAGCATGCTCGCCAAGGTCGGCATGGCGGACGTGATCATGGCGCCGGCTGCCGACATGTTCGAAATGGGTGTAGACGTGCAAGTCTTGAAACGCGGCAGCCTGTTTGCGGTGCGGGCCCGGAAGCTTTATGAGTTGTATCGTACCTATCCAAGCTTCGATGCCATCCCAGCTGAGGATCGCGAAAAAGTCGAAAAGCAGATGCTGCGCAATGACTTTGCATCGGCATGGGCCTCGACCCGCGAGTTCTGGCTAAAGCGCGAGCCCAAGCAGGTTGAGCGCGCCGAGCGCGATCCCAAGCATTTGATGGCGCTGGTGTTTCGTTCCTACCTCGGTCTCGCGAGCCGGTGGGCGATCGATGGTCTGGATGATCGCGAATCCGACTATCAAATCTGGTGCGGGCCGGCGATGGGCGCGTTCAATCGCTGGGTCGAAGGCAGCTTTCTCGAAGTGCCAGAGGCGCGCACCGTCGCGCAAGTGGCGCGCAATCTGCTCGAAGGCGCCGCGGTTTTGACGCGCGCCCAGCAACTCCGGACGTTTGGCATCAATATGCCGAGCGCCGCGTTCGATTTCCGCCCTCGGCCCCTGGCCGCAGCGCCAACTGGACACTCTCATGCAACGTGAACCTATTGCAGTCGTTGGCGTCTCGGCGCTGTTTCCCGGCTCCAGTGATGCGACCGGGTTCTGGCGCGACATACTCGCCGGCAAGGATTTGCTCAGCGACATTCCGAAGAGCCATTGGCTGATCGACGACTACTTCGACGCCGACCCAAGCGCGCCCGACAAGACCTACGCGAAACGTGGCGGATTCTTGAATCCGGTCGACTTCGACGCGCTCGGCTTTGGCATCCCGCCATCCACCATGCCGGCGACCGACACCTCGCAACTGCTTGCACTCATCGTGGCGCAGCAAGTTCTGGAGGATGTCGCACGTGAGCGGATTGATCAGATCGACCGCTCGCGAATTTCGGTCATTCTCGGTGTGACGAGCGCGCAGGAACTGTTGTTCTCGATGGTCTCGCGGTTGCAGAAGCCGGTCTGGGTCAAGGCGCTCCGCGACACTGGTCTGGCCGAAAGCGATGTCCAGTCGGCGTGCCAGCGCATCGCCGATCAGTATGTGCCTTGGCAGGAAGCGAGCTTCCCCGGTCTGCTCGGCAATGTCGTGGCGGGTCGCATCGCGAATCGGTTGAATCTCGGCGGCACCAATTGCGTCACCGACGCGGCTTGTGCATCGAGCTTCAGCGCTCTCGCGATGGCTGTCAGCGAACTCCAATTGGGCGATTCCGATCTGGTCATCACCGGTGGCGTCGATACGCTCAACGACATCTTCATGTACATGTGTTTTTCGAAGACGCCCGCACTGTCGCCAAGTGGCGATTGCCGGCCGTTCGATCAAGCGGCCGATGGCACGATGCTCGGTGAAGGCCTCGGCATGATCGCGCTAAAGCGACTCGCCGATGCCGAGCGCGATGGCGATCGGATTTATGCCGTTCTGAAGGGCATTGGCACATCGTCGGATGGCCGCTCGAAGTCGGTGTACGCGCCCGTGTCCGCGGGGCAGGCGAAAGCGCTGCGCCGGGCGTATGAGCAAGCCGGTTACGGCCCGCAGACGGTGGAACTTGTCGAAGCGCATGGTACGGGCACCAAGGCGGGCGACATCGCCGAGTTCGAGGGGCTGCGCAGTGTTTACGACGACTCGGGTCGGGCCGATCGCCAATGGTGCGCGCTGGGCTCGGTCAAAAGTCAGATTGGCCACACCAAGGCAGCAGCGGGCGCTGCCGGGCTGTTCAAAATCGTGATGGCCCTGCACCACAAGGTACTGCCCCCCACCATCAAGATCGATGCGCCCAACCCCAAGCTCGCCCTGGAGCAAAGCCCGTTCTATTTGAACACGGTGGCGCGGCCATGGATTCGGAACAGCAACCATCCGCGGCGCGCGTCGGTCAGTGCGTTTGGCTTTGGCGGCTCGAACTTCCATCTGACCCTTGAAGAGTATCGCGGCTCGCATGGCGCAGAGCGTCTGCCCATGCACGAGCACGAGTTGCTCGCGATCTCGGCAGACGCTTCAGCCGATCTGCTGGCGCAACTCCGCGCAGCGGCCAAGGCGTCGAATCTCTATCAGGCGGCACGCGCCGCGCGGGCCTCGTTTGATTCGGCGCGACCCTACCGGTTGGCGCTGGTGCTGCCCATCAGTGGCGATTGGCAGCAGCGTTGTGTGACCGTCGCTACCGAGATTCAGGCCAATCCAGAGCAGCCGTTTCAACAGGCCGATGGCAGCAGCTACGGCATCGGTTCAGCACCGGGCAAAGTCGCCTTCCTGTTCCCAGGCCAAGGCAGCCAGTACGTGCAGATGGGCGCCAACCTGTTGATGAGCTCGGACGCCGCACGATCGGTTTATGATCGCGTAGCCGACATCGAGGCGGTCGATCTCGATCAGCTGCATCACTTCGTATTCCCGAAACCCGTGTTCGATGCCGAAAGCCGCACCGCGCAACAAGACGCACTGACCGCGACCGAATGGGCGCAACCAGCGTTGGCGGCGAGTTCGATGGCCACCCTCGCGTGCTTGCGGCAACTCGGCATCCAAGCCGATGCGGCGGCGGGACACAGTTTTGGTGAGTTGAGCGCGCTCTGCGCGGCCGGCTGCATCGATCTGGAAAGCCTGATGCTGCTTGCCCGTGCGCGCGGCCTCGCGATGGCGCAAGCGGCGATCGACAGCGATGGTGGCATGCTCGCAGTCTCGGCCACGCGCGAGCGTGCTGGCGATATTCTGCAGCAAGCGGGCATCACGCTGAGCCTCGCAAATCACAATGCGCCCAATCAGATCGTGCTGTCCGGCACGTCGGCCGAGATCGCGCGTGCGGAAGCTGAACTCAGTCGGCACGGACTCGCAAGCAAGCGACTCGCAGTGGCGACCGCGTTCCATTCGCCCATCGTGGCCCAGGCCGCGACGCAATTCGCCGAAACGTTGGCGATGCAGACCTTCGGATCGGCGCAGATCCCGGTCTACAGCAATGGCTTGGCGGCCGCGGTCGACGGGACAAGTGACCGTTGGCGCGACTTGCTTGCCAATCAGATCGCAAGCCCGGTGCGCTTTGTCGACATGATCGAACATATGTACGCCGACGGCGTGCGTGTGTTTGTCGAAGTCGGCGCCAGCAGCGTCCTCAGCGGCCTCGTGCCCGCGATTCTCGGCGACCGCCCGCACTCAGCCATCGCGACCGACCGGCGCAACAAACCGGGCCTCGCTGTGTTCGTCGGTGCCATCGCGCGCCTCGCCGCGCTGGGCGTCCCCATGCAACTCGGCAAACTGTTTGCCGATGTGCGCGTGGATGCGCCAAGCATCAAGCCTGGGAAAATGCCGATCAAAATTTCTGGCGCCAACTACGGCAAGCCCTACCCGCCACTTGACCCAAGCAATCTGCCCGGGCCGAACCCGGAACGCCCCGCCCTGTCGCCCGCCACGCCGGCTGCGATGCCAACCGCGGCAATGCCACCTGCTTCTGCCCACGTCGCGGCACCAGCGCCGCACGCTCCTGTGACTGAGTCTTCTGCCATGTCGTCTGCCCAACCCCGAGTACTGCCAACGTGTCTGCCGAATGGTTGCGCGTGTTCCTGGAAACGCAACAGCAGACGGCAGAGGCTCATGCCGCGTTTCAGCAAGCGATGGCCGATAGTCATCAGGCCTACCTGCGCGTTGCCGAAACGGCACTTCTCGGCATCAGCGGGTTGACTGGCACGACACCAAACGTCGGCGCGATTGCTGCGGTGAATACGCGACAGGTGAGCCCGCTGCTGCCGAGCGTGCCGGCGGCGTTTGCCACCGCGTCAGTTGCCACGCCGCCGCCCACGGTTGCCGTGACCGTTCCGGCCGTTGCGCCAGTCGCGCCTGTTGCCGCGCTTGCCAATGCGTCAGCGCATGCAGCGCCGCCTGTTGTGGCGTCCCCTCGCGTCGATCTGAAGCAGGTGCTGCTGACGGTCGTCAGTGACAAGACCGGTTATCCGTACGAGATGCTGAAGCTCGACATGGATCTCGAAAGCGATCTCGGCATCGATTCGATCAAGCGCGTCGAGATTCTTGCCGCGCTCGAAGATCAGGCCGGCTCGACCACGCGCCCGGATCGGCAGCGGCTGTCTGGCATGCAAACGCTGGCGCAGATCGTTGCTGAGTTTGAAGCGCTTGCGGGCCCGACGGCACTGCCCGCAGCGCATTCGAGCACAGCGACAATGACCATTGCGGGCGCTGCTCCCGTCGCGGCTGCAGCCAGTGCCCCAACACCCGCCGCCGCTGACTCCGCCCGGCAGACCGTACTCCAGGTCGTTGCCGACAAAACGGGTTACCCCGTCGACATGTTGCAACCGAGCATGGACTTGGAAGGCGACCTGGGCATCGACTCGATCAAGCGCGTCGAAATTTTGGCGGCGATCGAAGAACGTGCGCCAGCCCTTGCCGGAGCCGACCGTGCGCGCCTCTCGAGCATGCATACACTGGCCGAGATCATTGGCTATCTCGATGAACTTTCGCCCGCAGCACCATCAGCCAGCGCGGCGCCGGTCATCGCACCAGCCCAAACCACAAGCGGCGAGCCGCCCAGCAAGGTGTTGCTGCAAGTCGTCGCCGACAAAACCGGTTACCCGGCCGACATGCTGCATCTCGACATGGATCTCGAAGGCGATTTGGGCGTCGATTCCATCAAGCGCGTCGAGATTCTGGCGGCATTCGAGGAACGGCTGCCAAGTCTCGCCCAGGTTGATCGACAACAGCTCTCCAGTCTGCGCACGTTGAAAGAAATCGCGGCACTACTGCCTGATGTCGCGAGCACTGCGGCCCCATCAGTGGCGCAGGCCGCGCCGGCAGCCCCCGCCGTCGCAGTCGCACCAAGCAAGTCGCCCACCGCGCCGACGGTGACCGTTGCCGATCTGAGCCACACCGGCTTCACGATTCCAAACAGTTTGGGCCGCTACGCGCTCACCAAGGTGCCCGCAACGGCAACTGGGATGGCTTTGCCTGGCTTGTTCGCCGGACCAATTCATGTCGTCGGCGAGCCCGCCGTTGCTGAGGCGCTGACGGTGCTGCTTCGCACGATGGGCATTCAGGCCACCAACACCGAGCCGACGCCCTCGGCCGCGGGCCTGATCGATCTGAGTGGCCTCCTGCCAATCAGCAGTGTGGAACAGGCCATGGCGATTCAAGCTGCGAGCTTTGCGCGGGCACGCGTGATCGCCGCGCATCACGCCGAACACGGTGGGGTATACGTCACCGTGCAAGATACAGGCGGCAGCTTTGGCCTCAACGGTCAAAGCCAGGAACGCGCGTGGTTGTCGGGCTTCCCCGCATTGGTCAAAACCGCCGCGCTGGAATGGCCGCGTGCTCATTTGCGCGCCATTGATCTGGAGTGCGGTCAGCGCGCGATTGGTGCGATTGCCGAAGCGATTGCACAAGAACTGTTGCAAGGCGGCGGCGAAATCGAAGTCGGCCTCAACACCCAGGGCGAGCGCTGCACGCTCCGATCCGTACTGAAGCCCGTGCGCCCCAGCATGAGCGTGCTGAACAGCGGTGACGTGGTGCTCGTGTCCGGTGGCGCCCGCGGCGTGACGGCCGCCTGCATCGAAGCCTGGGCCCGCACCCAGAAACTCAAATTCGTGCTGCTCGGCCGCACGGCGCTGAGCCCCGAGCCCGCCAGTTGCGCCCAGGCCGCCGACGAAACGGGAATCAAGCGCGCCCTGCTGGCCGAGGCCATGGCGGCGCGCGAATCGATCACTCCGAGCGAACTCAATGCGCGCGTGCGCCAAGTGCTTGCAAATCGCGAAGTACGGAACACGTTGTCAGCCATCCAATCCGCTGGGGCCGAAGCGCACTACTTGCCGGTCGACGTCAACAACGCCGCGCTGCTGCAACAGGCGCTGCAGCGAGTGCGCACGGCGCTCGGCCCGATCGCGGGCCTGGTGCATGCGGCCGGTGTGCTCGCCGACAAGCGCATTGCCGACAAAACCGATGCTCAGTTCGATGCCGTATTCGGCACGAAGGTCCTGGGCCTCGCGGCGCTGTTGCAAGCAACTGCCGACGACCCGCTGAAACTCCTTGCCGTGTTCTCGTCGGTGTCCGCCCGTTGCGGCAATACCGGCCAGGCCGATTACGCGATGGCCAACGAAGTGATCGCCAAAGTGGCGAGAACCGAAGCCCGGCGGCGTCCGGGTCTGCGCGTGAAGTCATTTGGCTGGGGCCCTTGGGAAGGCGGCATGGTCACGCCGCATCTGAAAGCGCGCTTTGCCGAGCTTGGCGTGCCAATGATCCCGCTCGCTATTGGCGCGCAGATGTTTGTCGATGAACTGCGCGACGCCCGCGTTGACGATGTCGAGTTGGTGCTCGGTGGCGAGCCGCGGCCAGAAGCGCTGCTGGCAGATGGCGCGGATGCGCGCGTCGCCGCGGTCGAAGTCTCGGTGAATCAAGACAGCCATCGCTATCTGGAAGGTCATGCCGTGGACGGTCAACCGGTCCTGCCGGCGGTGCTCGTTGCCGAGTGGTTTGCCCGTGCGGCGGCGAGCCTGCGCCCTGGTCTGAAGCTGCAATCGCTCCACGACCTGAAGGTGCTGAAGGGCGTGCGCCTGGATCGCTTCGAGAACGGCGGTCAACGATTCCGGGTCGAAGCACGCCCGCTCTCCGATCGCCAGGGCACGAGCTTTGATATGCGCCTCATCGACCAGCAAGGGCAACTGCGCTACAGCGCCCGGGTCGAACTCGGCGAGAACGCTCAGCGACCGGGCAAGGGCTTGCCGGAATTGCAGACAGAGGCCTGGCACGGTGCGCCGCTCTACGACCAGTTGTTGTTTCATCGCGGCTCGTTCGAGCTGATCAATGCAATTGATGGGGTGTCCGATGACGGCTTGCTCGCGACGCTCACCGGCATTTCGGCAGCAGGCTGGCAGGCCGAACCCTGGCAGTTCGATGTGGCCGCGCTCGATGCCGGATTACAGGCTGCCGTGCTGATGGGCCACCGCATGCTCGGGGTACCGAATCTGCCGATGGCCATCGCCGAACTGCGCCACTATGGCGAGCTCCCGGCACCAGGCCCGCTGCGCGCGGCCGCCGTGCGGAAGAAACACGGCAGCAGCGAAATGACAACAGACATTGTGCTGATCGATAGCCAGGGCCGTCGCATCGCCGAACTACTCGGCGTGCAGAACGTCGCGCTGCCGCGCGGCCAGTGGTCAGACCGCGCCGCCTGAATCCGCAATCGTTCATGAGCCCGAAACCCGCTGTGTTTGCTCCCATTGCCATTGTCGGACACGCGTGCGTGCTGCCCGGCGCGCTCAGCCCGGACGCGTTGTGGGCAGCCGTCGTCGCCAAGGCTGATCTGACCTGCGACGTTCCTGTTGCCGACTGGCGCATGCCGAACGACAGTGTGCTGCTAACGCCCGGCATGCAGGACGCCGATCGCTGTCAGCACAGCCGTGCGGGCCGCGTCCAGGGTTTTGCCGACGTGTGGAATCCGGAAGGGTTTGCGGTGCCTGCAGCCACGCTGCAACGCCAGGACCCAATGCTGCATTGGCTCCTGCATTCCGCGCGCGAAGCCCTGCGCAACGTGCCGGGCACACGCCAGCGTGTCGGCGCGGTGCTCGGCAATCTGGGCTTCCCGACTGCCTCGATGGCGCGCTTTGCCGAAAACGTCTGGACCGATGCGGCGCAATCCGAGCCGAGCCACCGTTACATGAGTGGCGGCACGGCCGCGTGGTTTGCGCGTGCCCTGCAATTGGATCAAGGCGCGTTCTGTCTGGATGCGGCGTGCGCCAGCTCGCTGTATGCCTTGAAGCTCGCGTGCGACCGTTTGCATGATGGCCGCGCCGATCTCATGCTCGCCGGTGCCGTGCAAGGCGCCGACGATCTGTTCCTGCACGTGGGGTTCAGTGCACTCAAAGCGTTGAGCCCGAGTGGTCAATCGCGCCCGTTTCATCGTGACGCCGACGGCCTGATCCCCGCTGAGGGTGCTGCGGTGTTTGCGTTGAAACGTCTGGCCGACGCGGTTCGCGATGGCGACACGATTCACGGGGTCATTCGCGGCATTGGGCTTTGCAACGACGGCAAAGGCCGTGGCTTGCTGGTGCCCGATCAATCCGGGCAGGAGCGCTGCCTCCGTCTTGCGTATGCGAGCGCCGATCTCAACCCGAGCGACGTCAGTCTGCTCGAATGCCATGCGACGGGTACCAGTGTCGGCGACGCGACGGAATTGAGAAGCGCCGCTGCTGTGTTTGGTGACCACGCTGGGTTACCGATCGGCTCGTTGAAATCCAACCTGGGTCATTTGATTACCGCAGCCGGTGGCGCGGGTCTGATCAAGGTGCTGATGGCCATGCGTCACCAGATGCGGCCGCCCACGCGTTTCGATGGCGCGCTGAATCCGGCATTGCCGGGCCTGCCGTTTCGCGTGTTGACCGAGACCGAAGCGTGGCCCAGTGACGGCCCGCGAATCGCTGCCGTATCGGCCTTCGGCTTCGGCGGCAACAACGCGCACCTGATTGTCAGCGAGTTTGCGCCCGAACTGCTGCAGGCGCCGGTCACCACAACGCCAACGCCCGCCCGCTTCGCGCTGGTCGGTGTGGGATTGCTCGACGGCGAATATCCCGATTGGGCAAGCTTTGCGAGCGCCGCTCCCGCAACGAACGGCGAGAACGGCGCGTCGTCGCCCGGTGCAATGCCGCCGTTCGACCTCGAACTGAGTGGCTTGCGTTTACCGCCGAATGACCTGAATCGTTGCCTGCCGCAGCAACTGGCGCTGTTCAATGTGCTGCGTCAGGCTTGGCACGGCCAGTCTGAGGCGTTGCCGTCACGGACTGCCGTGATCATCGGCATGGAGCCGGATCCAAACGTGGCCCGCTACGGCCTGCGTTGGCGTCTTGCCAATCAATTCAGCGGCGCTGCACTGACCGAAGCGCGTGATGCCGTCGTGCCGGCGCTCGACGCCGCCGCCGTGCTCGGCACCATGCCGAACATTCCCGCCAATCGTCTGTCCTCGCAATTCGACCTCATGGGTCCGTCGTTCACGGTGCAGGCACTTGCCGACTCCGGATTGCAGGCACTGAGTCTGGCGCTCGATGCGCTCACCCATCACGATGTCGACCTGGCACTCGTCGGCGTATCGGAATTCGCGGCCGACGACGTGGACGCAGCGGCCAGCGGCCGCCCGGGCAGTGACGGCGCGATCATGCTTGCGATCAAACGCTGGGACGACGCGTCGCGCGAGCACGACCGCATCATTGCCGAGATGGTGCTGGACCCAAACACCAATGCCCCGCGCGCACTGGACCCGAGTCCAGAGCAGGTACCAAGCCTTGGCGCCGCTGCGGGACTGCACGCATTGCTCGCACCACTGCGGGCGGCCAATCGCAATCTAAGTGTTGCTGGCGAGCCTGCTCTCGGTGATTCGGCGCACCGTTCGCGCGTGTTGCCAGACGGTCGCACCCTGCGCCTTCTGTCACCCTCGGAGCGCCGACGCATCGACACACCCGTGCCCGGCCTGCACCTATACAGCGGCGCCAACCGCCAGCACGTATTAGCTGCGCTGCGGGCCAGACAGACGAGCGACGTCGGCCCGGCCCGTCTCGTGATTCTGGCTGACGCAAGCGATTACGAGGCGCAGCATCAACGCGCCGAGGCCATGCTGGAACAGGGCCTGCCGAACACGGCCACGTTGATCTATCGCGAGCAACCCATTGCAGGTGACGTCGCCTTTGTGTTCACCGGCGCCGGTGCGTCTTACGCCGACATGGGTCGCGCGTTGCTGGCTGACCTGCCGGAACTGACCAATGCACTGCGCCGCGAATCGCCCCGGTTGCTTGAGGGCTTGCGCCGAGCGTGGGAACCTGATTTCGAGCAGGCCGATCCGAGCACGCAGTTGCTGGCGGCATCAGCACTGTCGCAGTGTCATCTGCGCCTCAGCGAGGACATTCTCGGATTGCGCGCCGACGCCTGGCTCGGTTATTCGTCAGGCGAGACCAATGCGTTGTTTGCGTCTGGCATCTGGCACCAACCCGATGCGCTGATGGCCGACATGGACGCCAGCGGCTTAATGCAGACGACGCTCGCTGGCGAGTTCCGGACGCTGCAAACGCTATGGCCCGAATCGCTTGGGTTCGCCACGTGGACCGTCCTGGCACCGCTCGCCGAAGTGCAGGAGCGTCTGCAAGCGTTTCCGCGCGTCCGCTTGTGCATTGTGGACAGCGCCGAGCAATGCCTGATTGCAGGTGATCGCGAACAATGCGAGCACCTGGTTCAGGCGATCGGACGCACACGCTGTTTGCCACTGTCGTATTCGATGATCGTGCACATGCCCGAAGTGCGTGCCGAAGCCGAAGCGTGGTACCGCCTGCATGCCCGCACGGCGCACCCCATTCGTCACGGCCGCATCTATTCCAGCGCTTGGGCCAAGGCCTACGAGCCGAGCGAGTCGGCTTGCGCGCAGGCGATTCTCGATCAGGCCATCGATACTCTGGATATCCGGCGGGTCATCGAACAAGCCTGGCAGGACGGCGTGCGCTTGTTCGTCGAGCACGGTCCAGGCAGCAGCTTTTCACGCGCCATCCGCGCCCAACTCGGCGAGCGCGATGCGGTGATCGTGAGTCTGGACCGGAAGGGTCAGGGTCTCTCCGGGCTGTGGCAAGTTGTCGCGCAGCTCCGCTCGGCCGGATTCGCGGTCGATCTCGCTGCGATCACACGTCGGCTTGGGATCTACGATCAAGTGCCAGCCCCCACGCGCCCGTATCGCGTGCAACCGCATTGGCCGAACGTGCGACGCCCTACCAATCGTCAGCCACTCGCACTCGAAGCAGCCCCCAAACTAAGCGATCCGTTCATGAAACCGGCGCCCGCCCTGCCACCGTCCAGTCTGCCACCCGTGGTCTGGCGCAGCACCCGGCCCAACGCGGCCGCAGTCGACGTCGACACGCCCGTGGTCCCAGCCGTGCGTGCGCCAGTGGCCACCGCTATGCGCGTTGCGGCGGTGCCCGCCGCGATCACGCAAGTGGCCCCCGCGTCGTCCGCGACAACACCAGCTGCTGCAATCGCACCAACGCCGCCAACCGTAACCGTGGCCACCGCGCATGCCGGAGTCGTTGCACCAACGCCCATCGCACCGCCCGAGACCGCGAGCGCGTTGCCCGCAGCGGCGCTGCAACATCAATTGCAGCAGCTGACATCTTTGCAACAGCAATATCTCGCGCACCAGTTGGCCGCGCACCAGCGGTTTCTGGCCATTCGCGAACAGGCTGTCCGCGTGCTGCTGGCCTCGGGTGCACAAGCACAAGATTTCCAAGGCCAGGTTGCGCACACCGCTTTCGACCCACCAACGCCGGGTGTCGCGCCAACGCCGATCGTCGCCCAAACCGCGCCGCGTTCCGAACCAAGCGTCAACGTGAGCACCGTTCCTGAGGCCCCACCTGCCCCGGTGTTGCGCCCGGAGCCGCGCCCTGCCCCCGCGTCAATCGCGGTGCAGACTGCAACGATTCCAGCGCTCGCGCCCCCGACCGGTCCAACGTTCAGTCGCGAGCAACTCGAAGTGCACGCCGATGGCGCGATATCGCGCATCTTTGGACCGGCGTTTACGGGTCAGGATCACTACCTCCGACAGGTGCGGATGCCAAAGCCGCCGCTGCTGTTGGCGGACCGTGTCGTGGGCCTCGACGCCGAACCCATGGCGCTCGGCAAAGGCCGGATCTGGACCGAAACCGATGTCGGCTCGCAAACTTGGTATCTGCACCACGAACACATGCCGGCAGGCGTGATGATCGAAGCCGGTCAGGCCGACCTCATGCTGATCTCCTGGGCAGGCATCGACAGCGTCAATCGCGGCGAGCGCGTGTACCGCCTGCTCGGTTGCGAACTCACCTACCATGGCGATTTACCTAAGCGCGGCGATACGCTGCGCTTTCAAATCGACCTCGATGGCCACGCTGCGCAAGGCGACGTGCGCCTGATGTTTTTCCACTACGACTGCTACAACGGTGCACGCCCGCAGTTGTCGGTGCGGCAAGGTCAGGCTGGCTTCTTTACCGATCAAGAGCTTGCTGATTCGGCTGGCTGTTTGTGGCGGGCGGAAGACCAGGACATTCGCGCCGACGCACGCGTGGACGCGCCGCTCGTCACCGCGATTCCGGAACGATACGAGCGCGCCGCACTCGATGCCTTTGCGGCCGGCGATCTGGTGCGGTGCTTTGGCCCCGACTTCGGCTTCACCCGAACCCATACGCGCACGCCAACCTTTGCTGCGGGCGACTTGCTGCTGTTCGATCGCGTCACGTCCCTCAGCAGCCATGGCGGACCGTGGCAACGCGGCTACTTGCGCGCTGAGCTTGATATCCATCCCGATCAGTGGTTCTTCGACGGTCATTTCAAGAACGACCCATGCATGCCAGGCACGCTGATGTTCGATGCCTGCCTGGGCGCCATGGCGTTTTATCTGGCGGCAATGGGCTACACGCTAAAGCGCGACGGCTGGCGGTTCCAGCCGGTTCCCGAAGTGCCCTACAAGCTGCAGTGCCGCGGCCAGGTCACCCCGCGTTCGCGGCAGCTGGTCACCGAGATTTTTGTCGAAGAGCGCCACGACGGCCCGATCCCGACGCTGTATGCCGATCTCCTGTGCACTGTCGATGGCCTGAAAGCATTCCACGCGCGCCGCGTGGGATTGCAATTAGTGCCGGCTTGGCCGATGGCCTACGAGGCCAGCATTCCGCCAATTGAAGCAACGCGTCCGGTGGCAACGGTTGACGGATTCCGCTTTGATCAACGCGCGCTGCTTGCGTGTGCCGATGGGCGACCGAGCGAGGCGTTTGGTCCGATGTATCGCCGCTTTGATGGCGTGCAACGCGTCGCCCGCTTGCCGAGCCCGCCGTATCACTTCATCAGCCGCATCGCCGAAATCGATGGCCCGATCGGCGTGATGAAAGCCGGCGCTAGGGTGCTGGCCGAGTACGATGTGCCGGCTGAGGCTTGGTACTTCTCGGACAACCACGGCGTGATGCCCTTCTCCGTGTTACTGGAAGCCGCACTGCAACCGTGTGGCTGGCTCTCCAGCTATGTCGGCTCTGCGTTGACGCAGGAGATCGAACTGGGCTTCCGCAATCTCGATGGTGACGGCACGATCTTTGCCGAGATTCACCCAGGCAGTGGCACGCTCAAAACCGAGGTCTGTCTGACCGACGTATCGGCCAGCGGCGGCATGATCATCGAGAGCTTCGAGGTCCACTGCTGGCTCGGCGCCCAAGACATCTATCGCCTCAAGACGGTCTTCGGTTTCTTTCCCGAAGCGGCGCTCGCCAATCAGGCCGGATTGCCAGCGAATCCAATGCATCAGCAACTGCGTGTCGAGGCGACCCCCGCCGCGATCGAAGTCGCGTCAGCGGACGCGGCCAGTCGTCTGAAACTCGCCAAGCACATGTTGCAGATGATCGACCGGATCGAAGGCTATTGGCCGACCGGTGGCAAGGCCGGGCTCGGCGCCGCGCGCGCCGTCAAAGACATCGATCCGGGCGAGTGGTTCTTCAAGGCGCATTTCTTTCAGGACCCGGTGCAACCGGGCTCGCTGGGCCTTGAGGCGATGGTGCAGACGCTCGCCTATGTGATGCTCGAACAGGGCATGGCCGACGGGATCGAGTCGCCACGCTTTGAGACCATCGCGACCGGCTTCCCGCATCGCTGGAAGTATCGGGGCCAAGTCTTGCCCAAGCATCGGATCGTGCAGACCACGCTCGAAGTCATCGAGCGCGGTCGTGACCAGCGCGGGCCGTTCGCGATTGCTGAGGCGAGCCTGTGGGTCGATGGTCAACGCATCTACGAGGCCAGCGGTCTGGGTCTTCGCATTGTCAGCGCAGCGAGCACCGGCAACCCATGCTGATCGATCTCGCCGAGCCGCAGTTTGCACTGCGCCTCGCGCGTATCAGCGACGCGATGGCCGACATGCCAACCGGCCAGAACTGGCTGAGTCCGAGTGAACAGACCCGGCTGCAGGCGATGCGCCACAGTGGTCGTCGCGAGGAGTTTCTGCTGGGTCGTTGGCTACTGCGCACACTGTTTGCCCGAAGCTTTGGCGGTGACCCTGCCACCTGGCCGTTCGCCGAACAACCGCAACGGCCACCGGTCTCGGTGCGCCACAGTCCGTTCGGCTACGTGTCGATCAGCCATGGCGGCGGGTTTGTGGCAGCGGCAGCAGCCGTATCGCCCATTGGCGTGGACGTCGAATCTGCCACCAGACGTCTGCCTGCGGAAGTCTTCGAGCCGCTGTTCGGCCGCAGTGGCATGACGGATTTGGAACGGCTGCAGCATTGGGTCGTGACCGAAGCGTTCCTGAAGCAGCAGATTCTGCCCGCCCATACCGACACGATTCGCCGCAATGCGCTGCAACCCGCGCCGGTCAACCGGGCACGGGTTCGCGTGCAACTGACCGACGACTACATTTTTGCGATTGCCGGAGCGCCGGATGTGCTGAGCGCCGCATCGTTTGCGGCGTGGCCGGGTTATGGGCCGGTGGGTTCCGGCCAGAGCTGACCGCGGGCATCGCGTTCGGCAAAGTACAAACCGGACCAGATCTTGGGGTCCATCGGAAACCCTTCCGCCTGCTTGGCCATGAGCCACACCGCCGCCTCGGCGAGCGGTACCCGGTGCACGACGATCTGCTCGGTTTCATCGCCGCCGCCGGCGCTGACCTGCGTCAACCCGGTGGCACGGATAAAATGCGCGTACTCGGTACTCATCCCAGCCGACACCGGGCCACCCATGACGTAGTCCAGTCGCGATGCCTGATAGCCGGTTTCCTCTTCGAGTTCGCGGCGCGCGCTCTCCAAGATGTCCTCATCTTCGGACCCGGCCAAGTCGCCAATCAGTCCGGCCGGCATTTCAATGGTGGTGGCCTGAATCGGCGGGCGGTATTGCTCGACAAACAGCAGCTCGCGGGCCGGCGTCAGCGCGACCACAATGACCGCCCCGCGTGGATTGACTCGCTCGGCAAATTCCCAGCCGTTGCGGGCCTTGATGCGCAACCAGCGACCATTGAAAAGCGTGACGGTTTCAGTCATTGTGTCCGGCTCCTTTGCCCCGATGTTAGCGTGCGGGCTGGCCAGGGAGTGGCGCTTTGGTTCCGGGTTTTTCAGGCAAGTTGCTGACAGGCCGTGGAACCTTCGCCATCCCGACTGGTCCCATTGCGCCTGATCTCCCTGGAAGACACCATGAAAACATTGCTCAAGAGCGGCGCCCTGCTGCTTTCCCTTCTGTCTGGCCTGGTTTCGGCACAGGCGTTGACACCACAGCAACAGCGCCAGATGAAACAAGTGGAGCAGCCGTCCGAACTGGCCAAGGAGCTGGCTCGGGTGATGGACGTGAATGTTCTGATCGGTGCTGCTCAGCAATATGAGTCCAAGTCCGAATGGCGCAATCTGCAAGATGTCTACGAGCGTCTCGTGCAGTTGCGTCCACACGCCGGCACGATCAAATATGAACTGGCTGCGGTCTATGCCCTGCAGGACGAAAAGCGCAAAGCCTATGACGCGCTGATCAATTTGCAGGTCCAGGGCTATGCCTACGACCCGCGCGAAGACAAACGCTTCGAAAAGGTCGCCAGCACGCCGGTTTACGAATACATCCTGAAGAATCTGGATGCCAATCGGGCGCCGTTCGGCGAGGGCAAGGTGGCCATGACGCTGCCTGCGGGCGACCACCTGTACGAATCGTTGGCCTTTGATCCGACCCGTAAGCAGTTTCTAGTTGGTTCGGTTCGTGACGGCAGCATCAGCCTCGCTGATGACACCGGCAAGTTGACCCCGTTCATCTCGGCTACCAAAGAAAACGGCCTGTGGTCGGTGACCGATCTGGCCGTCGATGCACCGCGGAATGCCTTGTGGGTGGCGAGCACAGGCTTGCCGCACCTGAAAGGCATCGCCGATACGGATTTTGGCAAGGCCGGGCTGTTCAAATTCGACTTGAAGACCGGCGCGCTCATCGGCACCTATCTGCTCGATGCCAAGGCCGGGCCGTTCATCCTCAGCGCGCTGGCCGTCAGCAGCAAGGGCGATGTGTTTGTCGCCGATGATGCCGGTCGTCGGATCTTCAACATCGTCGACGGCAAGCTGAACCTCTATGTCTCGAACCCGCGGCTCACGAGCATCCGCGCCATGACATTCAGCCCGAACGGCGAAGTGCTCTACTTCGCCGACTACGACATCGGGATCTTCGCCATTCGCCTCTCCGATCAAAAGGCTATCCCGCTGACGCCATCGAAGAACCTGACCATGCTCGGCATTCAGAGCATGACCGAATGGAATGGCGATCTGATCATCGTCCAGAACGCGTTCCCGCCGGCGCGCATCATGCGGCTGAAACTTCGCGATGATGGCGCTGCGGTGGTCCAGGCCGTGCCGGTTGCAGCGGGGCGCCCAGAGTTCACGTCGCTGAGCCAGACCGCCACGGCCGGCTCCGACGTTTATGTGATCAGCAACAGCCAGAAGGATCAGTACGACCAATACGGCATTCCACGCGATGTCAGCAAGCTCGAACCGGTCAAGATCTTCAAGGCCAATCTGGACGTGACGATCGATCCGCGCGGCGGCCAGGTCCGCCCGTTGGGCGGTTAAGGTCATTCGCTCGGTGCGAAGTCGAGCCTTGACCTGAGCCGGCCCACTGCCCAACGACCATCGATGGGCACTTCCGGACCCCGCTTTTTCAGGTCGACCACCAGCAATCAGCCAAGGCCGGACTATCACTCTCGTCACTGGCTTGGCAGACTGAACGGGCGCAGCATGGCTGCGCCCGTTCCGTTTCTGGCAGGTGACATCCATGACCGAGCACGCCCGAGTCTTCCCCTTTCACGGCAGCCGCATTGCGCTGCTCGTGCTGATGCTCGCCGTCAACGCCTGCACGCAGGCACCCAAAACCGCCGCAGAATCAGCCTCTGAGCCGGAATCCGAGGCCGAACGTGAAACGGCGTCGCGGGACTGGGCCGAGTACCAATGGCAACGTCGGGTCAATCCCGAAACCGGACGCATCGACCCGGATTGGTATCGCCGCGCCGAGCGGCATCGGCAGCAGATGCCTGAGTACAGCACGGTGCTCGGCCGGGAAGTCGCCCACCGCGACCAGGCGAAAGCGGCTGCCCGCTGGGCGTCGCTTGGCCCGACGAATGTCGCCGGCCGGATGCGCGCCCTCGTGTTCGACCCACGCAACGCCAACCGAATGATCGTTGGCGGCGTTTCGGGTGGGCTCTGGGAAACGCAAAATGGTGGGGCGAGCTGGCAACTGCTCAACGATCAGACGGGCAACGTCAATATCGGCGCAATTGCGGTGGATGCGCGCGCACCAGACACCCTGTTTGTCGGCACCGGCGAGCTGTATCGCAACAACGCCCAACCGTATTCGGCAATGTGGGGCCAGGGGATCTATCGCAGTCGCGACGGCGGGCGTACCTTGGTTGCCTTGACTGCGACCGAGAACGACAACTTCCGCTATGTCGCCGATATCCTGATTTCGCGCCACGACCCCAATCGCCTGTACGCCGCGACGAATTCCGGCGTCTGGCGCAGCCGCGATGGGGGCGCCAGCTGGCAGCAGACGCTGCGCCCGAGCAATCCGCAAGGCGTGCTGCTGTATGAAGGGTGCCACGACTTGCAAGAGATCGTTGACGGCGATACCGACGTGATACTGGTCAGCTGTGCGTCGCGATCCCCAAATGATCGCTACTACTTGCCGGGCACCATCTTTCCGGCAGGTTGCGCGAATGGCGCCGCGCCCTGCCCGGCCGCGATCTACCGGAACGCCAATGCGAATGCGAGTGATCAGTGGCAGATAGTGCTGTCCGAGACAGCGATGGGCCGCACGCAGATGGACGCTTCCAAATCGAATCCACAAATCGTCTATGCGCTGTCGGCATCGATCGACCCCGGCCCGGATCGTTCGGGCGATTTCATCGGCGACTACGACAATGGCCTGCACGCCCTGTTCCGCTCCAACGATGGTGGCCGCACTTGGACGGCGCAGGTGCGCAACAACTCCAGCGATTTGCTGAGCACCTACCTGCTGAGTTACGGCGATGGCTTTGACTGGCGTGTGTGCAACCAGGCGGCCGATTACTACAGCGCCGGCTGGTACAACATGGCGCTGGCTGTGGACCCGATTGATCCGAATATTGTCTGGGCCGGCGGCATGGAGCTCTATCGGTCTGATAACGGCGGCGTGACGTTCGGCAAGGCGTCGTACTGGAAGCCATTCCGCGACCCGAGTGGGGCGTTCGGCAATCAAATCTACGGCGTGCACGCCGATCAGCACTTGCTGAAGTTCCACCCCGAATTTGATGGCGTGCAAAATCGCACGCTGTACACCTTGAACGACGGCGGGATCGCCCGCACGGCCAACGCTCGCGGCACGGTCAATCGAGCCGTCAACGCCTCGTGCCTGCCGCAGAACGGCATGGTCAGTTGGGAGGAGATCACGAGTGGCCTGGTGACCGGTCAGTACTACACGGGCACCACAACCCGCAATGGCAGCAAGGTCATGGGCGGTCTGCAGGACAACGGCACGCTGTTGACGCAATCGCCGCCGACGTGGAATCACATCTTCGGAGGCGACGGGGCATCGGTGGCGATCGACCCACGAAACAGCAACGTGCTGTACGTCAGCTACCAGTATGTGAATCTGCGCCGATCGACAGATGGCGGTCAGAGCTTCACACGAGCCACCAACGGCATTCAGGACAACACCGTGTTCATCGTGCCTTATGTGATCGATCAGAACGCCCCCGATCGCCTCTGGCTTGGCGGTACGGCGATGTGGCGAACCAACGATCAGGGCCGCAACTGGACCCGCGCCAGCGCGTACTTCGGCAACAGCTTTGGTCACCGCATCACCGCCATTGCCGTAGCACCCGGCAACAGCAATCGTGTGTTGGCTGGTAATGAATTGGCAATCTATCGGCAAAACGCCGCGACGAGCGCGAACACGAACACCGTCTGGCCAAACAGCAGCCCGCGGACTGGCTGGGTCTCGTCGCTGACATTTGATCCGGGCGACGCCAATATCGCCTATGCGACGTACTCCAGTTTTGGCGGTCGCCATGTTTACAAGAGCACCGACGCTGGCGCGACCTGGGCAGCGATCGACGGCACCGGCGCAACCGCGTTGCCCGATGTGCCCGTGCATGTGCTGGTCGTCGATCCCACCAATCGGCAGCGCTTGTTTGTCGGCACCGATCTAGGGGTCTTCGTCAGTGTCGATGGTGGCGCGAACTGGGCCAGCGAGCACAATGGCTTTGCCAAAGTGATCACCGAACACCTGGCCATTGCCGACCAGGAAAATCCGCCGGCGTTGTACGCGTTTACCTATGGTCGCGGCGTTTGGAAAGCGCCGCTCGGTGACTTCGATGGACTGGCCGACTTCGCGATCGATGCACGCATCTCCGGATCGTTCTTTGATCCCGCTCAGGACGGCCACGGCTTTACCGTTCATGCGAACCAGATCGGCGGCGCACGCACGCTGACCGCGATCTGGTATGTCTATCAGGACGGTCAGCCGATCTGGCTTTATGGCTTCGGCGAATACAGCGGCAACAGCGCCACGTTGACGCTGTACGCCAACACCGGTGCCCAGTTTCCGCCCGCATTTCAGCCGGGCCAGGTGCAGACCTCAGTCTGGGGCACGGCCCGCCTGCGCTTCGATGATCTCAACAACGGGCGCGTGGATTGGACGAGCAGCGTGCCGGGCTTCAGCAATGGCGGGATGAGTTTGCAGCGCCTCACCCAACCCGATCGCAGCGCCGGGAGCAACACCATTCTGGGTTCATGCACGAGCGGCGCTTGGTTTGCGCCGGGCCAGGACGGCCATGGTCTGGTGTTCGAATACCTGGGCGACGGTCGCGCCGCCGCGTCTTGGTATGCGTTCGTCAATGGCCAGCCCGCCTGGTTCAATGGCGTCGGCACGCTTTCTGGCAATGCGGTCGATATCGCCGCCTTCTCGGCTTCCGGCCCGGACTTCCCGCCCGACTATCGCCCAGCCGACCTGCAACGCGCGAGCTGGGGCAATCTGCGCTTCGAGCAACTCGGCGACAATGCCGCCCGGGTTACCTGGCAAAGCACGCAGCCAGGATTTGGATCGGGCTCATTGGACCTCGTGCAGCTCTGGCGGTTGGATGGCTTGACCTGCGCACCCTGATACCGCGCGCCGAACGACCAAGCCCCCGACCCGCGTCTGCCCAGCCGAGAGCATTTCCCGTAGGGGCAGACCCCTGTGTCTGCCCTGCCACGGTCCCCAACGGAAACACCAGGAACAACACAACGTCAAACGGTCTCGTCAGCAACGCCAAACCGCCTTCGCCCACCAGTTCATTCCTTCATCTTCATCGCCACATAGGTGCCATTGCTGATTCCGAGCAAGGTCAGCAATGTGTTGTTGAAGTCCGGCATGCTGATGACCAGCATGACTTGATTGATGAAGACCACGCCAAGCATCCCGGTCCAGATGACGGCCTGCACCCGGTGCACGCTGGCGCCGGTGCCATCGCTGCAGATGTCTTGCAAGAAGTGGCGCATCGTGTGATCGGCCATGGCCATCTTGTCGGCGCTCGGCGTGATCCAGACTGATGCAAAGCTCGTGGCCCCCGACAAGCCGACCAAGATCAACAGGCTGTTCGGAATATGTTCCATGTCATCGAGCAAGCCATACAGCACGGCAAATGTCACCGCCAACAGCACTGCCCAAAACGCCATCTGCGATTTCGCGAGACTGTAGGCGCCATTCGGGTGCACGCGCAGCAGACTGGGATGCTTGAGCGCAAAGAAGAACGCCAGGACCATCGCAATGAATCCCAGAGCGATCGCAATGTAGATCGACGTGACACCGGAGCCCAGAAACGAGATCGCCTGCGCCGCGCCGATGTGCCGTACCGGGTCCTTGCCAATGATCAATCCGAGTTCTACGAGCAACTCGCTATGACGGTCCTCGTGATGCCGAGCGGTGCCCAGAAAATCGTTCCAGGCCTGACGGTTGTCGATGTTCTCGGAATCGCGCGACAGCAAGAACGCGAGCTCCAGGCTCTTGCCCTCGTCGTGGCGGGTCAACGTGGTCGCCATCTGCTTCATGCGCACGCCGTTGAAGACGAGGCCCAAATTGGTCTGGACGACGTTGTTCGCGACGGAGTCACCCGTCTGGTCGTACAGCGCCAGAATCTGCGTCACGCAGGCGCCATCGGCGCGAAGTTTCAGATAGTCACCGAAGTGATAAAGCGGGAGGCGGTCGCCCGGCCGGTTGGGGCGATGCGGACCCGGGAGCAGGCTCAAGTCCGCCGCGACACACTGCGTGGGCACAGCAGTCGGCGGTGCTGCAGTCGGCGGTGCAGCAGTCGTTGGCGCAGTGGTTGGAGCCGCAGGCGAAGCAGTTGGAGTGGCACTGTCGCTGTCTTGGGCCGCTGCTGAGAGCGCGACGAGTACGCTCAGAACACCGAGCAGTAGCGCCGGGAGAAACCTGCCACGAACCTCACTTTCGCTGCCAAGCAACATCGCGAACCCCCATTTCGGAATTTGAGGTCCAGACGTTACACCAGTTTCTCGGGTTCGTGAATCGGTGGCCAGGTCAGGGAGACGCACGGGCCCGGTCAGGGCAGACGCACGAGCCCGGTCAGGGCAGGCTCAGGGGCCCGGTCAGGGCAGACACCGGGGTCTGCCCCTACGGTTTTGACTGGCGCGACCCAACAGGGGGACGCGCCAGCATCGTTGGGGCCGCTTGTTATGGCCGCCCCGCAAACCTCAGAACCGCCAATCCACGCCGAGCACAAAATTACGGCCCACGGCATCAATGCCCGAGCCATGCTCGCGGTATTGCTTGTCGCCGATGTTCTGCACCTGGAAGCTCAGATCCACCGCGTCATTCAGCGCATACACCGTGCCGATGTCCCAACGGGCCCAGCCGCCGGTGCCATTCGGGTCGATGCGCGGATCGCCGAGGTCACGATCGGACAGGCGGTCTTGTGTTGCTGCCGCGAGCACGCCTGCGTTGAACCGCCATTGATCGTCCATCTGCCAGTTCAGATCCAGACTCGCGTTCAGCGGCGCGATGCGGTCGGCTGGCGCCTCGTTGCCATCCAGTTTCTCGGTACCGCGGGTGTAATTCAGGCTGCCATCGAGCCACCAGGCCTCGGCCAGCGTCCAGTTGAAGCCAAACTCGACGCCATACAGCGTCGCTTCGGTCGCATTGACGTTCTGTACTTCGCGGCGCGACCCCACATTGCGGCCGGTGAACACCGTGACGATCTTGTCGTCGTACTGGCTCTGGAACGCATACGCTTCGAAGTCGAACGCGTCGCCATCATGCTTGACACCCACATCCACGCTGACCAGCGTTTCCGGCTTCAGATTCGGATTCGGAATCGCGAAGCGGTTGCTCGGACGGTTGCCGAACTGGCCCACGTCGAAGATGTTCGGGGCACGGAAACCGCGTCCAACATTCGCCACGAGCCGCGTGCCATCAGCCACCGCCACACTGATACCCGTGTGACCACTGAACGCGCTGTTGTCGATCTTGACACCCGCCAACGAACCCTGCCGCGGAATATCCAGATTGAAATCGCTGTACCGACCAGCAATCACCCAATCGACCGAGTCATTGATTTCCCAATCGTCAATCGCGTAGAGTGCCCAGCTTTCCTGCACCGAACCGTTCGGGAAGCGCGCCAGCGCCGTGGTGCCCACGCCCGTGCGAATGTCGACATTGGTGCGGTACGCCTTGACCTTTTCACCGTAAGCCTCGGCGCCCACCGAATAGCGGTGACCACCCTCATTGCTACCACTCAGCAGCACCGAACCACCGGTCATACGATCAGTATTCTGTTCCTGCGCTTCGCTGAATGCGCCGGTATCGCGACTGCGGCGATCATCGCGGATGGCCTGCTTGCCCACCTGCGCCCGAATATTCTGGAACAGGCCGTTGTCCAGGCTGTTTTCCCAGGCCAGCTGCGCAAACGTGCGTTGTTGCGGTTCAAACGTCGCGGTGGCCGACGTGGCCGTCGTCTGACCATAGCCCGGCACCAGTTCGTCGTGGCGATACGTCAGCGGCTGATACGTGTCCTGCACATTCAGCGTGAAGCGGCCAAAATCGTGCGCATCGTACGCCAGCTTGGCGTTGACCGAGTTCGACTCGAACGACGAGAACGGCCGTTCATCGCCGCCACCGATTTCGCGGTTGCCGACATTGATGGTCGTCGCGCTGACTTGCGCGGCAAAATTTTCGCCCTTGCCCGCACCCGAGTAATGCCCAATCCGCAAGGACTGCGCACTGTCGGCCCGGAAGCGCACTTCGTGCCGCATGCTGTGCTCGTCCAGTTCGAGCGGATTCGGCGTCAGCATGTTGACCACGCCACCCATCGCGTCACTGCCGTACAGGCCAGCCGACGGGCCGCGCAGCAGTTCGAGACGGTCCAGCGACTGCCCGTCTACCAGCGCGAAGTACTGGTTCGGCGCGTTGCGGAAGATACCGCTGTTCAAACGGAAGCCGTCGACCAGATGCAGGATTTCCGAGCCCTTGCTACCGCGAATGAACACGGCGGCCTGACCGGGCGTGGTCTGCTGCACAAACGCACCAGGCGTCCCGCGCAGCGATTCGATCACCGTGCCATCGGCTTGGTGCAGCTTTTCCGGTCCAACCACCACGACGGGCGAGGCGATCTTGGCGCTGTCTTCCGGTACCAAGGTCGCCGTGACCTGCACCGCTTCCAGACGATCAGCATCCCGATCGTTCTTCTTGGCCGAGTCAGCGGCGTGCGCGCCGCCCGCCAAAACACTGGCAATCGCGATCGTGAGGAGGTTGCGTGATAATTGTGATGATTGTGTGATCGTCATACGGAGCATCTCGGGGGTTGGGCAAACCAGCGACGCTAGCAAGGGGCGAAACCCGGAAGCATCCGCCTACAGGCGGATTTCAAATCACTTTCTGATCGCAAATCCTTCACATAACCATCCCGTGGCGGACCAGCCCCTACGTCCCGCGACGGATCGCGCTTATGCCGTCACGATCGGCCAAAACGCCCCCAGGTCCCGAGTGTCTTGGCCGGGATTTTCCTCCGCCTCAGGTCGCAGGCACGCGCCGGCTCAAGCTGCGAGAATCGGGAGATGCCCAAACAACTTGGCCTGCTGCCCAAACTCGCGTTCTTTTTTCTGCTGCTGGCGTTACCTGCCTTGCTGCTGCTGGACTTTGTCCGCGCCAGTATCGAGTTCAATGCGCTCACCCGTACGCTCGAATCAGATCAGCTCCGCCGGGAGATTCAGCGCGAGCAGGCGGCGATGGCCCGTCACTTGACCGAGCGCGAACTGGTCGGCCTCGGAACGACCCGTGACCTCGAGCGCTGGGTCCTGCGTCTGGCGCAGCGCAGCCACAAAGTGCTCGGCGACCACGCATTGACATTGGCGGAGCAAAGGCGGCAGCCCATTCGCGCCTTTCTGGTTGACGACCATGGCCAGATCGTTGTCGACAGCCATACCGGCGGCTTCAACAAACAAGCGCATGACTGGCTACTGTCCGAAGCACCCCGAGACGATCCGACCTTGCGCTGGCGGCGCCAGGGCAGCCTGTTCACGTACTTGCATCCGCTGGAAGGCATTCCCGACCGAAGCCTGGTGCTGCAATTCGAATTGGCCACACCCGCCCAGAACTTTTTGAATCGAGCGCGGATCGAGTGGCCGATCATGCTGCTCGATGGTCTCCTGCTGGCCCTCGCATCGGCGTTCTTTCTGCGCGCCTGGGTGATCGCCCGGTTGGCCCGGATGCGCGCCGCCGCGCTGGAATGGCGGCAAGGCAATCTACAGACCCGGATCAATGATCCGAATCGCGACGAAATCGGCCTGATCTCGGAAGAGCTCGACCGGGTCCCGGTCGCCCTGGATGCGCTGATGCAAGCCAATGCAGCGCTGATCGGCGCCGATGAGCGCGCCCGCTTGGCGCGCGATCTCCACGACACGGTCAAGCAGAAGGCCTTTGGACTCGCCATGCAGCTCGCGGCGGTCGAGGGCAACCCGGATCCGGCAGCGCGCAGCAACCTGCTGAAAGAGTGCCGGACCTTGGTCGCCGATATTCAGCGCTCGCTGGTTGAAATCATCGATGACCTCAAACCCGTGGCCGGCGTGCCGTTCGCGGTACGCCTCCAGAACGACATCGAGGCGTGGTCGCGCCGCAGCGGCATCGCTGTATTCATTGACCTCAGCGGCGCCGATTCGGTCGCCCTGACCGATCAAGCCAACCTCAACGCCATTCTGAGCGAAGCCCTGGCCAATGTGCACCGGCACAGCCAGGCGCGACGCGTCGACATTACGCTGATCCGCCAACGCAACGAACTTCAATTCAGTATTGTCGATGATGGCTTGGGCGGCGCCCGCGCCAGCGCGGGTCGTGGCATCGGGCACCTGAATTCACGTGCCGCAGAGCTCCCGAACGGCCACTGTCGCATTGACAGCGACGCGCGCGGCACGCGCATCGACATCCGCTGGACCTTACGCCAAGAGACCAAAACCCCATGAGCATCCGAATCCTGATCGCCGATGATCACCCCATTGTCCGCCGTGGCCTTGCCATGTATCTCGCCCCGCAAGCGGGAATCGAACTGATCGGCGAAGCCGAAGATGCCGAAACGGCCTTGCGCCTGTGCCTGCAACTGAAACCCGATGTACTGCTGCTGGACTTGTTGATGCCCGGCAATGGGATCGACGTGCTCCGCAGCGTGCGGCAGAACAAGCTGCCGATCCGCGTGCTGGTGCTGACGTCGTCCGAGGAACGTGCCCCCGTGGCCGCAGCCTTGCGCGCCGGCGCCGACTCGTATCTGCTGAAAGACAGCGCGCCGGAGTTCGTGCTCGATAGCATCCGCCGCACCGCTGCCGGCGAGACCATCTTCCACCCGCGGATCATGCCGTTGGTCACGTCGGCACTCACCGAAATCTCGGGCGCCGAACAACTGAGTCAGCGTGAACGCGAAGTCCTGATGATGATCGCGGAAGGCGCCAGCAACCAGGCGATTGCGGATAGTCTTGGCATTGGCATCAAAACGGTGAAAACCCACGTGAGCAACATCCTGGCCAAACTTGGCGTTGAAGACCGCACGCAGGCAGCCGTGTTTGCGTGGCGCGAAGGGCTGCAGAAAACCTGATGTGCCTGATCGCGTTTGCCTATCAGGTGCATCCGCTGTACGAGCTGATTCTGATCGGCAATCGCGACGAATTTCATGCCCGTCCGAGCGACGCGTTGCATGCGCATGTGGACGCCCCTGGCGTCTATGGCGGACGCGATGCGCAAGCCGGCGGCGGTTGGCTGCTGGTGCATGCTGCCGGCCGCCTCGTCACTGTGACCAATGTCCGGCATGGCAGTCCGGAGCAGGCCAAGCGCTCACGCGGACAATTGGTCAAAGGCCTGATCACCGACACGCGCCCAGCTGCCGCCCTGCACGCCATTAGTGACGCAGAAGCCAAGCGCTTTGGCCGCTTCAACGCCCTCGCGTTTGATCGCGATGGTTTGAGTTATCTGCGCAATTTTCCGGAGGTCAGCCGAGAGCGCCTGGGCCCTGGTGTCTATGGCCTGTCGAATGGCGCCTTGAACACGCCATGGCCCAAGGTCGCACGCACGCGCAGCGCCTTGGAGGCGTGGTTGGATCGCGGCGACGCCGACCCCACCGCATTGCTCGATATACTGAAGCACCAACAGCAGTTTGCCGATGCCGAATTGCCCGATACCGGCGTGGGCTTGGAGTGGGAACGCCTGCTGTCTTCGCCCTTCATTGTCGGCGAGCATTACGGCACCCGGGCCAGCTCGCTCGTGTTGGTCGGCCGCGACCAGATCCGTTTCATCGAACAAAGCTTTGGCCCGAATGCCACGCCGCTCGGCCAACGAGAGTTGTTGATCGCTCGTGAACCGGCATAATGCCGGCCATGCAACCCGCTGCGATCCCCCTCTCACTCTACGTGCACATTCCCTGGTGTGTGCGCAAATGCCCCTACTGCGACTTCAATTCGCACGAACGTCAGGACGATGCCGAGCCGCAATACGTTGCCGCGTTGATTCAAGACGTCGTCCAGGAGTGTGTGCGCGTGCCGAGCCTGGCCGAGCGCGATATCGTCTCCGTGTTCTTTGGCGGCGGCACCCCGAGCCTGTTTTCGGGCGCGAGTATCCAGACCATTCTCGATGGCATGCGCCGCCAGTTGCGCTTTGCCAGCGATTGCGAGATCACCCTCGAAACGAATCCCGGCACCGCTGAGTACGACCGCTTCGAGGCGTATCTGGAGGCCGGCGTCAATCGCCTGAGCTTTGGCATTCAGAGCTTTGATCCCGCCAAGCTCAAGCGCCTGGGCCGCATTCACGACGAGCAACAAGCCCGGGCGGCAGTCCGCGCGGCCCAACGTGCCGGCTTTGCCAACATCAATCTGGATCTGATGTATGCACTGCCCGAACAGACCTTGGCCGGCGCGTTGCAGGATGTCGCCGAGGCCATCGCGCTTGGCCCGATCCATTTGTCGCACTACCAACTCACCTTGGAGCCGAACACACTGTTTGCCGCGAAGCCACCGCCGCTACCCGACGACGACTTGGCCTACGACATGCAACTGGCTTGCCAGGATGCCATGGCGGCCGCGGGCTTTACCCAATACGAAGTTTCAGCCTACGCCGCGGCAGGCCGACAAGCGCGCCACAACCGCAACTATTGGCAGTTCGGCGACTACATCGGGCTCGGCGCCGGCGCCCATGGCAAACTGACGCTGCCGGACGGGTCGATCATCCGCAGTGCGCGCAAGAAACTGCCGCGCAGCTATTTGAACGGCATCGCCACGAATCATGTGCTCGCCGAGTGGCAGGCGATTCCGAAGCATCGACTGCCATTCGAGTTCATGTTGAACGCGTTGCGGTTGAACGAGGGCTTTGCGGTGGCGCAGTTTGCCCAACGCACCGGCCTGCCATGGTCTGACATTCAGCCGCAGATCGATTCGGCGATTGCCGATGGCTTGCTGGAGCTCGCTGCCGAACCGCACGGCACCCTGTGCCGTCCCACCGAACTCGGCCGTCGATTCCTGAACGATCTGATCGAACGATTTCTGCCGGACGAATCGCCACCTAGCGATGCGATCGCTACGCGCTGAATGCGAAGTTGAGGGGGCGCCAAATGACGCGGCGGCAAGCCCCTCGCCGCTTGCACCAATGCCGCCAAGCGACCAACATTGCCGCTTCGTCGATCATTGTCACCATGCGCCCTCGCAAACCCAGCTCGCCTAAAGAACAAGCCCTGCGTCTGCTCGCCCGCCGCGAACACTCGGCGAAAGAGCTCGCGCTAAAACTGAAGCGCAAGTCGCGCGAATCGGTGGTATCCGACACGCTCGGTGCCGACGAATTGAGCCCGGAACTCGAAGCGCTGATGGACACCCCGCGTGCGCCGCAGCCCATCAATACCGACGCCCTGATCAGCGAACTGCAGGCCGACCAATACCAGAGCGATGAACGCTTTGCCCGCGCGCTGGTTCGCCGCCGCGCGAGCGATGGCTATGGCCCCGTTCGGATCCGCGCCGAATTGAAGACGCACGGCATCGCCGGCCCAGTGATCGAACAAGCGTTCAACGAGGCGGAAGTGGATTGGAGCGAGCAATTGGATCGCCAAGTGCAACGCCACCTCAAACTCGTACAAGGCAGCCGCCAAGAACAACTCAAGTTGGCAGCGAAACTGCAACAACGTGGATTTGCCGGTGATCAGATTCGAGGCGCCATGCGCCGGGCGGCGGCTGGGTCAGACGACAGCGACGGGTTCGACGACTGACCCGATAGAAGCGCGACTTTTGGGAGGGCCTTCAGGCCCGAACCAATCTGGCCGCAAGCCCCGTTCGCCTTTTTGTGGGAGGGCCATCAGGCCCGAACCAATCTGGCCGCCGGCTTGATTCGGAGCCAAACCCGATCTCGTCAAACACGCCGTAACCCATTGGTTTTGCTAACCAATAGATTGCGAACGGTGGCGATTCTGACCGCAAGTAGCCCCCTCCCCAACCCTCCCCCGCGATCGCGGGAGAGGGAGCGCTCACGCTCCTACGTGAGTGTGAGAGGGCTGGGGAGAGGGCTACTTGCCACACAGTGCCGTCGTAAAAATCGCGCATCGTCGCCGAGAGTTTGATGCGCGAATAAGCGCACCAAAAGCGGCGGCTCCCTCTCCCACGCGAGTGGGAGAGGGCTGGGGAGAGGGCTACTTGCCACACAGTGCCGTCGTAAAAATCGCGCATCGTCGCTGACAGTTTGATGCGCGAATAAGCGCACCAAAAGCGGCGGCTCCCTCTCCCACGCGAGTGGGAGAGGGCTGGGGAGAGGGCTACTTGCCACACAGTGCCGTCGTAAAAATCGCGCATCGTCGCTGACAGTTTGATGCGCGAATAGGCGCACCAAAGGGGCGGCTGGACTCCCACGCGAGTGAGAGAGGGCTACTTGCCACACAGTGCCGTCGTGAAAGTCGCGCATTGTCACTGACAACTTGGTGCGCGAATATGCGCACCTTCGGTGCGACCAAAACGCCGACCAGACGCGTCGCTCCAAACCGTCCCTACGGCACAACCCCAAAATATCCCTGCGGCCCAGCATCGGTCGAATACCCGCGCCCGACTTGCCCCAACCAACCGCCACCAGTATGATCCAAGGCTGACAACGCCAGACCAGCCCCCCAGGCCCTGGCCATAATCAAATGGGGCGATAGCTCAGCTGGGAGAGCGCCGCGTTCGCAATGCGGAGGTCGGGAGTTCGATCCTCCTTCGCTCCACCAAACTTTGAACATTAGCCGGCCCACCAGGCCGGCTTTTTTGTTGCCTCAACGATCAGATCCCGCACGCAAGCCACCGCGTTCCACAAGCGCCAGAACGGCACTCGTTTGGCACGATTGACGCAAACACGTCATCCAACCTGACCCCGCGCCTGGAACGGCCCACCAAGTCCGGGCGTCTACTCAAAACCGTCCTGAAACATGGCATCGGTCGGTGCCGCACAAGCCGCAAGCGTCGCATCCAAGCTTTTGATCTGATAGCGCGCGCTTGCCTCTGGTGCAAACGAATCGCCTTGAAGCGTACCCGACACCACGAATCGCGCCGATGTCGGCAATGCTTCAACCTCGCGCTGCACTTCCCCAGTCACGCGATACCGGGATGGCGGCTCCGCACAAACCGGCAGCACGACGCCCAGAGCAAGCAAGCTGGCCGCCCTCAAGACCAACCATCGCGATTGCCAAGCGGAACCATGCTCACTCATGACCGGCCGCCTCGACCAGATCGTCAAGACGCGAACGAATCGACTCAAGCTCCTGCCGCAACAATTGCTGCTCACTCACCAACGCGGCATTCTCGGCTGCCAACTTCTCGTTGAGCCCCTGAATCGCCGCCAAGGCCTCGCCATCGGCGTCGATCGTGTTGATCCCTTTGTCGGTGCTACCCACCGAAAACGCCGCCATGAAATCCTGCGCCATGGGGCCGATATGCCGAACGTCTCCGGGCTGCGCCTTGTACTGCCAAGAGCTGATTGGCATCTGCACGACTCGCTCCAGAATGCTGCGCGCATCAACCGGTTCGATGGCGGTTTTGGCATGCCGATCCGACAAAGACGTGAACGCTCCATCTCCCGGCGCCATGGCGACGCCAGAGTTGGCGCCCGTCGTGTTGGAACGAATAAAGACGCTGCCATCATTCGCCAGCGACATACGACGCACAGGTGGGCCACCGTTGTAATGATCGATATAGAAGCCCGAATCGTTCGCCCCCGTACCATCGCCGGCGCTGAATAGAATGCCGCGGTTCGTAGAGCGTTGCTTCAGCCAGATATTGCTGGTCTCCGAACCCGTTGCATTGGCTTGGATCATCATCTCCACATTGGGGACAACGGGTGCGGCGTTAATACCAACGCCACCTTGCGCGCGGACGATAAACTGATCGGAGCCGCTGGTGACGAAATCTGAGGACTGGCTATCTGCCCAGGCAAAGCTCCCGGAATCACCTCCGGGCGTCGTAGGCACGAAGGCACAGCTGTCCTGATCATTGCCTGTTGGCGGTCGCACCTTCGCCCGATTGCCGCCGGCAAATGAACGTGTCGCGCCAGCGCAATTTCCGAAGCCGCCTGAGACGAAACTGTAGAGACCCATCGCGGTATTCACTTCGCCGCCCGCAATGGCGCTGCTGTTGGCACGAGCCACATTGTTGATACCACCGGCGACGACCGAATAAGCCCCCAATGATTCGTTTAGAGTGCCGCCACCGACCGATGCGCGATAGCCGGTGGCGATATTGCTGGCACCACCCGAAATGGCACTGCCGCTGCCAGAAGCGAAGTTCGATTCGCCGCCTCCGATCGCGCTCACATAGCCAACCGCTCTGTTGAGGTAGCCGCCCGGCACAACCGCAGCGGACCCCGTTGCCTCATTGGCCAACCCGCCACCAATGGCGGCGAACGGCGACTCGCTCAGGGTGTCATCATTGTCGCCGACCGTATTGCCATAGCCACCAGACACGGTGCCATAGTGATCACTGACAATATTTGGGGCTTCGTTTGCGTATTGCGGATCGCTGGTGCCAGTAGGAACGCCACCACCCGCGATCACCGCGCCACGAACGCCGGGCGAAACGACATTCGCCGAACTCCCGCCAATCATATTGGCCGTGATCGGCACCGCCGGCGCGCCAAACACCTCACCACTCGGCTCAATCCGCAAACTCTGCACATTCGCGGTTTTCAACACCAAAGGCTGTGCATCGATGGTGCCGAGAAAGTGCGTGGCGGGGTTGCTGCCAGAGTCCCCCGTCGTCGACCAACACTGCCCGATCGTGTTGCCGAGCAAAGCCTTGGATCGCCCCGGCGTCGCCTCAAACGCGGCCAAATCGTTGTCGCGAACCTCGACACCGACCCACAGTTCTGCACTGATCGCCGAGGGCCCTTCGAACGAAAGTGTGAAACTACCATTGCTCACCACCACGTCCTCAAACGTCATGGGACTAGCGAGCGCTTTCCCACTGACCGCATCCGCATGCAACGTCAGCCGCAAGTCATACCGACCATTGGCCGGCTGCCCCTGGTCCGACAACTGACCGCGGTAGGTAAACGCATTGGCAGAGACCCCAACACTGGCAAGCGCAAGCGTGATCCCAAGGGCGAGACGATGACAAGACAAACGCATGGAATGCTTCCTGGTTCATGACCTGAAATGAGGTCGTTACCAGGGGATACGGAGCGAGTGGCGAGAACCCGCCAACCCAAAACACAACACTCGCCGCACCACAAAGCCCCACCGCCCGTTTTCGTCATCCTGGAAGCCGCGCAGCGGATTCCGGGATCCAGGGCAACCTCGCCACAGTCCACCAACAAGCAACAACCAATACCAGCCGCACCACAAGGCCGCACCGCCCTAATTACCGTCATCCTGGAAGCCGCGCAGCGAATTCCGGGATCCAGGGCAAGCTCGCCGCAGTCCACCCACAAGCCCTACGGCGCCAGCCGCACCGTACACCAACACCTCCTATTGTCGTCGCCCCGGACTTGATCCGGGGCGGGTTTCAAACTCACGAAAAGGTGACGGATATGGCACCGAATGCGCCGCCACGCGCCACATACCCACGCATCAACCAACAGGGCCGCGCCACCAGCCACACCACAAACCCTCACACCCCATTGCCGTCATCCTGGAAGCCGCGCAGCGGATTCCGGGATCCAGGGCAACCTCGCCACAGCCCACAAACAAGCACCAACCGGCACCAGCCGCACCGCGCCGCTACAACCGCTACTGTCGTCACCCCGGACTTGATCCGGGGTGAGGTTCAACCTTGCGAAATACCGTCGGAACCGCCTCGACAAGACCAGCAGAACCAACCGAGCAACACCAACCAAGACGCAATACTTCACGCCCAATTGTCGTCATCCTGGAAGCCGCGCAGCGGATTCCAGGATCCAGGGCAATCTCGCCGCAGCCCACAAACAAGCACCAACCGGCACCAGCCGCACCGCGCCGCTACAACCTCTACTGTCGTCACCCCGGACTTGATCCGGGGTGAGGTTCAACCTTGCGAAATACCGTCGGAACCACCTCGACAAGACCAGCAGAACCAACCGAGCAACACCAACCAAGACGCAATACTTCACGCCCAATTGCCGTCATCCTGGAAGCCGCGCAGCGGATTCCGGGATCCAGGGCAATCTGGCGACACGCAACGGACTTCGAGACCAGCAACGGCCTGCTTGCCTCAAACCCCCATCCCCCCCTTGCCGTCGCTCCGGCGCAGGCCGGAGCCCAGGACAATCTTGCGATAGCGCCCCGTGCGTTCATCGGCCGCAAGAATCAGCACCTTCCGCCCAATTCCCTGGAGCCCAGTTCAAGTCCGGAGTGACGACGCATCATTCGAGAGCGCTTGCCGCAGTGCTGAAACCCCCATTGCCGTCATCCTGGAAGCCGCGCAACGGATTCCGGGATCCAGGGCAACCTCGCCGCAGCCCACCAACAAGCGCCGGCCGTCGCGAGCGGTTCCGGACACACTAGCACTGCATTTTTGGTCATCCTTGCTCAGGCGCCGCGGGCACGCAAATCTTGCGGAAGGCATCGACGACCAGCGTTGAGCGCTGATCGATTGAGCATTTGTACATCCTCACTCATCCCGACCAACGATCTCGACGTAGCCGATCAGCTCCGCCGAATAGCTGCCATCTCCATCTGCGGCTCCCTTGTGCTTCAGTTCTCGCAGGAGGGTCGGTTCAACGGCGTGGGTGAACAGATCTATCCGGTGCTCGGGCCTGAAGATCGGCGAGGCGGGCGGTGCTTGCAGGTACATCTCGCACAGGCGCTCGACCACGGGAATTCGCGTGCCATCATGCTTGACGGCGATAGGCTGCACCACCGCGCGGCGTTCGCCCCTGCCGGCCGATGCCTCGACCATCCACAGCGACAGCAGCACAGGCTCTTCCACGTCGCCGAACACGGCGATGCCGACTTCCTCCGGCGGCACGCTGCGCCAGCGGCCCAACTCTTCCTGCACAAAGGGGTGATCCAAGCCCATCAGTTGCAGATCATCGTGATTGGTGGCGGCTTCGCGGCTAAGGGTGAAGCGGGCGCGGCGCGTGCCATCAACGGTGACGAGGTCGTAGGTCGCATCGTCCACCTTGACCAGCTTCTGCTGCTGATCCGCGACCGCCGCAGAGAGGAAGCGCACCAGTCGATCCAAGCTGGACGACACGTCCGAGAAGGGCTTGTAGTCGTCAAGGCTGAAGCCGTCGAGGTCTTGGAACAGGTCGAACACCACCTGCCGCGCTTCGCGGGAGTTCGACAGCGCCGCCTCCAACTCCACCTGCGTGCGTTTCAGTTCCGGGTCCGACAGGGCTTCCTGGTACAGCCGGTCGTAGTTCAAGCGTTCCGACAACTGCCCCAGAATCTGCGCGCGCAGGTCTTCCGCCACATTGCCCTGGTCATCAACCTTGCCTACCGTGCGCGCGATCTCGGCGAGCTTTTCGTCGAGCATCAGAAAGATGCGGCCTTCGATGGTGTCGGACAGCACGAGGTTGTAGACCTGCGCGGTGTGGCTCTGGCCGTAGCGATGGATGCGCCCAATGCGCTGCTCCATGTCCATCGGATTCCACGGCAGGTCGAAATTGAACAAGACGCGCGCGAACTGCAGGTTGATACCTTCGCGTCCCGCCGCCGTGCACACCAGCACGCGCGGGCCATCCTTCAGGCGGAAGCGCCGCTCCGCCGCTACCTTCGCGCCGTGGTCGCCACCGCGCAGCACGGCTACACCCTGACCGGGGAAGGTCTGCTCAATCTCGCGGGCGATCATGTCCACCGTGCCGAGGTAGGTGGCGAAGATCACGATCTTCTCGTTGGCGTTCCGCCGCCACAGCGTGCCCAAGCCGTCGAGCAGCTTTTGCATTTTCGTCTCACGTTCGGCCGGGAACACCCGCAGCAGGTCGCCGATGCGCAGGCGCTCCTCCGGCAGATGCAGATCCACCACCGCTGAAGCAGCTTCTTCCGCGTGCGTGGCCGAATACTCGCTGCCGTAGGGGTCTGAGGCCATCTCCAGTGCCTCCTCGTCCAGCTTCTTGACCAGCCGGTACTTCAGATCGGCCAGCACGCGGTCCACCTCGCTGCGCCCGATGCTGTCACGCGCTAGGCCAAACTCCTCGTGGATCAGCTCGCGCGCTTCATCGGTCAGGCGCTCGCGGCCTTCGATGTCGAGTTCCTTGTCGCGCAGAAACGCCTCGTGCAGCGTCAGCATCAACAGGCGGCGCTTGAGTGTGCGGCGCACGGCCGCAAAGCTCGATGCCGCTATCTTCTGGAAGATTGCCATCAGGAAGCCCAGCGCACGACCCCGGCTCCCTTGGCGGCGCGCGAGGTCGAATCCATCCTCCAGGTACTCCCGCAGCTTCTCGTAGAACAGCCGCTCGGCTTGGTTCATCACGAAGGATTCGGTGTGAACCCATCGCCGCGCAAACAGTGGTGAGCCATCAGGCTGACAGGCGTCGGCCTTGGTGCGGCGAAACATCACGGTGTTGAGCCGGTGCCGCTCGTCCAACATCTCCTCGGGGCTGCGAAACAGCGTCGGGTTCAGCAGTTGTGCCAGCATCCAGAACTGGAAGTGATTGCCCTGGTGAGGCGTGGCCGACAGCAGCACGAGGTCGCGGGAGTGATCTTTCAGCGCCTCGGCCAGCCTGTAGTTCTCGGTCTTGCGCACTTTGCCGCCAGTCTTGTAGGCGGTGAGGTGGTGCGCTTCGTCGAAGACCACCAGATCCCAGCGCGGCGCGTCCAGAAGGCGTTTGATGCGCGCCGGGCGCTTCAAGGTGTCGATGCTGGCGATCAGCCGGTCGTGCTTGGCGAAGGCATTGGTCTTGCGGTCGGTAATGTCGCCTTCAGAGCCGAACACTTCGAAGTCGAGGTTAAACACCTCGTTTAACTCCCGGTGCCAGTTGTTCACGAGTCCTGCAGGTACCACCATCAAGGCTCGAGTCAGTTCGCCCCGGCTGGCCAACTCGCGCAGGATCAACGCGGTTTCGATTGTCTTGCCCAAACCCACCTCGTCGGCGATCAGGTAGCGCCGGGGTGAGGCGGTGGCAATGCGGTGGGTCAGCACCACCTGATGCGGCAGCAGGTCGATCTTGGCCGAGGTCAGTGCCGAGGCACTTTCCATCACCGGCAGCGCGTGCGCCTCGTAGGACAGCCATGCCTTGCGCGACCGCTCCGCACCGCCATCCACGGCGCGCAGGATGCGCTCGGTGCGCGTGAGTTCCCGCCGGAGCGACGCCACCGGCACCCGGCGTTCGCCAACGCCAAAGAACGCGCGCAGATAGCCGTCACGCGCCGGGTCGAGGACGACACCCTGGCCGTACTCGTGGTGGGTTATGCGTTCGCCGGGTTGAAGCGGGGCGTGGCTATCCAGCATGCCCATCCCCGGCGAGCCTAGCGAGGGCCTCTTTGAATCGTCCCTCCGTGGGGTCAATCTCTACCGCCTGCTCGAAGGCGGCACGAATCTCGTGCTTCGGCGCCCGGCTCCATTTCAGGACGCGCCCCAAGTCGAACCAAGCCCAAGCCCGCCGGGTACGCGGCGCGTCCATCTGCACCACGCGACGGAGCATTTCCTCGGCCTCTCCGAGCTGGCGCCGGTAGGCCGCTTTGTTGCCAGAGGGGCCACTAGGGTGAACTTTCTCGGCCAACTTCATCTTTACCTGAGCAAACTCATGCAGCGCCTTCACATCAGCAGCAACCGCATCCCCCGCAACTTTGAAGTAGCTATGCGCCTTCTCGAGGCGACCCGCACGTTTCTCTTGAATAGCTGCTTCGAAGGCTTCTTCCACGGCATCTAGCATCGGAAGACGGTCAAGCCAATTGGTTGCATCTTTCTGGCGGTTATTATCTAAGTATGCAGCGGCGATCTGCGTGATAATTGCGGCGAGATTCGCGCTTGCGTTGACACTTCTGACCATCTCATAAACATCTTCTGCGGCATGGGTGTCTCCGCGAGACAGCTGCTCCTTCACTAGCTCGACGGCGACCGCCACCGCGCCAGGGTGACGAGAATGAGCCTCCTGCAAGCGCCTTAGAGCTCCTGCGTTGTCGCCGACTGCGCGTAGATTTGCCACGTCTTGGATAGCCAGAATTGCCTGGTACTCGGGGTGCGCAGGCAATGTAACCCGGAAGTAGCTGCGATCTGCGTCGAAGTCGAAGCGCGGTGGATCTGAGCCGTTCTGGGTCATAGCGCGGCGGACCTTGGGTATTCCTGTTCCACGCCCTTCCGCCAATCGCAACTCTTTCAGCAGCTCGCCGACCCGACGATTCCTGGCGGGTACGGGCGGGATCGGCGACTTGCCATCCAGGTGCGCCTGTTCGATGCCAGGAGCGGGGCCGGGATAGCTGATGATCTCCAGCCGATCGGAATACAAATACACCTTGATCGGCTCTGTGACGCCTTCGTATGAGCGGTGATACACGGCGTTTACCAAAGCTTCGCGGAGCGCAAGCGAAGGAAAACTCACCCAGTGCGATGCCTTCGATGTTCTCGGCAATTTCTGGATCAGACGTGCAGACAGGCTTTCGAGGTAGGACAGACACTCCCGCAACTGTTCGTGAATGGGGCGCTTCCCGAAAGTTTTCTCTTCCAGTAAGTTGCCAGCTGCGTCGTCGGCAAACTGGACCACCTCGATTCGAGCACCAGGAAACCACTGTTCCGGGTCCTGGCTGAAGAACAGCAGCCCAATGTTGCGCGGTGCATCGTGTCCGTTTACCGGTTCGGCGACGCGCAGGCTGCGATACAGGCTGCGAGTATCCTGTTCTTCCACCAATCCGCTACCGACATCGTGCAAGAACTCACGTACCTTCGTCTCACGGATGTCCAGCACGCTAGCCTGCAAGGCGCGACGGTCATCGAAGGGAACGCGCGCCGTCAACTGCATGAGTTGAGTCTTCAGTTCCGGCTGGCGGTCGGCATCCACGCTGCTGGACTCGATCCGTATGTAATACCTGCGTTGCGCACCTCTGCTGGAATCTTCCGGAGCCCGGTGCGGACGAATCTGGCTGCCCGGAACCCAGATCACTAGCAGGTGCTTGCCGTCAACCACCTCGGGCGAAAAAACTGGCTGATAGACAGGGTCTATGGTGTTGCAGCGTCCACGAATCCAACGCTGCGCTTCGTCTAGCTCGGCAGGTGTTAGGCCCTTGGGCGGCAGCACGGCGGCACCGTCAGCTTCGGCAACGCCAATCACGATGTAGCCTCCGTTGAGGTTCTGAAAATCGTTTGCATAGGCGCAGATGGTGCGGATCACCTGATCTCTAGTGAAATCCTCGTTCCACGATGCCTTGAACTCTACACGCGAAGACTCAACCCCCTGGAAATACAGCAGGTCTTGAAGATTGATCGGAAGAATTGAAGCCATAAGGTGGCCCTACGTGATTCGCAGATGAAAAAGACCCGCAGGCTTGCCGCCGTCGCGCAGCAGAATCTCCTGCGGGTACTCGTTGGCTTGGCCCCACAAAATGCGACCGAGGTCGATCTGGTGGCCGTGAGGCGCGTGACAGAGCCAGCCAACTTCATCCGTCGCCGGGTGCGCCTTGACGCGGCTATGGCCGCCAGGCAGCCAAAACACCAATGCACCGTCGCTCCCCCAATCGTCTTGAAAGGACAGGATAGCGGGCTTAATCGCATCGCCCAGCCACGTTTCTGCATCTGCTGGCGTCAACAGGTCTAGGCTGCCATCCAGACCGGCTACTACCAGCGTCCTACCGCCATTGCTTGGGAGATCGTCCGGCCAATTTCCTCTCGCACGGAGGAACTGGCGGAGGCTCCACACTTCTCTGGCTGCACAGATCTGATTGCGCGCCTCTTCGTCCCACAACCAACTAGTGCCCCGCACCTGCCAAACCGAGTCGCGCAGTTGTCTCATTGCTCGTACTCCCCATCGTCATCGAACAAGGAACCCTGCAAGGGCTGGGGCGCTCGGCTGGCTAGCCAAGCGTTGTGGATGGAGACCGCGCGCGAGGCCGCATTGCGCGTGGTCTGATCCGGGCCATTGCGGTGCAGCCATTCCAACAGCGGCTTCAATGCGACGTGCGGCTTGAAGTTCTCGTTCTTCAGCGTGTCCGAGGCATTAATGCCACTGCCGTCAAAGCACGCACCGATTAGCACCAGCGCCTGATCCAAATCGGACGTGAGCTTGCGGCGATGCTTGCCCGACCACTCGCGTGCAAACTCCAGCGCGTCGGTGCGGGTAAATACCTTATTCTTCTCAGTGCACCAGCCGCGCTGCACGAACTCGTCCGGCGTGGTGATCGAGCCCTTGAGAAACTTCTGCAGCTGGTCGCGCTTCAGCTCAGGCGCGTTACCGAAGGTACGCAGGAACTGGCGCGTGATCGGCTCCGCGTTGACCGGGGGCGCTTCCTTGCCCTTGTCGGCGTCCTCGTCGATGAGCTGATTGATGCCCACCAGCGCGTCGCGAACGGAGATAATGCGGCCTTCATCGACATACACCTTGCCGTAGTGGCGCGAGAAGTATTCGAGCGCCTTGCCGCGCCGGATCACCTGGATGTCGGCTGCGGGCAAACCTTCTTTGGCGTGGTTCTCGAGCATCGCCTGCAACTGGCGCACATCGGCCATCACCTCGCGGCGCATCCGGCCCCAGCTCACCGGCTTGGGTTCCTCGGTGCGCTTGCGGCAGACGTGGATGATGTCGTACTCGATGGTCTTGGAGCCGAACTCGCCTTCGCCCTTGGTTTCGTCAGAGCGGATGGGGTAGGTCGCTTCGAGGTAGTAGCCCGCATCGAACAGCGATTCCAGAACCGCCACCCACGGCTCGTCCTCGCTGTGGTGGAAGGTGAAGGCCAGGATGCCGCTGGGTTTGAGTGCACGATGCGCTTCGCGCCAGCACTGCGTGAGCAGACGCTGGTAGAAACCGTCCGGATCTTCCGGCTCGCGCGCGCGATTGGCGACCGCCTCCAGCGACTTAGGCGTGTATTCGGCGGTGAAGTAGCCGGGATACTTGTCCTTCAGTGCGAGGCGCAGCCAGACGTAGAAGAAATCGGACAGCTCCGAGTAGTGCAGCAGGCCGCCGAAGGGTGGATCAGTAATGACCAGATCGAGGCTGGCATCAGCAACCTTTGCCAGCTCCGTAGACGACCCACAGAAGACGTCCGCACCGTTGACGGGGTCGCCCGGAAAGACCTTCTCGCTCTTGCCACTGATGCCGTCTGCAAGCACGGCGTCCCTGCGCTTCAAGCTCTCAGCGCTTACTGCCTCCCAAGGCTGCATAGCCCAATCGCGGCTCTCAAGGAGAACAGGGACACAAGAACTCCAAGGGCCGTAGCCCATCGGCGAAAAGACGCCAACTTCAACTAGCGTTGATTTCGGGTGGAAGTTGTTGTTCGACATCGCAGGAACGAAGTGGTCCTTGTTGATGTGCCAGAACGCAAGAACGCTCTGGTTGCGTAGGTAGTTCTGGAATGCGCCAAGAACAAACTCGCGCGTCTTCCAGTCGTAGCTCCCGACGTTCACGATGGCATTCAGCAATTGCGCGTGAGCGAGCAACTGGCGCGGGTGGAACATCGTCCACCAATGGGTGAAGCCGTGGTTCGGAACGCCGCCTTGCAAATGGTGGGTCATGAATCCGTATGGAAGCTCGGAGCGCGGCCAGTAGTCCTTGAGGTCGGCATCCTTGCGCGCTTCCCATTCCGCGAACGCGGCGTCGTATTGCTGGGCGTGCGCCGTGTCGTAGGCGGCGAAGAAGCGGCCGCCGTAGGGTCTGCCTGCTTCATCTCGCTTGGGCGCGTAGCCCTGCACTGCGTAAGCGGCCATCGGGCCGGTCTTGCCGGTGGCCTTGATGGTGGTCAACACATCCTGCACCGTCCCGCAGGCCGAGCAGGCGTAGTGCGACTGCTTCGGCACCGTGCCAACCGTCGACTCGAAGGTGACACCAGTCTCCGGGCACGTCACTTGTTTCGGGACGATCCTTTTTTCTTTCTTGTTGCCGTTTTGATCCACCTCGATGACGGTTTCAAGACCCCGTACTTCCAGAAGCCGAATCTTCGCGGCGCGTGCCGCATCCCAGCGCGTGGTTGCCGCCACATCGTCCTGCGCCGAGCCGCCGTAAGGCTGGCCGTTGACATCCTGCTTCGCTTCGCCCGCCAGCCATTGCGGATGCACCAGCAGGCTCAGTTCCACCTTCTTGTTCTTGCCCTTGCCTAATTTCACCATCGCGGTGTGGCCGCAGTGCGGGCAGATCACGCCCTTCTTCCGGTCGAGCACGGAATACGGCGCTTCGGTGGGCGCGACGTAAAACGGCGTATCGGGTGCCATGCGGGCAGCTTCCTCCTCCACATCGAAGGCTTCGCCGCACTTGCCGCAGGTGTGCGCCCAATGCTTGACGGTGAGCGTCTTCACCGCCATGACCGGGCTAGTCATGATCGGCGTCCGGTGGCCGCAGCCCGTCACCTGACAGGGGCCGTGCTTGGCCCAGAAGGTGTAGATGATCTCCGGGCCTTCGTAGCGGTAGTCCTTGCGCTGCTCACGCGGAATGGCAAGCGGATCGAAGTCGGCGGGCATCGCCTTGTTGCTGGGCAGGTGCGTCCATTTGCCTTTCTCACCCTGCGGGCCGTCGCAGTAGTAGTACGGCATAATCTGCGGCTTGACCTCGGCCTCAATGTCGGCAAGGAGCTTTTTCACCTCCTCCAGATCGACATTCGCCAGTTCCTGCTTAACCACGAACCAAGCGACCGGGTTGAGGTCGTTGCCGACCATTTGCATCCCGAGGCGCGAGCCTTCCACCAGCGTGGTGCCGCCGCCCATGAAGATGTCGGCCACTTTCAGGTGCTTGAACGCGCCTTTTTTCTGGTGGTTGGCGTAGTAGTTGTCCCACACCAGCTTGGCCGCGTGCGACGGGTCGTCTGGCGCTTTGGTGGCCGCCGCGATCAACATCGAGCGGAACACGCTGGACCGGCGCCTAGCCCACCACTTCGACATCTGGTAGATCGGCTTGCCCGCGTTGCCTTCGATGATCGCCACCTGATTGACAGGCAGGATGGGGAAGTCCACCTCCAGACAGGTCTTGGGGCGGTTCGGGTCGTTGAAGTCGACCGTTTCGAGCGCGACCGCCTTGCCTGCGCCCACGGCCTTGGCAATTTGCTGTTGGAGTAGTTCTTTCTTGGTGGCCATCAGGCGAAGTCCTTACTTGGTCAGCTCGACGAACGGCGACAGCACTTCCAGCAGCGACAAGCCGCCATGCGTGAGCGTCGGGTAGCCGCCCTGGCTACGCCACTTCCTGCGACCCAAGGCCAACAGGTGCGCGCCGTGAGGGCTGTTGATCTGCAATGCCACGGGCGGCACGAAGGGGCCGGTGTCGCCAGTTCCGGTCTTGCTGCGCGAGCTTCCAAACGTCTGCCTGAGGAACTGGCCGACCTCGCCATCGGCATCGGGGAAGTAGCCCGTGGCCGCGTAGCCGTGATCGGAGGTCATGACCAGCCGCCGCCCGGTGGCAAGGCGCTCGACGAAGGCCCAGAAGTCATCACTGGACAACTGCTCGGCCACGTCCTTGGTCAGCGGCTCCAGCCCCTGGCCTGCGCCGGAGCCGTCGTGCAGCTTGGCGTCGGGCCAGTGGTGCCAGAAGATCTGGTTCGGCGCGCTGCCGATCAGGGCTTGGCAGTCCTTCCACGGCAAGTCCACCGTTTCAGTGTTGGCGGCCTGCAGCTTGTGTGCGCGACCGCCGCCGTTGTTCTGGAGCTTGCTGCGGCTCGCGAAGCCGAGCGCGTGGGCAAACTCATCAGTTTCGCCGGGTAACTCGGAGGCGCAGGCAGCGACTTCGTGCGTGGTGAAGCCGCGCGCTTTCGCGCCCTGCAACAGCCACGGCAGCTCGCGCAGGGAAAGGCCGTCGAGAATCAGCACCGCCTTGGCACTAAAGGGCTCCGCCCACCAACGCGTCAGGCGATCCGAGGTGCGCTCGACGCTCTGGCCAAATGCTTGCCACAAGCCCCAGCCACTGGACGCGAGGAATAAATCTAGCGCACCGACTTCACGGTCGCGCCGGACGACTTCGCTCGGCGCATTACCTGCGGACAGCGGCTTTCGGGCGATCTCGACAACCTGATCGACGATGATGCGCCAAGCATCAGCGTCCGAGCTTTGCATCAGGGCCTGCAAGGTGCTGGCTGTCAATGGCATCAATCGTCCTCCCTCTCAAGGTTCAGCTCGAAGCTCATCCCTTCGGGAAGCTTCTTGAGGATTTCTTTTAGCTGCGCACCTGTAGCGGCCGACACCTTGATCGAAACCTCCGCAACTCTAGTGGCTGGGCCGATGCCCCAATTCTCGATTCTGCCGATCAAGTTAAGCGGCGATGTGGCTGGATTCGACAGCGCCGTACGTGGTTTGGAAGCCTTGCTATTTCCGTCGAAAATGCCGCCTGCCGAAGTAATTGGCATCGTAGCGGGCAGTCCGCCGGAATTAGATTCGGATACACCAGCTCTGGAAACAGAGCCGTCAAGCGGGTATGCGCCAAGCGGCGACGGGGTAGATGCCGTTGAGCCGCCGGTTGCAGGCACGGCCGAGGGCAGCATCACGAACACGTCATCGAGATGGCGCCCCGTGAGCGAGAGCTTCGGGCGTAGACGTCGCCATGCCGTGTCCACATCCTCACCCGGATATGTTTGAAGATACTCCATGCCACGCAAGTTGATGGCCAACTTACCCTGAGCACACAAACCCAGTAGGCGTTCCTTCATCAAAGTCTCGCCCAGCCACGGGATGCAGTCCAGCTCTGCTGGACGCGGCTCTTGTAGCTCGCGCAGGAGCTTGCCAACAGATTCATTGTTGCAGGCGTATTCGAGCACCAGTTCCTCGAAGTCCTCTGGAACGAATAGATCGCCGATCAGCGCATCCTCGATGGCTTCGGGAATCTGCGAGCCTTGCTTATCGAGACGCTCGACGCTGAACTTGCACTGCGCAGGATCGGCGAAATTCCAGCGTTGCAGCACGGCAAAGCGGTCGAAGCGCTTTTTGAGGTTGTCGCGCAGGGTGATCTCGAATTCCTTGTGCAGCTTTTTGTATTCGGGGTTCTGTCCGCCCCATTCCTGCGCCTTCATTTCGGCGCGGGCGAGGATGAGTAGGTCGCGATCCATGAAGGAGTTGGTACTGCCCGCGCGCGGCAGCAGAAAGCGCACCGTATTACGGCGCTTCTGCAACTGCCCTTTAAGCCAGCGGCCCAGTGTGGCATCGAGCTTGTCGACTTCCTCAGGGAGCACGAGAATGGGCAGACGGTCATCCCACTTGTCGGGTTGCTCGGCCTCATCGAGCTCCGTCCACGGATCATTGACCCACGATTTCGGCAGGGCAATTACGCGGAAGGCCTTGGCGACCTCGTCGCTACCGCCGATGACATAACGTACCTGCTTGGCGAGCTGCGCCTGATCCGCGCCGTCGGCGAACAGCTTGTCGTTGCGCGCGTAGGCCATGAGCTTGGCGCGCGGGTTCTCTTCCTCGCGAAACAGCAGCTTGGTGCCTTCCTGGTGGATGTTGAAGCTGTTCTCAACGATGGTCGCCAACTCGACCTGGAATGCGTTGTCGTCCACTGGCTTGCTACGGGTGATATCCAGTTGCAGCGTGGCGGGTTCAGCTCCGGCGAGATTGCCTACGGCAATCGAGCGTAGCCAGAGTGCGCCGATGATTTCCTGCAGGTGCGGCGCGACGCTGGCGTGATCATGCCGCGCCTCCTGCACCGAAATAATGTTCTGCTGCGCCTTCTCGCGCAGCGTACGGTGATGCTGGTTGGCGACCGCTTCGAGCAAAGCGCCAATGCCCGAGGCATCGTCGTCCAGCCGAAAGTCAGCGGCCGTAAGCAAGGGCACGGACTCGCCACGGCTCTTGTAGAGGTTAGCGAGGATGCGGATCAGGTCGCGTGTTTCCTGGGCATCCGTAGCGATGAGTACCTGTTCTTCGAGCAGACGAAGCAGGTGCGGCGCGTACGGCCATGTTTCTGTGAACTCCCGGCGTTTACGTTCCTGCTCGACGGGCGGCACGTCGAGCAAACGAAAGGACTCGGCGACGTGCTGAGCTACTAGCGATTCGATGGTGCCGCTGGCGATCTGCAGGCGGTTGTCAAACAGGCGGTGCAACAGCATCCGTCGGCGATCCAGCTGGATGCGCTCGGCGCTGCCGCCCGCTTTGAAGTCGATGGCGACCGGGTTGACGCGATGCACCTGTTGGTAGGCGTCGCTACCGCCGTTGCGTACCGAAATTACGAGCACCAGCAGGTCGGGGCGCTCCTTGGCGATCTCCGAAAGAATCTGGATGAAGTTGAATGCCCAGTTCTTCCAAGGGTACTGCTTGGTGTTGGTCAGGCCGTCGTACCACGTCTGGAACTCGTCCAGCAGCAACATCGTCGGCTTGTTCTCCAGCAACTCGATGATGAGCTTGTCGGATGGGATTTCGGTTTTCGACGAGCCCTGGCCGTCCCACTTGCCCTTGATGAATGTGCCGTGCGGATGGTTGTCGAACAGCACATCCCACAAGAACTTGTAGCGGTGGCGATGCAGGCTTTCGCCGATGACGTGCATCCCATCGCGCAAGGCGATCTTGCCGATCCTAGCGTCGGTAAGCGTGGTTGCCCATGCATTGAGCCAGGAGCTGGTCGAGGACGGGTCGGTCACCGCGTGGTAGAGCGCAGCCATCAAGTGCGACTTTCCCAGGCCGCGTTCGCCGATCACGACCACAGGGCGACCCTGGCTGGGGCCAACGGCCTCGATGCCTTTCAACAGGTCGTGCGTGGGATAGGTGATCTCCAGAAACTGTTTGGCTGCAATCTGGGTCGCGCCCGTTTGCTGGTCGTTGGACAGCTCGATGGCTGTGCCCTTGAGGCGTTTGCCCCGGAATTCTTCTCGTAGCGTCAGTCCAAGCATTAATTTAGATCCCCATTCGTGAATGAGCTTGGCCCAGCCCATTCAAGCAAAGCGGCGGGTAGGTTCTTGATGAAACTTGCGGCTTCGGACTTCGACACATGCGAGGCCGAGTGCGGCTCGTATACAGGGACAAGACTTTTCGAACGCAACCCCAGGAGTGCACACATGCCAAGCTTCGGTTACTTCGCATTGTTACGCAAGTATATGATTTTCCTTAAAACGGCTGCCATCGATCTCACTTGTATGGACTGATTAAGGACTATCAAGTTTAGCTGAGGCAGCTCGGTTTAGGAGCGGCACGGCAATGCAAAGCCTCGGATAGGTGTCGCGACAGCCGCCGCAACACCGAAACTGTGGACTGGCTCATTTTACTGCGGTTGTATTGACCTGCTGCGTTCTGGCTCAGGCGTTACCTTTGAAAGGAGCATATATTGAGTACTATGGCCAACGAAGCATTCAAGCGTTGGACCGCCTGGCAGACGGCTGCTTTGGTTCCCCTACCCTTTTGAACTCGGGATATCCAATGATTAGCATTAGTTACGGAAACCTGCTCGAAGCTCGTGCCGAAGCGCTGGTCAACGCCGTCAACATCGTCGGCGTGATGGGCAAGGGCATTGCTCTGGCGTTCAAGGAGCGCTTTCCTAAGAACTACCGGCTTTACGCTGCGGCGTGCAAAGTCCGGGAAGTGCGGACAGGACAGATGTTCGTCACGGTGGTACGTGAGTTGGGCGACCCGCACTGGATTGTCAATTTCCCGACCAAACAGCACTGGCGTGCGCCATCTCGGATGGAATGGATCGTGGACGGTTTGCATGATCTGCGGCGGCTCTTGATTGAGCAGATGGTTGCTTCTGTTGCGATCCCGGCTTTGGGGGCTGGGAATGGTGGGCTTCCCTGGGCGGCGGTGCGTGAGCAGATTGAGCTTGCGTTGGGTGATCTGGAGATCGATATTCTGCTGTTCGCGCCGATGGAGTAATACGAGCGCAGCGGCAAGGGGCTTCGATTACGACGAAAGGCTGCTGTTGCTGACTGTCGGCGAGATTGCCCTGGATCCCGGAACCCGCTGCGCGGCTTCCAGGGTGACGACAATCGATTCGGGATGCTTCGGGACGCGGCTTCAGCCGAATGGGTGGTGCGGGCAAATATCAGATAACGGCTTTCGACACCCTGACCTGCTCGGGGGCTTTCTGCCTAGACCGCATTCCGCCCAGACCGCTGACAGACTTCCTAGACTGAACTTCGAGCGGCTGAGCTACTAGGCGGCGCTCGGTTCGGCGAGCCCATTGGGGTGCAAACAGACGAAAGCCGAGCTCCAAGCGATTAAGCGGGTCCCGCAGGCGAGACGATCTCGATCTAGCCAATGAAAGGATTCTTTAATGGTTGCCCGACACATTAAAGAATGCTTTAATTTGAAGCAACGGTATTCAAGGCGAGTCGCAATGATACGCAGCACGGGAATCGATTCGGTCACCACGACTCTGGGTGAGTCCGTGCGGGCATTCATACCCCACCCTTTGCCGCCAGCTGATCCGGCGTTGTTGCCCGAGGTCTACAGCAACCTCAATCGGCAAGCCGAACTGGCGCTGGCGCGTTTGGCGGGGGGCACGGGGCTGGTGCCGTCAGTGGACTGGTTGTTGTACAGCGCGATTCGCAAAGAGGCACTGCTCACGTCGCAAATTGAAGGCACGCAGGCAACACTGACCGACCTGTTCGACCACGAAGCGGGCTTCAAAGTCAGCAATACGGCGGACGTCGAGGAAGTCACCAACTACCTGCGCGCGCTCAACTGGACGCGCGAGCAATTGCGTGATCCCAAGGGACTGCCGATCAGTGTCCGCCTGTTGCGAGACGCGCATCGGCGGCTGCTTGACGGCGCTCGCGGGGCCTCGAAGCAACCGGGTGAACTGCGCCGCTCGCAAAACTGGATTGGTGGCACACGACCGGGTAACGCGGCGTTCGTACCGCCGCCACCAGAGCAGGTTCCAAGTTTGCTGGCTGAGTTAGAGCGATTCATACACGATACGAAAACGGATTTGCCGCCGATGGTGAGGGTGGCGCTCATCCACGCGCAGTTTGAAACCATCCACCCGTTTCTGGATGGCAACGGACGTATTGGCCGATTGCTGATTACGGCGCTGTTTGAGCACTGGGGCTTGCTCTCGGAACCGTTGCTGTACTTGAGCGGCTATCTGAAACAACACCAAGCGGAATACTACCGGCGTCTCTCTGCCATCCGCACAGAGGGCGATTGGGAGTCGTGGGTGGTGTTCTTTTTGGAAGGCGTTGTCGCAGCTTCGGCGGATGCTGAAAAGAACATCATTGATGTGGCCAGCCTTGTGGCCGCCGATCGCAGGCGACTATTGCAATCGACCAAAGCGGGCCCGGCAAGCTACCGACTATTCGAGATGTTGCCCATGATGCCGCGATTCACGATCGAACAGGTGCGTCAAAGACTAGAAACCAGCTTTCCCACGGCAACGGCGGCGGTCAGAGTGTTGGAGGAATTGGGCGTAGTTGCTGAGATGACGGGGCAGAAGAAAAATCGGTGCTTTAGCTATCAGGCATATGTTGAATTGCTTTCTCGGTGACGAGCTTCGGCGAGCGTGCGGCGAGATTGCCCTGGATCCCGAATAAAGTTCGGGATGAAGACAATAGTGATGCGGTGATTCGAGGTGCGGCTGGCGCCGGTCGCCACTTTGTTGGCGATGAAAAGTGTTCGGCACGATTGCCCTGGATCCCGGAATCCGCTGCGCGGCTTCCAGGATGACGACAATAGGTCGTGTAGGTTCGAGGTGCAGCTGGCGCCAGTTTGGTCTGGTTGTGTGGGCTTGTTGCCAGATTGCCCTGGATCCCGGAATCCGCTGCGCGGCTTCCAGGATGACGACAATAGGTCGTGTAGGTTCGAGGTGCAGCTGGCGCCAGTTTGGTCTGGTTGTGTGGGCTTGTTGCCAGATTGCCCTGGATCCCGGAATCCGCTGCGCGGCTTCCAGGATGACGACAATGGGGTGGCTTGGCACTGCGCTGCGGCTGGCGCTGGGTTGGCCTGGTTGTGTGGGCTTGTCGCTAAATTGCCCTGAATCCCGGAATCCGCTGCGCGGCCTCCAGGATGACGACAATGGGATGGCTTGGCACTGCGGTGCGGCTGGCGCTGGGTTGGCCTCGTTGTGTCGGCTTGACGCTAGATTGCCCTGGATCCCGGAATCCGCTGCGCGGCTCCGGGATGACGGCAATGGGGTGGCTTGGCATTGCGGTGCGGCTGACGCCGTGGGTGGATCGATTCGTCAACGGGGGTTGCCGTAGTTTCGCAAGATTGCCCTGGACCGCGGATCAAGTCCGGGGTGACGACAATAGTGGCGTGGTGATTCGAGTTGCGGCTGATGCCGTGGTGGATAAATCCGTCACCGGGCTGCAGGTGGTTCTTCGTAGGATTGCCCTGGGTCCCGACTTTCGTCGGGATGACGACTATTGAGTGGTGTCGCAAGACTGCCCCGGGTCTCCACGTTTGTCGGGATGACGAAGACGACACTGCAAACGCCTGGCTATGTGCCCAGCGATTTTTCTCCCATGAGCGAGTCTTGTCGCCCTCAATCAGACTCGCTAGATTTAACGCACAGACCCGGCAGTGGGTCGGATCAATGGGGGGCGCAGCCGATGCGACGAATGCGGACTGACTGGGTGCAGAGCGCTGGGCTGTTATGCCTGAGCGGTATCGGGGATAGCGATGTTTCTTGATCCTTATCTCACCGAATACGACGATCGCCTGAGTGGCGATGCTTCGATTGATCCTTTGGGTATGCTGATTATCTGGTCGGCGTTCGGGCGGCGGATTTTCAAAAACCGGGTCAACTCGATCTCGAATGACGTCCGGAACTACACCCTCAACTTGTTCCATCACAACCTGATTCGCCGCATCGTGCGTGACGAGAGCATTGTGCTGAGCCGCGCGCTGGAAGGCGTGTTCGGTCGGAAGGATTCGACTGCATTCAAGAGTGCCTGTCTGCTGTATCTCGAGAATCTGTTCGTCTTTTCTGTCATCTGGTACGAAGCCGAGTCGAAGCGAAGCAACGGTCAGGCGAGACCTAGCGTCGAAAGCAGCGGTGTTCTGGGCGTGTCGAAGGGGAATCGAATCTGGAACGAGACCAACGAGAACCCCCTATTGGTCTTCAGCCGCAACCGCCCTGATCGAGAGATTCTCAAACGTCAGCTAGGGCTCGGGGTGAGCGGTCGCTACAAATCGCCAATGATGCAAATTGGCTATTTCGACACGCACTATCACTACCATTTGCCCAGTGCCGAGCCCTTGTGGCGCGACGCTGAGCAGTTCATCGCTGGCAACCCGTCCATGCACACGCTGGCAGCACAATGCTATGAGCACTTGTCGCAGCTACTGACCATCAATCGCAAAGACCCGGAAACACCGTTCAAGTCGATCCCGGAAAGCCTGCCCTTGGCCTATGTGCAGACGTTTCCGAACTCGGGCACCGTTGGCAAGTTCGCGCGCGAATTCTGGCTCAAAGCAACGGGCCTGAATTTGGGGGCCGCGGGGGCACTGCTCAACACCTTGGACCAGCAACCGAATCGCGCCGAAGCGCTCTCGGCCCGCGAGCTGATTTACCAGACGCCTACCCCCGTGCCCGAGGAAGAGGGCCTGAAGTTCGAGCACATTAAGCAATTGGAGCCATTCCTGGCGGATGCTGTGCTGCTGTTCAATTTGATGGCGTGCCGCAAATCGCAAACCGTGCAGCATGTGATGGAACAGTGGCAGAAGTTCCACCGGGATGCGCGCACGCTGCCAGACCGGGCCCGTGCCATTCTAGATAACGATAAGCTGCTCAAGGTCACGGTCGGTGCGAGCCGTCATCGCTTGAACAAGCTGCTGCAACTCGCCAACACATCCAGCATGACGGAGCAGGTTCACCTCCTGGTCGACTATCACCGTTCTGTGATGGCGCAGCGCGGTCAAGCGTCCTGGTTGGACATCGTTGGCGACGAGATTCGTCTGGATGCCCGGCCTATGCGTGACCCGGACGTCAAGCACTGGGAACCGGGTGCGTGGTATCACAGCTATTACTTGCCCAACTTCCAGGCTTTGGTTCGCGGCTACCAAGGAGTGGGCGCATGAAGTTGCTGGATGCCTTTGCAAGGCAATTAGGGTCGCTGGACAAGCTCCGCTACGTCTGGATGACGAGCTTCACCCTCGATATCGAATTCGTGGAGACCTACCTGCTCCCGAAGGCGCTGAACCAGGATCAACCAAGGCGGCGCGCAGACTACGAGAATCTGCAACTTGTGCTTAACAAGGACTTGGTCGATTTTCGGGTGTTCTGCGACTACCGATTCATGGGCGCTGATCAGAACAAGCGCACTGCCATTCCGGTGCACGGCGTGTCCCCCGCCGCCTGGGCGCAGTTGTTCTCGCCAGACAGCCTATTCCACCCGAAGGTGATCTATCTTGAAGATGTCAAAGGGAATCGTGTTCTTGGCACGGGCAGCGCAAACCTCACTTTGAGCGGATGGGCCCGCAACCAGGAGGCCTTTCTGTTTGAGCGAATCGAAACCGAAACACAGTATGAAGCCGTGCGGGGCTTTTTTTCGGCGTTGGCCGGAAATGCGGGGCTGGCATTTCCATGGCCGGAGCGTGCTGGCCTGTCACGTGAACCGGGTCGTTGGTCGTTCGTGCACAGCTTCCAGGATCGCTCGTTCGTGTCGCAGTTCTTCACCCAGAATCATGCGGGCGACCTGTTGGTTTGGTCGCCCTACCTGTCGCACGATCTGATGGGGTTGGTTCAGGAGCTCAGATTGGCCGCGAATATGCCGGACCTTCGGGTGCATTTAGTGCCCGACTTGGTCGACGGGCAGTATGTTCGAGCGCCGTGGAACGAGGCACTGCAAGCCTTCTCGGAATCGGGCGCCCTCTCGCTGTATCGCCGGGATAATCACTCGGACGCCGACGCCCCGTTCTGTCACGCCAAAATCTGGAAGCTTGGCAACGTGCTGGCCATTGGCTCTTGGAACTTCACGAGCAAAGGCGCCAATCTGCCAGACCCGGCCGGCGCACGCGATTCCAACGTGAATATCGAAGCCGGAATGATCCTGAGTCACGAAGGCGACTGGCAAACCGCGCGCGGCGAGAAGCTCGCCATGTCTGCCGACCGATTCGCCTCCGACGAACTGCTGGCGCAAGAAGCCCTGGTCGTTCCGAGCCAGCTACCGTTCGACGCGCAGGTACGGTTTGATTGGCATTTGCACCACTACTTTGTCACGGCGTCTTGGCATGTCGGTATGCCGATGGGCGGCTACGCGCTGAGACTGCCTGGGCATGATCCGTTGCTCCCGCTCAACTGGGAGCCACAAGAGAAAGCGCTCAGTATTGGTCCAATCAAGGTCCACAGTCCTGGGACGATTCTGCACGAGCGGCGCTTTCAGGTTCTGAGGGATGACGTCGTGGTCTATCGGGCGCTGATCATCGAGACCGAGGTCGCCGACCGCCCCGCCCAAGCATTCGAGTCCCTGGAGGACTTGCTCAACGCGATGATCTTCAATGGCGATACCAGTACTGACGAAGACGCTCCGTTTCGGGTTCCAGACAACCAGGAGGTCGACGCGCTGGAGGCCCTAGAGGAGCCGGCCGAATCCGATTCCGAAGTGACTGAGCCAAAGCAAGCCGAACGCATCAGCTATTTCCGGCTGTTCCAAGCCACGCATCAGTATGCCGAGACGCTCAAGGCGATCAAGAAGTCAGACGACCTGCATCGCTGGGTCTTTACGCGACCGGGCTGCCTACTAGAGCTGATCGAGAAAACCCACAAGAGGAATACCGACCGCAATCAGGGTCTGTTTAATTGGTTCCTGACTCAGGAAGTGCGGACTTTGTGTCAGCTCGCCAAGGCCATACGACACGAGTTGGCGACCAGCGAGGACGATCCCCTTCAGTGGCGATGGGACAGCCTGGAACTTGCCCTACCAACCCTCCCAGACAAGATCCCGCATGAGTTCGTGCAGTTCGTGCGAAAGGAGTGCGGCTATGCCAGTAACTGAGTGGGGAACACTGGATCCCAAGCGGGTCGGCGGCTGGATCAATTTCCGGCGCGACCAGCCCGATTGGCAGTACGCCAGCGATGGCGCGGCCTCGATGGCATCGCGCCAAGCCGAAGGCGTTGCCTACTTGTGGAATTTGCTGGCTCAGCAGGGCGTGGCCCTCTTGGCGGACGAAGTTGGCATGGGCAAAACCTTCCAAGCACTGGGCGTAGCTGCCCTACTCTGGAAGATGAAACCTGATGCCCGAGTGCTCGTCATGGCGCCTAACCGCGACATCTGCGCGCACTGGCGGCGCGAGTTTCAGGCCTTCGTCGAGTTTCACTATCGACCAGTGGATCATTGCGTGAAAAATGGCGTAGACGGCGGCCCTGTGCCAGCCGTCCACACCCTCACGCGCCTGGAAGATCTCGTCGCTGCCGTTGAGCAGGGGGCAGGACACCTTTATCTGACCACGATCCACTCTTTGAGCGGGCTGGTGCCCGATGGACAGAAAGGCCAGGACAGTGCCGCAGTGGCCCGGAACAACGCACAAGCCCTGCACCAGCGCATCAAGGCAGCACTCGGCCCAGATGGATTTGACTTGATCATCATTGATGAAGCGCACTACTTCCGGAACCGAAGCGGCGGTTCACAACGTGTTGCGGCGGCGGAAGCATGGTTTGGTTCGGCAGCGTCGCGGCTGAGTCAGAAGACGCTTCTATTGACTGCGACACCCAGCCACAGCCGGCTCGAAGACATTCACAGCATCGTCAGCTACTTCCGAACGCCCGATCCGGAGACAGCCAAGACGCCGATGGCCCTGATGAAGGCCTTTGGGCTGCGTCGGCTAAGGCGCATGCAAGGAAATGCGGGGCACTTCAGCAAGCATCAGTACCGCACCGAGCAAGGCATGCCGTGCGACTTTGACCAGCGCCCGGAGTCAGAGCTGTTCTTTGCGCTCTATCAGAAAATGCTCGTGACACGCCTCAAGATCACCAGAGAAAGCAAGAGCTTGCTGTATGGCTTTCTGGAGGGTTTTGAATCGGTTGGTTGTGCGCCGATTGAGCAGGATGGAGCTTCCGATCCCGAAGCATCCGCAAAAGCGGATACCGAATTCGACTTTGACAAGGCCGGCGACACCGATCTGCTCAATTACTTGACCGGCAAGTATTCCGCCGCGTTTGGGCACCTGCCCGACCATCCCAAGTACGGCCAGTTGGTGGCACGCTGTGTGCCAACAGACCTGTTCACGGCGCCCAAAGACCTGTTCGATGACAAACATCTCGTGTTTGTTCGCCGAATTCCGTCCGTCCGTGAATTGACTCAGCGTATCAACAGCGCTTACGACGATCTCTTGGCTGCTCGAATCTACCGGGCCTTCGGCCTGACCGAAGATAGTCCGCTGGTAAAAAACTGGCGTGATGGCAAGCCAAAATGGTCTCGTAGCGGATTTGACGAGTTGGTTCGGCAATGTGAGGTCGGCGGTTCGGAACCGGAAGACGACGATAGTCAGGACGACGCACAAGACGCCGTCGAGGATGCCGACGCCTACCTTGGCTCGACCATCGCTGACTTGTTTGTCGTAAAGAAAGGCCGCGGTAACCGGAATGACGCCATCAAGGTCAGCCAACGATTCAAGCGCGCGACCAGCGCGTTCGCGATGTTTCTGGAGCCCGCGCTCGACTATAAAAACAAGCCATACGAGAAATTCTACGAATACAAGGAGAATGGCCGAGCCCGAGCTGACTTTGTCACGTCGGCAAAAGACCAACGCTTCAATATTCTGAAGCCGCTGGCCAACACAAAGCGAAAGTCGAACCGCAACTATGAGGCTGCGAACTACGACGCCCCAGTTCGTACGGTTTGGGCACTCGTCTATCCAGAGCTCAGCCCTGACCAACGCAAGAAGCTCGATTCCTGGGCGGACGATCGCAAAGACATTGCCGAAAACTTTGCCAACTACCTCAAATCCGGGTTCCTATTTGCCAGTCCGGTCATGGTTGAACTCTATGCCTGGTACAAAGAGTTTAGTCGCGACAATCAAGAAGGAGGCGTTCAGCAGCGCTATCTTGCGTTCTGGGCGTTCGCCGAGCAGCGCATCAAGACATCATTGCTTTTGGCCTACTTCAAGGCAGCGCTCGATACGTTTGAAATTTTGTGCGAGAAAATTGTCGATCACCCCTTGGGCGCCTGGGAGAAGGAATGGACGGTTCTTACATCACTGCAAAGCCCAGCTTGGTACGCGAGCGGGCAGTCAAAGAATCGGCAGCGCTTGATTCTTGGGTTCAACAGCCCGTTTTATCCCAATGTCCTGGTGGCCACTTCGGTATTTCAGGAAGGCGTAAACCTGCACGTCCAGTGCCGAAAGGTTCACCACTATGGGATCGCCGGATCGCCGGGTGCTAACGAGCAGCGCGTCGGGCGAGTCGATCGTTTGTTTGGCCGCGTCAATGAACTACTCAAGCAACAGGGCAAGGCGGAACTCCAGATCGCTTATCCGTTTCTGCAGGGCTCAGTGGATGAAGATCAAGTCGCCTCGTTCATCGCGCGCAAATACGATGTGGAAGAGCGGATGGACAGCTGCAAACCCTTGCACTTTGACAATACCGTCGAGCTAACCCGAGAAGACTGGTCCCGATTTCTGCGCACGCCAGACCGGGTGACGCTGAGCGAGGACCCCTACCCGGCTCAGTTCGACCCTCCGAATTCAGATGGTCTGAGCTACGAGCCGATTGTTGCCCATGATAACGACGAGATCGACGCCCATGTTGCGGCGCTGTTTGAAGGCATCGTCAATAGCGCGGTCGGAACGCTGCATAAGGTGGAAAAGAACCTACACAACCCAAACGCCAGATTCCTGATTGATTCGGTCCTCACGCGCGATGGCGGTCAACGCACGCAGCCCATTTTGGTCGAGCAGCATTTCTCGGCGCCCTTTTCGGCGCTGGTCAGCGGCACTGTCTACGCGCTCACGCTTACTTCCCCGATTGCCAGCAAAGCAGATCTGGCAAGTCGCAAATTGGCCATCCAGTCAAACGTCGAGACCAAGTGGGCCCCTATCCGACAGACCGCGCCGCTGGTTCGGTTGGCTGTCAATGAGGCGGCCGCGAACAGCCATTTCTATTTGTATCTGCGCGTCGATCTGCCCATTTTCACCTGCAAGGGCAAGCTCTCGCATTTGTCCTCAGCAGAGCTCAGCTTGTGCTTCCAGCAATTACAGCAGTGCGCTGATGCGTTCGAGTCGGCGTTGTTTGCGGATGATCGTGATCTCGGCCTGGCAGCGCTTCCAGTTCAGCCGTTCTTGCAGAAACCAGCCGTTGGATCAGTCGCCCCCGGGGACAGAACCTCAATTGCACCACTTGGACCCTTGTGGACAAGATTGTCATCGGTATCGGACGGCGTTGTTCAGATGGTGGCTTCAGCTAACCTCGCGACATTAAGGCAACGATTCTTGGACGAAGACGTGCCCGCGGATTCCTTTGCGGCAGTATTGGCACTGAATCACGAACTGCCGTTCCTAGACTTTTGGCCCGATTCAGGGGGACAGGTTCAAGTCTGTGCCAGCTATCCTTCTGCCGACATGCAGGCCGACGAACAACATCTGTTGGAGCGCTGGCTTGACTATGTGCTCAGCGATTGCCGCAGCTAGTGTCGGACAATGACGGTGTGCATTGTTTCCTGAGTACAGACTTTATCGGCACCATCGTTCGGCGACTTGGCCGCGGCCCCCTCAGCGCAGACACGTTCCGTGTGTGCCAGATGCGCTTGTTTGGTTAGATAGCAGTTAAAGTAACCGCAGTGACCGGCAAACAACTTGGACAGCGACCATGCAGCCCTTCTCAATCAGTCTATTTGCAACCACCGGCGACCCGGAGGGCATTCGTCATGTCGACAAGTCGAACTGGTCTGGATTCGGCGTGGTGTTCACACGGGAGCTGTTCCAAGCATTGAAGGTCGAACCGGGATACGACCGGGCCGGGGTATACATTCTGGTCGGCAATGCGGCGGAAGAGACCATCTACATTGGCGAAGCGGACCCTATCGGCGATCGGCTCAAGAGTCATGTATCGAAAAAAGAGGGCTGGGTCTGGGGTGTGTACTTCTTTGATCAAAACCATAAGATTGGCAAAACGGAAGTGCAGTTCTTGGAGTCCGAGTTAGTCAGCCTGGCCAAGAGGCACGATCGAGCCATTTTGCTGAACAAGAATCAACCTACCGCCCCAACAATGGCGCCTGCGGCCAAGGCAACGGCACAGGCGTTTCTGGCCGACATGCTGTTGATCCTGCCGATGCTTGGTATCAATGCGTTCACGGCACCAAAACTTGCCGACCTGGATGATCAAGTACAGCCGGTTGGCTCAGATGCCGAAAAGTTCGACACCATCGTCGTGCCGGCGCGTGAAGAGGGCTTTCGGCAAGTGTTCTTGAATGAGCACTGCTGGTACGCCATCAGGATCAACGCCAAACATATTGCGAAACTCAAATACATTGCCGCGTATCAAGTGGCGCCAGTTGGTGCAATCACGCATATTGCCGAGGTCAAGTCGATCAAGCCCTACAATGACACCGGCAAGTACTTGGTCGAGTTCAAAGCCCCAGCAACGCCAATTGTGCCGATTCCGCGATTGGAGACGAGCCATACCAACATGCAATCCTCGCGATATGCACTTCGGGACAAGCTCATGGCAGCGAAGAGTTTGGACGACGTTTGGGACTAGACTGCGATCCAGCGGCGTCGACTACCTTGCTGTCATGTGCCTAGTGCGTGTGTTAATGGTCGGAACCGTTGGCACCGGAACTAGTATGAGTTGGCGCCCAGGCTTTGCGACAAGAACGCCTGGCCCGCGGATCAAGTCCGGACTGACGACAATAGTCGCGGGGAGACCCGAGGTGCGGCTGGCGCCGTTGGCGGTTCAGTTGATCGACGCGGCGCTGATGGTGAGTCCACAGGTTTTCCTGGATCTCGGATCAAACCTGGTATCGCCAAAGTACGCGGGTGCATTGCTTGCGGCAGCGATGCGCCGATTATTGTCGTCACTCCGGCGAAGCAGGCTGTGTGAAGATGGTTGAAGGTTGCGGCGCTACTCCAACTCGTCATCCCGACGAAAGTCGGGACCCAGGGCAATCTGGCTGTGGTGCCGCAAGTATTCTGGGTCCCGACTTTCGTCGGGATGACGACAACAGCGTAAGTCGCCTTGCGATGACGTTAGGCGCCATGAACGCAGCCAAATGAGGTGTTCGGCAAGATTGCCCTGGATCCCGGAATCCGCTGCGCGGCTTCCAGGATGACGACAATAGAGATGCGGTGATTCGAGGTGCGGCTGGCGCCGGTCATCACTTTGTCGGCTGTGAAAGTTGTCCGGCAAGATTGCCCTGGATCCCGGAATCCGCTGCGCGGCTTCCAGGATGACGACAATAGTGATGCGGTGATTCGAGATGCGGCTGGCGCCGGTCATCACTTTGTCGGCTGTAAAAGGTGTTCGGCAAGATTGCCCTGGATCCCGGAACCCGCTGCGCGGCTTGCAGGATGACGACAATAGAGATGCGGTGATTCGAGGTGCGGCTGGCGCCGGCCATGACTTCGTTAGCTGCGAAAGCTGTCCGGCAAGATTGCCCTGGATCCCGGAACCCGCTGCGCGGCTTCCAGGATGACGACAATAGAGATGCGGTGATTCGAGGTGCGGCTGGCGCCGTGGGTGGATCGGTCGATCGACGTGGTGTTGATGGCGGGTCCATAAGAATGCCTGGACCTCGGATCAAGTCTGGTGTCAACAAAGTACGCTTTTGCATTGCTTGCGGCGGCGACGCGCCGGCTATTGTCGTCACTCCGGCGAAGCAGGCTGTGTGAAGACGGTTGAAGGTTGCGGCGCTACTCCAACTCGTCATCCCAACGAAAGTCGGGACCCAGGGCAATCTGGCCGCGGTGCCGCAAGTATTCTGGGTCCCGACTTTCGTCGGGATGACGACAACAGCCTAAGTCGCCTTGCGATGACGTTAGGCGCCATGAACGCAGCTAAATGAGGTGTTCGGCAAGATTGCCCTGGATCCCGGAATCCGCTGCGCGGCTTCCAGGATGACGACAATAGAGATGCGGTGATTCGAGGTGCGGCTGGCGCCGGTCATCACTTTGTCGGCTGTAAAAGGGGTTCGGCAAGATTGCCCTGGATCCCGGAACCCGCTGCGCGGCTTCCAGGATGACGACAATAGTGATGCGGTGATTCGAGGTGCGGCAGGCGCCGGCCATGACTTCGTTAGCTGCGAAAGCTGTCCGGCAAGATTGCCCTGTATCCCGGAATCCGCTGTGCGGCCTCCAGGATGACGACAATAGTGATGCGGTGATCCGAGGCGCGGCTGGCGCCGTGGTGTTCAAGGCGGTGACTCGTCTTGCAATACTTCTTCAAGCGACTCGATCGACGGTTCACCGATATACGCCACGCCAACGTGCACCACCTCCAACGCCACACACCGCCGCAATGCGCTGTGCTTTGCTAAGTCCGCATCGGTCTGGCACAGATACACCGAGCGTTCGCAGGTAGCGCAGAATCGGATGGAATCGTCACCCTGCACCGGTTCCAACTTCTCCCAGCGGGCGTGGCAGCGCATGGCGAGTGGGCAATGGTGAATGCTCCAGGACATCTTGGTCATGCGGCGGCCCTCGTTTCGTGGTGGCCATCGTCGCGTTCGGGTAGAACGGCGCCTTGTAGGGCGCTGTCCTCTTCTGCTTCGGCCTGCGCGGTGCTGGCATCGCGAAATTTTTGGGCGAGCTCGGGGTGGCCGAGCGATTGGGCGCATCGGGACAGCCAGCCCAAGCTCCACTGGGATTGCTTGCTCGGGTCGGCGACGCGGCTGATCGCATCTTGGTGGATCAAGCGGGCCTTGGTTGGCTCGCCGAGTGCGGCAACAATGTCGCCTTTGAGGACCAGATATGCGGGCTGGTTATTGCGCTCAAGCGTCTGCTCGATGATCTCCAGTGCTTCTTGATGGCGTTTGCTCTTGTGCAGGAACAACGCCAGGTTGAAACCGGCCATGGGCGACTCGGCGGCCTGGCGGTAAACGGATTCGGCGCGATCACGATCGCCGAGTTCTTCGAGATAAATCGCGCGCAGGTTGAGCAGATTGAACGTGGGGCCATCGTGCTGCACGGCGCAGGAGATGTAATGCAGCGCGCGCTCGAGATGGCCAATGCGGGCGGCATCGCGCGCCATCTGCTCAAACGCTTTGCCGAGCTGATGGTCTGGAATCAGACTGCAGCGGATCATCTCCTCCGATTCGAGCAAGCGGCAACGCGCCACTTGGCCTTGATCTGTGTGCGTGAGCGGCGCGTCGAAGCGCTGTTCGAACTCAGGGTCGCCGTCGGCATCGGCGAGGCGGCGCAAGCGGAGCGTCAGGCATTGGTTCTCATCGAGTAGCCACGCCACCGCGAGTGGCTCACCTTGCGTAACGGGTGCCTCGAGTTGCCAGATCGAACGGCCCACCACGCGTCCGCCGTCGGCGATCACTTCAATCGCGAGATCCACCGGCCGGTCGGCAACGGTCGCGGGCGCGTACACCACAATCGGCGCGTTGGACGCCGCGGGCAACATGGCGCCGGCCTTGGCCAACGGCACCAAGCCTTGTCGGGTGCGTAAACTGAGGTCAGCGCTGGAGGCCGGTGCGATCAGGGGTTTATCGGTCGCGGCGATCGCGAGCGCCTGTAACGCGGCGCCACGCGCGATGGCGCCTTGTACATCGCGATCGTCGCCGAGTTCGACCAGTTCGGCCTCAGCGAAATACTGCTGCAAGGCGTCTTGCACCTGCGGGATGCGGCTGCTGGAGCCCGCAAGCAACACGAGATCGATCGCATCAGGTTGCAAACCGGCACGCGCGAGTACTTGGTGAATCGGCCGGAACACCGAGTCGCGCTCGACAAACTCGTCCGAAACGGATTTGTCCGGGTGCGGGTTGAGGAAGGGGCGCAGCAGCTTTTCGAACGTCGCTTGATCCAGGCACGCGTCGCTCAAAAAGAGTTCGCGCTGGTTCCATTCGATGCAGTGATCGCCCGCCGAGACCACCGCCACGGCACTGGTGTCGTCCCCTGCTTCGCGCTGCGCTCGCAGGCGCTGGCAGAGCGCCCGCTTCAGTTGTTCGGCGACGGGCAACAACACGGGCTCGAAGCGGCGGCGCTTGTCGGCGAAGGTCACGGCGGTGCGCTCAAGCTTATAGCGCTCCAACAACGTGGGGATCAGGTGGCCATGCACAATCGCGCGGTCGATGTCGCCCCCGCCAATCCGGTGATAACGGCTGGTCGCCAGCAGTCGCGGCGCGAGTGCTGCGGTGGCCGATGCTTGCAGCGTGAACAAGGCCACGTCACAGGTGCCGCCGCCGAAGTCGAACACGAGCCAGGTGGCGCCGGCTTTCAGGTGATCGCCAGCGGCTTCTGGATGTCGGTGGAGCAAGTCGAGCACGGCCGCATACGGCTCGTCCAGCAAGCGCACGTCCTGATACACGTCGAACAGCAGCGACGCAGCGTCCAGCGTGGCGGTGCGCTGTGCGCCATGAAACGACGCCGGCACGGTGATGACCATTGGATTGGCGATGGGCCCGGCATTGAGCCCGGAGGCTTCGAACAAGTATTGGATGATGTGCGCGGCAATCTCGGTGGCCGATTGAAAGCCCTGCGGCGCCCGCGCATACGTGTGGCGCAGGCCAATCTCGTTCTTGGTCTCGGTGAACGAGCCCCGGTGCTGGATGTATCGCGGTGTGCGCGCCAATCGTTTGGCGGCGTGACCCACAATCGCTTCGCCGTCGGTCACGGCCACCACCGAGGGCACCGCGATTTGGCCCTCCGGCTGCCCGGGCTCGTCGATGGTTTGGCAGTCGCAGACGATCTCGCCGTCCTCAAAGCGCGCGACCGCAATGCAGCTCTTGGTCGTGCCGAGATCAATGCCCACCGCGAGCCCGTCGAACGCCTCCTCCGCCAATGCCGTCCGCAGGTCGTCGAACACCGTGTTAGCCGTCATCACATGTCTCCTCAACCGGGTCGGTTCAGCTCAATCTAAGGCTGAAGCAACGACGTCTCAGCGGTTGAGACGGAAAGCAAGATGATGGCGGAGGTTTGCCAAGCGATTGGCACGACGAGCGCGACGTTCGCGACGAGTGGTGCGTGTCCGGACTCGATGCCTAAAATCAGGCATTGACTTGCGCAATCATGGGCGCGCCACGCATGGTCCGCCTCGCCTTTGAACCCGTCCCGAGGCTCCCTTGTGGACAAAATGCCCCCGCGCCATAATGTGAACGATTCGTAATGACGGGACTTTTGATGCGTACTTTTGGATTTTTTCCCGTTGCGGGACTGAGCCTCGGTTTGCTTACTGCTTTGCCGCTTCACGCCGAGCCGCCCGCCTTTGAGCTGCGCATCAAGGACCACCAATTCACACCGAGCGAGCTCAAGATTCCTGCCGGCGTGAAAGTGCGTTTGGTTGTCCACAATGATGACCCGACTCCGGAAGAGTTCGAGAGCCACGCGCTCAATCGCGAAAAGGTGATTCCGGGCGGCAGCAAGGCAGTGATCTTTATCGGGCCTTTGAAATCCGGGCGCTATCCCTTCGTCGGTGAGATTCATGAAGCCAGCGCGCAAGGCGTGCTGATGGTCGAGTGATTCAGCAAGCCTCGCTGCCCCGTATGTTTAGGGAGGGTCTGAATAAGTCCATCCTGGACTTTCAGACTCACAATGAGTCCGGCACATGTCCGGACTCATTGCACCAGAATCAAGCACTTGCGTGCTCGATTCTGGGCGGGCCATCCATGGCCCGCATCGCCTCTGAACCTGTTCAGAGGCTCCTTAGCAGTTTGATCTGGTCTTTCGAGAGGTGCTGAAAGCGGCGTCTATCATCGGCACTGTTGCCGCCGTCACGCGCAGCGTCGCAAACACTGCACCCTTTGATCGGCTGTCAGGCCCGCCCCTTGGGCGTGCAAATTCTGGCCGATACCATCATCGCGCTTTCTCTTTTCTTAGGAATGAACACATGGGGATCCCCCTGCAAAACCGCCGCGCGACCCTGATCGCCAGCGCACTCCTGATGACCTTGGTTGCCTCCGTCGCTTCGGCCGGCCCCTCGGACAAGATCTATCACCCGTCCGTCGAACGTGGCGAGAAGGAAATCGAGTTTCGCGGCACTTGGTTGGACGAGGGCGACGTGTACGAGCGTAAGTTCATTCTCGACTTGGCGTATACGCCGACCGATCGCTGGAAGACCGAGTTGGTGCTGGAGTACGAAGGCGACTCTGGCGCAGGGGGCGAGTTGGAGGCGTTCGAGTGGGAGAACATCTTCGTGTTCGGCGAACCCGGTCAATATGCGGTCGACTTTGGCTTACTCGCCGAGTATGAACACAAGTTCGAAGACGGCGACGACGAAATCAAGATCGGCCCGCTGCTGCAAAAGGAATTCAGCGCCCTGATTGCCACGGTCAACTTGCAGTTGCAGCGCGAGCTGGGCTCGGGCCACGACACCGAGCTCGTTTACGGCTGGGAAACCCGCTGGCGCGGTCGCGAGGCCCTGGAGTTTGGTCTGCAGGGCTTTGGTGACCTGGGCGCGCTTGATCACCTGGGCGATGTCGACGAGCACCGCCTTGGCCCGGCCCTGTTTGGTCAGCAAAAGCTCGCCAATGGCGACAAACTCAATTGGAATGCTGCGGTACTTGGCAGTGTTGGCAGTGACGGCCCCGATAGCCAGGCTCGCTTTCAAGTGGAGTATGAGATTTACTGATTCGGCCTGAGCTGGCAGGATTCGCTCGCATTTGGAATGGGCGGCAGAAATCGCGCGAATGGTGCTGGCTGCTTGTATCGATACGCCAAACCTTATCGCTGTCGCTCCGGCGCAGGCGGGAGCACAGGGTAATCGCGGGGTCTAATGTTGGGCGTTTGCGCCAGCCTGCGGCTGCAATTGAACGGCGCGCCGTCGACGGGTGGTTTTGTGTCAGCAAGCAACAGGTGAGATTGCCGCGAACTTGAAACCCGCCCCGGATCAAGTCCGGGGCGACGAATCGCGAAAATGTTTGGCGTGGCAAAACCGGTGCTTCAGATCGCCCAAAGGCGCGGTTTCCCAAATATCCCCAATCCACCTCTCGTCACCCCGGACTTGATCCGGGGTGAGTTTGACGTCCTTTCAGGGGAACAGGGCGTTCGTTGAAATCGCGATAACGGTTCTACCCAAACGTTTTCACACAGGCTGCTACGCCGGGGTGACGACAATAGGGGGCGATTGTTTGCAGCGAGCAGTCTTTGGTTGTACGTGAACGAAGCCAACCGCTTCCAGACACGCGGTCGCAAGCCCCATTTAACGCATCGGCACCAGACTGATGTGCTGCGCCTTCAAGCCTGTATCAACGAGGCGATCCTGGCTTAAGCGGACTCTCAGCGTGCGCGGCTCGGCTTCGCACTGGCATTCGACATCAAGCTCCAAGGTCAGACCATCAACCTGTGCCGTCTTCGGCGGGCCACCGTCAACCCAAAGCGTTCGCCCTTGTTCATCGATGCCCTCGCCCACAAAGCGCATGGCGCGTACGCTCCAAGGCCCGGATTCGGCGTCATTGCTGGGCACTGGCTGTTGCAGCAGCACCCGCTGTGGGGCGTGATCCGGTCCTGAGAACGTCAGCTCCGCAACAGGCTCCTGCCCCGTGGCTGCTTCGGCATCAAACGCCGCGCTGGTCGCGCCGTGGGCAAACACATAGCGCTGAATCGTGCCTTGTTCCAGGCCGCTGTCGGCAGCATTGTTGATCACTTGCAGGGGCAAGGGCTCGACCGACGAGACGCCCACCAATTTGCCCGTATTTGGATCAAAGTATCGGTAACCATCCTCAGACCCGCAGCAGCCCGCCTGCGTGACGCGGAGCATGGGCCAATCCCAATACGCGAGCACCAATGGCTCCTCACCTTCAGTATTGAAGCGCAAAGGCTTCGAAGCAGCACTCCCATCGCGCGGATGCAGGGTCACTTCGAAGTCGACCTTGCCCTCGCTGCCCTCCATGCAATTGCTTTGCTTCCGCCACGCCACGTGCTTGACGACCTGCAAGGGCTCGCCGTAGCGGTCGATCACGTCAAAACGCGCGTTCTTGGTGATGATTTCGCGCAAGGTGCGGTCTTCGTCTTCACCACCACAGTCAGCCATGCGCAGTTCAATGCTGCTGCTCGCCGACAGGGCAGGCGGCGCCGCCGCGACCAAATTGCCAGCGCCGAGAGTGAGCACGGTGATCAAGTTCAGACTCATGAGGGTGGGCTCCAGAATGATGGCCAAGTGTGCGCCGGATCCGGCTCCGGTGGCAACCCGGAATGGGCCATCCTGAAGGTCGACGTTGCGGCCAAATGGGCGTTGACCGCAATGCGTCGAGACGGTCCTGGCCTCCTCGTTAAGTTCGCGCGACTGCAATCGCTCGCCGCAACCTCAAGGCGCAGTAGCGCTGCCGTGAGCATTGGCCGATCCAATGTTCAATTGCCATCGGGGTTGTTTGCTCGGCACAACACATCCGGCATCAGTCGAGCGATGGGCACAGTGCCCGCCTCGTTGAATGTTGGAAGTTCGAAGGCAAGCATCGCGTGATCGCAGTCGCTGAACTCAATCGTCATGGTGCCTACGGGTGTCGTCGTCACGGGTGCTGCGCGATTGAACTGGCCAAATCGGCTCTGAAAAACGGTCAAATCGGCACGATTGCCGAGATAGCGCCCTTGTGCGGTGAACCATCGTTGTTCGCTGCCAGGAATCGAACCACCATTGCCTCCGGCGGCACGGTCATAGGTCACCCACGATACGACGAACGTCTTGCTGATGGGCTCGACATCGAAGAAGAAGCCTTGTCCGGGTATGGCTGGGTCAAGCCAGGTGCCGACCATGCCGTAGTTGATCGTGACGGTCCGTTGGCCGCGAACGGTCTGCACGGTCCACTCTATCAGTCGCTCAAATAACGTGACGCCCGGGCTGGCTTCCAGGTTAAAGATGGTGACGCCGCCAAAGCCATGACCGGCTCCTGCAATCGGGTAGAACTCGTGTGGTACTTGTTGACTCTGCGCGCGGTCTACGAGCAGCTCTGAAGCGGCAAATGGCACCGTTGGGTCATTGGTGCCGTGGATCACGAAGAGCGGTGGTTCACGCGCTTCCAAATTATTTGCTGCGGCAATGGGGTCGTTCGCGGGAATGAGGCTGGCACCCCAGAGATCAACGACGAAACTAAACGGCATCGCGGCGATGTTGTAGTCATCCAAGACGTAGGCCAGATGCACTGCAGTGATTGCACCGGCGGAGCCACCCAACAAGCCGATCTGGGTGGGCTCGATGTTGTAGCGGTCCGCATTGGCTTGGAGCCAATCGACTGAGGTCAATGCGTCGTCGATGGCAGCAACGGCAGCCGTGCGTTGTGCCAGATCGGCGCCGCTGAGCCCCATAGTGGCAGGGCCGACCAGACTCGCCACGCGAGCGCTGGGGACCGGACTGTCCGGCACCAATCGGTAGTCGATCGACACTGCTACGAATCCGCGCGCCGCCAGCGCGCGAGCAATGGTCGCGAGTTCGGCTTGCGTCCGCGTGCCGCCAGTAAATCCGCCGCCGTGAATGATCACTACCGCTGGGCTCCTCTCGCCCGTTGTGTTGGCGCCGACTGGCCGATACAGATCCAGCAGCAAGTTCTTGCCGCCTGGGGTGGGCGTGCGAACCTCGCCCTGTCCGTAAGCGATCGCGGATTCGACCACCACTTGGTACAGCGGATCGACCGAGGGCAAGGCCGTTTGCGCTTGGGTGGCAATGCTGGTCGCGAGCACGGAGAAACCAACCAGGAAATTGAAGATTCGGTTCATAGCGTGGCTCATCATGCTGACTGGGCGAGGTTTGGCTTTTGAAATTCTTGCGCGCTTGAGAACGCAATTTGGGAATCCAAACGCCGAGGGAGGACTTGGGTTGACAGAACGTGCTTGGCAATATCGAAATGACGTGGCAGCGCGCACCGATGTAGTCCGCTGGGAGTACCAGGTTGCAGGCTTGCCCTTGGCTCTGGATCAAGTCCGCGTTGGCCACAACTGGTTTGGGAATGGCTGCCGTGGCGCCTAAAAACTCATTGCCGTCGCTCCGGCGCAGCAGACTGTGTGAAAACGCCCCCAACGGTGGAATCAACTTGAAATTAGGGGTATTGCAATCAGGCTGAAGCCGCCTCAAGCATTGAGTATCACCCGGTCGGCGTCAGCCGCGCCTCGCGGTAACAAACCCTATTGTCGTCATCCTGGCGCAGCCGGGATCCAGGGCAATCTTGCGTCGAACGTTCAATCTGGAGTGCCGTGCGCCTGGTTTGCAAGCACGGCGCAAGATTGCCCTGGATCCCGGAACCCGCTGCGCGGCTTCCAGGATGACGACAATAGTGGCAACAGCAATCGAACACTTTTGGTCCGTTCGGGCAGGTGGAGGTGTTCTCACACAGCCTGGCAAGTCGGGACCCAGGCAATCGGGCGATCAGTCATGTTTTCTGAGAGGCGGGGGCGCCACGGACCCGACTCGCATTCCCTGAGTTGCCCCCTCTAGCGCGAGCGCGGACAATGCGGCGCTACCCTGCCCAAGCTTGCCGCCCGTGACCGCTGCCGAACTGATCCACTCCTCGTTCTACAAATTCGTGCCAATCGCCAATCCAGCGGCCTGGGCTGCACACCTTCGCGTTCTGTCGGCGCAAATCCAGGGCAGCATCCTGCTCGCCGAGGAAGGCATCAACGGCATGATTGCAGGCACGGCTGACGCGCTCGCCACATTCGAACAAGCCTTGCGCAACGACCCGTTGTTCGCAGGTGCATTCGCGGACATTGTCTTCAAGCACAGCCCCTGCAAGACGGCACCGTTCGGGCGCATGAAGGTGCATCATCGCGCCGAGATTCTGCCGATCGGTATCGACGGCGTCGACGGCCGCAACACCGGGGTGAACCTGTCGCCCGCCGAATGGCGCGAGTTCATCAAGCGCGACGACGTGGTGCTGCTCGATAATCGGAACAGCTTCGAGTATCGGCTCGGTCGATTCAAGGCCGCCATCGATCCGGGCGTGCAGAGCTTTCGCGATTTCCCCGAATACGTCAAAGCGAATCTGCCCACTTGGCAGGCCGAGAACAAGAAGATCGCGATGTACTGCACCGGCGGCATTCGCTGCGAAAAGACCACGGCTTGGCTCAAAGACTTGGGCGTGACCGCGTATCAGCTCGAAGGCGGCATCATCAGCTATTTTCAGAAGATGCCGGATGCCGATCAGGATTGGCTCGGCGAGTGCTTTGTATTCGACAACCGCATTGCGCTCGATACGCACTTGCAGGAAACCGGCACCAGTCTTGAGTCCGTCTATGAAGGCGATGCCGACGGTGCGTTTCGATTGAACCGGGCGCGGCGCCTCGCGAATGATGCCAAGCGATAAGCGCAGCCTGGTTCGCAATGGCGTCGGCGCCAGCTCGGTGACGCTGCCGAACAAAGGCCCTTGGTCAACGGTCCTGGAGTACTTGATCGAGCGCTTTCCGACGATTCCGGCTGAGACTTGGGCGGCACGCTTTGCGGCCGGTGCGGTGCTGGATGCAGCGGGCCAAGCCTTAAGTGCAGATCAGCCTTTCCGAGGCCAAGCGCGGATTCATTACTACCGGGATCTGGCACACGAAGTGCCGGTGCCATTTGCCGCGCCGATTTTGTTTCAGGACGAGTACCTGGTGGTGGCCGACAAACCCCACTTTCTATCGGTCATGCCGGCCGGACAATACGTCCAGGAAACGCTGCTGGTGCGCTTGAAGCGCGCCACCGGCATCGACACGCTGACGCCCATGCATCGGATCGATCGCGATACCGCGGGGTTAGTCGCTTTTGTCATCCAACCCGAAACGCGAGGCGCGTACCAATCGCTGTTCCACAGCAAGGCGGTGCAGAAGTCCTACGAGGCCGTTGCGCCTTTGCATCCGGACTGCGCGTTTCCGCTCCGCTATCAGGCAAGACTGGAAGAGAGCGACAACTTCATGCAGATGCGCGTGGCAGCGGGAGCGCCAAACTCGGAGACGATCATCGACTTGATCGGCTCTGACCCGGTCAGCGGTCTGGGGCATTTTCGGTTGCAGCCGATTACTGGAAAAAAGCATCAACTGCGGGCGCACATGAACGCGCTTGGCATGCCGATTCTGAATGACCCGATCTATCCGGCCCACTTGCCCGCCGCGCCCGATGATTTCTCCAGGCCGCTGCAGTTATTGGCGAAAACACTTCGCTTTGTCGATCCGATCTCCGGGGAGCTGCGGGCGTTTCAGTCGGAGCGTTCTTTGGACCGTGCGATCGACCTGAATTGATCGCAGCAACATGAGTCAACCGCGCATCGCGACGGCCCTGGCGCGTCGTGAAAGTGCGGATTGCAAACATTTTCGCGGCGTCAGGTTTCGACTTGCTGGCCCGCTGCGATCGGCTACGCTCCAGGCTTCACACTCGCTCAAAAGGGGGGCGGTATGCACGTGCTTCAGAAGCTCTTGTTCGTGACGCTGATGGGTTTTGCATCCAGTGCTTTGGCCGTTGGCATTGAGTCGGTGAGTCTGCATTTGGACGATGAAGGCGAGGCCGGAGAAGAGGTGCGTGTATTTGCAAAAGCCGATCAGGTCCAGCATTTCGAGATCGCGCTCGATGAAACCAAGCTCGGCAGCCATACCTTCGTCGTCGAATTCTGGGCGGTGGATACCAGCGCCGGCCAGAACATCAAGGTCAGCCAGTTCGAAAGCGGCGCGCTAATTGCCAATACCATCTCGGCCAAGGTGTCGCTGCCGCGCGAATGGCCAACGGGCAGCTATCGACTGGATGTCAAAATGGATGGGCAGACGATTGGCTCGCACGACTATGAAGTCATCGAAGGCGAGTAGGACGCATCGGCAGATCGCCTTTGCAAAGGGCTATGGTTGAAACACGACAGTCTTTGAGTTTTGTATTCGACAGCTGTCGTTTCGAATCCGGCACATGGCCGGACTCGAAACCCGCGCCGGTGCTGCTGGTCTTGCACGGGCGGACCATTCGTGGCCCGCCCCAGTAAGGAGGGTCGGAATAGGTCCGTCAGGGACACGCTTCCGACCCTGCTTAAGTCAATTCGTAGGCGATTTCAGCTGACCCGCCCCTTCTCAAGCTCCCGCATTGCCGCCAGAACCAAATGGTCCTGCCAAGGCGGTGCCGCCAACTGCACTGCCAATGGCAGGCCGGTACTGCCGCGCTCGATTTGCTTGGCGGCGCGCACCACCCAGTCAGTCGTGTCGGGCCGGTCTGACTCTTCGTCGGCACGTACTTCGCTCACACCAATCGTGCCTGCGGGGTAGCCCAGCAGATTCCAAAGCAAGGCATAGCCGCCGCCTAGCCCGACATCACGCGCATCACCATGGCGGTAGGCAGGCAGTGCGCACGGTGGGCCGAGCACGAGATCGATTCGCTGTGCGCGCATGGCCTCGGCAAATTCGGCGCGATAGCGCCGTTGGGCTTCCTGAAGCTGCCAGTATTCGTCGACGGAACGGCGACCGAAATGACCGACAAACGTTGCCAGCGTTGGTTGACCCAATCCTCGCAGGACCAGACGAGCCAAAGCACGGACCGGGCGGTTTAGCCCGGCAAGGCGCGACAGATCGCGCAATCGCGGATCAACAGGTCCATCGCGCAAGAGCTCGCGGAATCCCCGGCCGCCGTCTGCCGACAACAAGGCGAAGTAAAGCCCTAACGCTTCCGGTACCTTCGGCGGTTGCCATGCAAACACACTTGCACCTGCCGCACTCAGGCGGTCAGCCGCTTCCCGTACGACGCGCTGTATGCCCGGAGCTGGCGTCAAAGTGCCATCATCGACATAGAAGCCGATGCGCAGTCGAGATACCTCAACCTGGTGCAGGTCCTTCAAGGGCGGTGTCGCTTGGCAATGCACTTTCGAGAGACAGGTCAAGCCTAGGGTCAAGTCTTCAACATGACGGGCTAGAACCCCCATCTGGCTTGGAATCGCGCGCTGCCCGAGCGGCAGACTATATGCGCCGAAATCGGGCGCTCTGCCCTCGGTGGGCTTGAATCCAAGAATGCCGCAAAATGCTGCCGGGATGCGCGAGCTACCACCAATATCCGTTCCAAAACCCAGCGCCGAGCCGCCAACCGCGATGATGGCAGCCTCGCCGCCACTACTGCCGCCACAACTTCGGTCGGCGCGCTTAGGATGGTTCGAACGGCCGTAAACTGGATTGTCAGTTTCGTAATAGAGCAGACTTTGCGCGACATTGGTTTTGCCGAGCACGATGGCGCCATCCTGTCGAAGTTGCTGGACATAAGCATCATCGGTTTCAGCCAGAAGTGACGCGCGCCAGGGCAGGCCAAACGTATCCGGTGTTCCTGCGAGTTGCAGGCATTCTTTCAGCGTGATCGGTAAACCGTGCAACGGGCCCAGTGGCGCGCCATCGCGGCGCTGTTGGTCGGCGCGCTGTGCCTCTGCGCGGGCGGCATCGAAGCGCTTGCAGACGACCGCATTCAGCGCCGGATGCGTGGCTTCGATGCGTTCAATATGCCAATTTGCGAGCTCGCTCGCACTGATGTCTCTCTGATCGAGCATGGCAAGCATGCGACAAGCTGAGCCGCTTAAAACCTGTTCGCGATCACTCATGGCTTGGTCCCTCTCGTTGTTCACATCGGCGCACGCACGCGCGCCGCTCGCATTCCTACCACAGACGGCGACTCGCCCAACACTCAATCTCGTCAGAGTAGCGTTCCGCGACTTTCATGAAGCCGGATGCAACGAAATGGCCAACCCCCTTTGTCAGCCACAGCTACTTGCCGTCGCGCTCGATGAGACTTGACAAGCTCGAACTTTTAAGACATCGTTTTAGCCACTTCTGATGTCTATTATGAAACTGAGCCTGAACAACCTGAGCGAACGCGCCGATATTCCAGCTCGTACCATCCGCTTCTACATCCAAAAGGGCTTGCTACCGGGCCCCGAGGGTGAGAAGCGCGGTGCGTTCTACACCGAGGCGCATCTCGCCACGCTACTCCGAATCAAAAGCTGGCAGGACGCAGGATTGTCGCTGGAGGCCATCGCCGATTTGCTCGCTGCCAAACGGGAACCACCCATGGCGCCGAGTCGCGTCGGGGCGATCGAGGTGCGCAGTCACTTGATTCTGGCGGATGGCTTGGAACTGGTCGTCGCACCTGAACGCGCAAAGCTCACCCAGGCCGAACTGCGGGAATTGTTCCTGCTCGTCCAGGACGCGTACCGAAAGCTTCGGGAGTCGTAGCGACCTCGAACCGGAAGCAATTCCCCACCCCATCACAGCCCCATGCGTCGCCGGGCTGAGCCGGAAGCGCCAAACACATAGGCGCCGGCATCAAGGCAACGCTCAAGAGGAGGAACCATGAGCACCCCCCAATCGATACTGAGCACCATTCCCAGTACTCGGAAGCGCCCGAACAACACCCCGCTGGCTGCCAGTGCGCTGCGGGTCAACATTCGTGGCTTGATCGCCGAATTCGAACTTCGGCACGAGTTTAGAAACGACACACGCCAAGCGATTGAAGCGATTTTCACGATTCCCGTGCCGCTCGATGCCGCGTTTCTGGGCATGACCGCGACCCTGGCTGGCGACACCTTGCGCGCCACCGTGCAGCCCACCAAGACTGCCGAGACGCGCTATGACGACGCGATCGATCATGGCCATAGCGCGGTGCTTTTGGAGCAATTGGAGCCTGGGCTTCTCTGCCTCAATCTGGGCAACTTGAAGCCCGGCGAAACGGGCAGCATCACGCTCACCTTCGCCACGGCCCTCGCCTGCTCGGATACGGCCGCGCGCCTCGTGCTGCCACTAGTGCACCGGCCCCGATATGGCCGCTACCACATGGAGCCATACGCCGTCCCGACGACCGATTTCGCGGTCGAGTATCCGCTCGAACTTGACGTGACCATCCACGGCGACTTGGCACAATGCCCGATTACGTGCACACACCCAGGCGTGCGGTTTGCCAGTCACGCGGGCAGTCTGCAGTTGCAGGTTTCGTCGGCCATGCTCGATCGCGATCTGGTCGTACAGATCGATCTGTCGCGCATGCCCGTCACGCAGATTCGCTGGCTCGACGATGGCGATCAGATGATTGCGTTGCTGGCCTTGTTTGCGCCAGGCGCAACCGACGTCACGCGACAAGCACCGATCGATCTTTGCCTGTTGCTCGACTGCTCCGGCTCGATGGCAGGTGATGCCATCGTGCAATCACGCGCCGCGCTCGCAGCGATCACCAATGCGCTGATCAATGAGGACCGCATCCACGTCATCCGCTTTGGCTCTAGCTTGGTGCCTTTGTTCCGACGCCCCATGGCCGCGAGCGCGCCTGTCAAGGCCGCCTTGCTTGATTTGCAACAGACGATCGACGCCGATCTCGGTGGCACCGAAATGGCTGCGGCCCTTGATGCTGCAGTTCATTCACTCCAACGCGGCGACCGAGCGGATTCGCGCAAGGTCATCATTCTGGTCACTGATGGTGCCGTGCAGCCGAGTCAACTCCGTGACGCGAGCGCACATGCCGCCCAAGCCGGCGTGCGCGTGTTCGTGGTTGCCGTTGGCAGCAGTGCCGGTGTCGATGCTTTGCAACCGCTGGCGGATGCGACGCAGGGTGTGTTGGAACGGGCGGTGCCGGCCGAACCGATCGATGGCGGCGTGATGCGACACTTTCGCCGCGCCCGCGCCGGGCGCGCCATCGCGCTGGAACTGGGGTGTCCCGAAGGCACTCGAATGCCACCGATGGCACCGTTGTATCCGGGCGATGCTGGGCTGCTACCCCTGTTCATCGTCAAAGCAGTCGCAGGCAGTGTGCGCGCGCAGTGGGCGGATCAACGATTCGAGTTTGACGCACCGAGCACAGTCGAATACGACGCTGCGGCACGTGCCTATGCGGGCAAGCGCCTCTTGGACGCTACCCGTGACCAGGCAGCGCGGGAATCGATTGCGATGCGCTATCGACTGCTGAGCGCCGAGACGTCGGCGGTGCTCGTCAAACTTCGAGCAGATGCCAATGAGGTCGATTCGATGCTGGTGACCATTTCGGTCCCCCACATGGTTTCTGAAGGCGTAGTCTGCGCAGCGCCTTTACCCGCGCCAGGGTCGATTCCACTGTCGCGGAAGTCGGCACCCGCGCCGGGCACACTTGCGTTCGACCGGTTGCCTGCCGGTGGACCTGCGTCGGCCAGCCCAGCGATGGTCTATTGCGAGGCCCCATTCGAGTCAGCGCCGATGGAACGCGGCACGACACGCTCACCACCCCTGTCGCCAGCAAAACGGCAGCAGGCCGAGATCTTGCTGCTGGCTTGGTTGATTGCGCACTTGCTTGATCGTGATGGCAGCAGTGATGACAATCGATCGCCATTCGATCGGTGGCCAACAGATGATGCCATCTTGATCGAGCGGTATCTCGGTGAGCGTGGCATGACGTTGGGCAATGCAACCAACGACTTGGCCCTGCTTGGCGAACTGCTCGATCGTCCGTATGCGCCCGAGCTCAATGAAGCACAGGAGATCACGCTGGCGCGGTTGCGCGCGATCGTCGCCACGTGAGTCCAACGCGCATCGGGCACGTTCGAAATTGACGTCATCATTCGGGCTGCTGCGCGTTGCCGCAGCCCGAACGCCACTGCCGCTGGCGTTGACGCGCCTGCTAGGCTTCAGCGCTCATCAACCTACTGACCAGTCATGTCCGAATCTTCGCTCAGCATTGGTACCGATGGCCTGCCCCGCTGCCGCTGGTGCGGCTTCGCGCCGGAATTCGAGCCCTACCACGATCGTGAATGGGGCTTTCCGGTTGCCGACGATCAGCGCTTGTTTGAAAAGCTGAGTCTGGAGTTGTTTCAGTCGGGGCTCAGCTGGCGCACGATCTTGAACAAGCGGGACGCGTTTCGAGCTGGCTTTGCGCAGTTTGAGCTGAGCCGGGTTGCGGCATTCAATGAGGGCGATGTGACGCGGCTGCTCGCCGATCCGGGCATTGTTCGGCATCGTGGCAAGATCGAGGCCGTGATCCAGAATGCGCGCGCGGGGCTCGCAGTTCAGCAAACATTTGGAACTTTGGCGGCGTACTTTTGGCAATTCGAGATCCTTCCCAAGAAGAACGAGCCCGCATCAGAAAAATCAGCGCCATGCGTCGCCCTGGCCAAGGATTTAAAGAAGCGGCAATTCAAATTTGTTGGGCCGACCACCGTGTATGCGTTCATGCAGGCGGCGGGGTTGGTCAACGATCATGATCGTACTTGCACGATCCACGCGCTTGCCGAGGCGGCGCGTCGGGCGTTTGTTTTGCCGAAGACCTGAGGAGGGTCTGGACACGCGTCGACCGATGGTTGGGATAGTGGGCAATCAGCCGGTGCGGCGTCGATCGACGCTAGCCCTTTGTATACCGAAACAACGTCAAACTCACCCCGGATCAAGTCCGGGGTGACGAGAGGTGGCGTGGGGATCGGTGGGAGACCGCTCCGTTCCGCAGATTGAAGCCGTGGCAGCGCTAAGTGCTTCAAACTCACCCCGGATCAAGTCCGGGGTGGCGAGAGGTGGCGTGGGCATCGGTGGGAGACTGATTCGTTCCGCAGATTGAAGCGTTGGCCACACCGCGACAAACGCGAATGCTCAATGGCCCGACCGCCTCACAACCAAGACGCGCGATGGTCCGTCGCGTATTGTACAAACGAGATTGGCGCACGCCCCAATAGGCGCGGCACATGCTCGGTCACACGAGCAGCATAGCCCGCCTTGAACGCATCCAGAATCACGAGCAGAAATTCCGTGTAATCGGCGGGAACGCCGGCACCAAGCATCCCTTCGCGCATGGCCTCGACGCTGATGTCCGTATAGCCGATCGTTCGGCCAGCGACGTCACTGAGAATCGCCGCAATCTGGTCGTGGTCGAACGCTTCGCTGCCGGTCAGATCAAGGTCACGATTGTCTTCGGCCTGGCTGTTGAACAGCACTGCGGCAACGGCTGCCACATCGCGGGTGTCGATAAAGCTGCCAGCCGCCTTGCCGACCGGCAGAAAAATCTGGCCGTGCTCGCGGATGCCTTGTACCCAAAAGGTGTGGAAGTTCTGCATGAACCAATTCGGGCGGATCACATTCCAGACCAAACCCGACTGCTCAAGATGCAACTCGGCCCGACGAAACGGAATATGGTCATCGGCATTCGCGCCCATCGCCGACAGCAGCACGATCTTTTGAACGCCCGCTGCTTTCGCGGCATCGATCGCCGGAATCAGCAACTCATGCTGATTCGCATAACCGGGCGGGCACATTAGGAACGCCTGGTCGATGCCTTGGAAGGCCGTTTGCAGACCATCGCTGGTGGCAAGGTTTAAGAGCACGGTGCCCGGTTCTGAACTGGGACGACTGGTAGCCTTGATGACCGTATGGCCGGTCTGGATCAGCAGCGGAATGAGGGCGGAACCGATTTGACCGTTGCCGCCGGTGACGAGAATGCGAGACATGGGGAACTCCTGTGGTTTGGAAAGTGTGGGTATTCTGCACGCCAAATTGCGTACGTTGAATGGACATTCGTCCGCTTTTCATGTCCAATAGTCCGCCCTTTCGGATGATTGACTAATCACATGGACCTTTTGACCGACCTGTTGCAGCAAGCGGGTTTGCGCCGACGACCCTTGAATTTGCGCGCGCTGGCACCGGGCATGGCCCTGCGATTCCCGTGCCCCAAGAGCCTGGGGCTGCACGCGCTGCTTCGCGGACAGGTCTACGTCCACGCGCCGGATCTAGGCGAGCCCATTCGGATGCAGGCTGGCGATGCGCTGGTGATGGCGCGCGGCGTGACTCACACGTTGAGTCTGGACGCCAAGCCTCCCGACCCAGAGACTGAAACGGCCGTCTGCTCGGTGCTCGATTCGCCCGAGCACGCCTTCGATCCCAATGCTGACACGCAACTACTGAGTGGCGCCTATCAATTCTGGAACGAGCCGTTGCATCCATTTCTGCGCGATCTGCCGGCTTGGTCGGTGATTCGCAAAGACAGCCTGACCGCCTTGTCACCGTTGCCGCTAACGCTTGGATTGCTCGATCGCGAATTGCGCGCGCCAGCGCTCGGCGTCGCGGCCGTGACGAATGGCCTGATGGATGCCCTGTTTTCGTTCGCCTTGCGTGAACTCAGCGAACGCCTGGGCCAGTCACAAAGCGGTTGGCATGCAGCCGTGCGGGATGCACCCATTCGCACCGTCTTGGCGCGCATGCATGAAGACCCGGCGCATGCGTGGACGCTGGAAGAATTGGCGCGCGCTGCGGGCTTGTCTCGAACTGTTTTGGCCGAGCGCTTTCGGACGGCGCTCGGCGATACGCCCCTGAATCACTTGCGAACCCTACGCATGCAGAGGGCGATGCATCTGCTCAGTACGACTGAGCACGCATTGGAGCGGATCGCCGGACTCGTCGGCTACCAAGATGCGTTCGGCTTCTCGAAGGTGTTCAAGCGCTGCACAGGCATGGCACCCAGACAGTTTCGTGAGCAGGACCGGCAATCACAACAAGATCCATGGCGCTTTCAAAGCGCCGTGACCGCATGATGGCGGCGCTGGATCATGGCGCCAGTTTGCGTTTCAACGCGCGCGCCAATGGCGCCGGCAGTTTCGGAAGTGCCCTCAAAAGATGCGGCAGAATGGCGCGTTTTGCACCAGACAAGGACTCCGGCACGACCGCTTCGATCAGGTGAGGCCCTGGATGCGCGAGTGCGTATTCGAACGCCTTGACGAAATCTTCGGCCGTGTCGGCCCGCGTGCCATGCACGCCCATGCCTTGCGCCAATCGTGCGAATTCCAGGTTCGGACCATTGAGGTCCAATTGCGAGCGCGCTTTGTCGCCAATCCGCTCCGCGCCAACACGCTCCAACTCCACATTGAGCACGGAGTACGAACGGTTGTTGAAGATGATGGCGGTGACGTTCAGATGCTCGCGGGCCATCGTCCACAAGGCTTGGATCGTGTACATCGCGGTGCCGTCGCCAATCAAGGCAATGACGGGGCGATCGGGGCAAGCAATCGCGGCACCAATCGCATTCGGCAAACCTTGACCAATGGCGCCACCGGTCAGAGTGATCAGGTCATGGCGCGGCGCACCAGCCGTCATCATCGGCAACATCAAGCCTGAGGTGATCGCCTCGTCGACGATGATCGCGCGCTCAGGCAGCAAATGACCGACGGCTTTGCAGACTTTCTCCGCAGTCAAACGACCGCGTGGCCGGCCTGGGCGACCAGCAGGCTGCAAGACGGGCGTCGTGCTGCCCGCCCCTGTGGCATCGACCACGGCTTGCAGGCTGCCTGCCACATCCTCGTCTGGTTTCGCAAGCACATGCACATTGCACGTCTTCGGCACGAGTTCGCTCGCCTTGCCGGGATACGCAAAGAACGACACGGGGGGCTTGGCATCGACCAGAATGAGATCATCGAGCCCATTCAATTGCACACCCGCGAGCTCGGCGAGATACGCAATACGCTCCACCGTCGGCAGACCGGCGCCGCGTTCGAGCCGAGTCGGAAATACTTCGGCCAAGACCTTGATCCCGTGCTTGGCAGCAAGTTTCGCAGACGCGAGCAACGCTGGTTCGCGCAAGGCTCGGCAACCCAGCAACAGGGCCACTTTGCGACCCGATTGCAGCACTTTCGCGATCGCTTGAACGGTGTCTGCGCTGGCGAGTTTCGGGGCAGGCAATGGCGGCGGCGGTGCGGCCACGCCACCGTCGCCCCACGACACATCGGCTGGCAGAATCAGCGTGGCGACTTGCCCCGGATAGCCGCGCGCGGCCGCAATGGCATCGGCCGTATCGCGACCCAGTTCAGCTGTCGCCTTTGACGTGCGCACAAAGCCAGGCGAGACGTTGCGAGCGACGGTTTCGATATCCGACTGCAGCTGCGCATCGAGCGGCACATGGTAGGTCGCATGATCGCCCACGATGTTGACGATCGGCACTTTGCCCTTGCGCGCGTTGTGCAGATTTGCGAGGCCGTTGCCAAGTCCGCAGCCGAGGTGCAGCAGCGTTGCTGCCGGCTTGTCGGCCATGCGCGCATAGCCATCGGCAGCGCCGGTTGCCACCCCTTCAAACAGCGCGAGCACAGCGCGCATCTTGGGTTCGTCATCGAGTGCCGCGACAAAGTGCATTTCGCTCGTGCCGGGATTGCTGAAACAGACCTCGACACCAGCATCGACCAACGTTTTCATCAGGGCTTGGGCGCCATTGGGCATCGTGGTCTCCAGTTATCTGTTTGGGAGGGTCTGAATAAGTCCATCCTGGACTTTCAGACCCGCACTGAGTCCGGCACATGTCCGGACTCAGTGCTCCAGAATCAATCACTTACGTGCTTGATCCTGGGCGGGCCATCCATGGCCAGTATTTGCTGGTCTGAATAAGTCCATCCTGGACTTTCAGACCCGCACTGAGTCCGGCACATGTCCGGACTCAGTGCTCCAGAATCAATCACTTACGTGCTTGATCCTGGGCGGGCCATCCATGGCCAGTATTTGCTGGTCTGAATAAGTCCATCCTGGACTTTCAGACCCGCACTGAGTCCGGCACATGTCCGGACTCAGTGCTCCAGAATCAATCACTTACGTGCTTGATCCTGGGCGGGCCATCCATGGCCCGCATCGCCTCTGAACTTGTTCAGAGGCTCCTTTGGTTGGCCGATCTGCGCCTGGACGCTCGTATCCAGACACGCCGGGCCAATGTCAGCAAGCCGGCGCACGCCGGTCAAGGCCATCGCGACTTGCAGTTCCTTTTGCCAGCGACCAAGCAAGGTGTGCAACGCGGACTCGCCGCCCGCGGCTAAGGCGAACACCCATGGTCGGCCGATCATCACTGCCTTGGCGCCGAGCGCGAGCGCCCGGAACACATCAATGCCACTACGCACGCCACCATCCACCAGCACATCGAGCTTGCTGCCGCAGGTCCGGGCAATGTCGGGCAGCGCCAAAGCCGTTGCCCGCACACCATCCAATTGGCGACCACCGTGGTTCGACACGATGAGCCCGTCAGCGCCCAGCTTCGCGGCCTGCTCGGCGTCCTCAACATCGAGAATCCCTTTCAGGATCAACTTACCAGGCCAACGCTCGCGGAGTCGCGCGATGTCGTCCCAGGTCACGGTCGGGTCGAACTGTGCATCGATCCAACTGCGGAACGCTTCGAAATCGCCAGCAGCCGGGCCGTGACCCGCGAGATTCGCAAAGCTCAGCGGCTTGCCTCGTAGGGCAACATCGACGATCCAACGCGGCCGACGCAGGACCTGACTGACCCGTAACAACTTGGGACCGAGACCGGGTGTCGCAACGCCATTACGCACATCGCGATGACGCGAGCCAGCCAGCGGCAAGTCAACCGTGAACACCAAAGTCTGCACACCGGACGCGGCAACACGGCGCAGAATCGCATCCACCACACTGCGATCACGCAACATGTAGAGCTGGAACCAATTCAGCATCGCGCCCGCTGCGGCGACTTCCTCGATGCCACAAATGCCGACGGTGGACAGCGTGAACGGCACGCCGCGCGCGTTTGCCGCCCGCACGGCCTGCACTTCGCCGCGCCGCGCGGACATGCCACCCAGTCCGATGGGCGCAAGCACGAGCGGCATCGCCAGGGTTTGGCCAGCAACCCTGGCGTCTGTTTCGATCTGGTCGACATTGACGAGCACGCGCTGACGCAGCAGGACTTGTTGCCACGCGGACGTGTTCGCGCGGAGCGTTTGCTCCTCACCCGCGCCGCCATCGATGTAGTCAAACAGAAAACCCGGCAGACGCCGTTTGGCGCGTTCGCGATAGTCGGCAACGGTAGCGGGAAATTGGCCCATCAGCGCTCACCCTTGCAGATCGCCCGTGCCGCGGCGCGGGCGGTCAGCACACAACCCGGCAAGAACGTGCCTTCGAGCGACCGCTTGCCCGCCGCATTGCCACCACCGAAACCGGCGGCTTCGCCAACGCAGTAAAGGCCAGCAATCGGTTGCGCGTTCTGATCGAGCACCTGAGAATTGAGGTCGGTGCGCAAACCACCGAGGCTTTTCCGCGTGATCAGCTGCATGCGGATCGCAATGAACGGCCCGGCGCCTTGCTTTTGCAGTGGCGCGGGGGCGCAAGTGCGCAATCGATCCGAACCCCATTGCCGGGCATGCAAAATGCGGCGAATCTGATCGTCGTTTTCCACCTTGTTGCCGAGTGCGAAATTCGCATCGTATGCATCGGCGGTGGCTTGCAGAACGGCGGGATCAACATCGTGACTGCACGTCAGCGCATTCATCTTCGCCGCAAGGCCGCCGAGCGTGTCATCCACAATAAAGTCGGGGCTTTCCTTTTGCATTTGCCGAACGAGTCGGTGATTGCCGAGGAACGTTTCCTTCAAGAGTTGCAAGAACTGCCGATCGCGAATGCGTTGGTTGTGCTCGGCGCCCGAGATCGCGAATTCCTTTGCGGCGATCCGCCAGTTCAGCAGTTGCCAGGTCCAAGGCTTTTCCTGCTCAGCCACACGGTGGCAGAGCCAAGTTGTATCGAAGCCCGTGACCAGCGGCTCCGGCCCAATGCGGCGGCCGCGGTGATCGAGCCAGAGTGCGGACTTGCACGGAATCGTCGATAGGCCATGGCCGTCGAAATGGGGAAAAGGGTGCGGAAATCCGGCCGCGTAGTTCCACATTTCGCCCGCTGCAATGATCTGGGCACCGAGTATGTCAGCGGCGTGATGATGCAACTTGCCGTCGGCGAACGGATGCGCGCCATTGAGCATGCGCGCGGGCATGGGCCGATCTCTTGGCCAATTCGCGCGGCATTCGTCGTGATGCCCGTTGATGCCGCCCATCGCGAGCACAACGGTGTCTGCCTTGAGGTGCACTTCGTTGTCGTTTTGCTCATCGATCGCGATCGCGCCATCGACGCGCGCGCCCGATTGCGTCACGCTCGTGACGCGATGTTGGTGCAGAATCGTGAGCCGATTGCCGGTGTTGGCAGCGCGCAAATTCGCGATTAGCGTCCGCAGTAGTTGGCGCGACGTGCCCCAGACAATGTGGTAACGCGGCACGCTGTTGCCGTCGCCGAATCGACCCCGCTCCACCCAGTTGACGGCGGGCAGGAAGGTTACGCCCTCGCCTTTCAACCAGTCATAAATGTCGGCGCGGGAACGCTCGACGTAGCGCTTCGCCCAAGCCAGGGACCATGTGTCGGATGGGTGAAGTTCGCCAAATGACAACCAGTCGCGCAATGCGCGCTCAGGTGTATCGGGAATCCGCAATCGCGCTTGTTCCGGCGTGCCCACCAGCGCCATGCCGCCAAAGGCCCAGAGCCCGAGTCCGCCAAGGCGATCCGGCGTGTCGCGGTCCACCAGGATCACGCGTTTCCCGTTGCGTAGACACTCCAGCGCCGTGACGATTCCGGCCAAACCGCCGCCAATCACCAGGACATCTGCAAGCTGTGTGGCACTCATCCGGATTGCTCCCTCCATCCCATTGCTGCCAAATCGGCCAGTTTTCAGGCCTGAGCTGCCGATTGAACCACAGAGTGTTGGCGGCTTTCGATCTGGTATGGATTGTTTCGGGGTTTGATGTTGCGAATGGGCCGGGTGAGGGGCCGTTGCAGCGATTCATCGTGCTTCGTGGGTTGGCTTCTTTTGCCGCCATCAGCAAGATTAGCCTGGATCCCGGAATCCGCTTCGCGGCTTCCAGGATGACGACAATAGGGGCGGGCTGTTCGAGGCGCCGGACCTTCAGGCCCGAATCAAGCTTGCGGCATCACCGTTCGCGGCTGAAGCCGCTCCCACAAACACCACCGCCTCGAACCATCCTTGCCGCAAGATCACCTACTGCTTGTAGGAGGGCCTTCAGGCCCGAACCAATCTTGCGGCATCGCCGTTCGCGGCTGAAGCCGCCCCCACAAAATCCATCGCTCCCACAAAAACCATCGCTACCACAAGAACCATCGCTCCAAACCAAACTCGCGGCAAGGTCAGCCAATGCTTGTGGGAGGGCCTTCAGGCCCGAATCAAGCTTGCCGAGGTCCGTTCGCGGCTGAAGCCGCTCCCACAAAAACCATCGCCTCGAACCATGCTTGCGGCAAGATTCCCTACTGCTTGTAGGAGGGCCTTCAGGCCCGAACCAATCTTGCGGCATCACCGTTCGCGGCTGAAGCCGCTCCCACAAAAACCATCGCCTCGAACCATGCTTGCGGCAAGATTCCCTACTGCTTGTAGGAGGGCCTTCAGGCCCGAACCAAGCTTGCGGCATCACCGTTCGCGGCTGAAGCCGCAGCTCCGACAAAAACCCCGATTCAGGCACTGCCGCGCCGTCGACACGCATCGGCCAGGGCCTCCGCCATCGCCGCACCAAAACCGCTATAGCCGGCCTCAGACGGGTGATAGCCATCATCCGAAAACATCGCCGGATCTGGGCTGAAGCGCATCGGCAGATAGACGCGTCGTGGGTCTTCGGCAACAACGACGCGGGCGATACGATCGAAGGACTCGGCCCGATAGCCAAACAACGCACGCAGCGGTTCTGGCAGTAGCGGAAAAGCATGGAATGGCGGAATGCCAGCCACACCAATGACCGCTTCGGGCGCGCGCGCAGACAGGTCGCGCAACAACGCATGCAGAGATCGTCGCCAGCGCGGCCCGGTATACAGACCGGTCAGGTCATTGACACCAACCGATACGACGATCAGGTCTACCGGTGAGTCCGGCCACTTGGGCAGCAGTTGCGCGCGGACTTCCTCCGACGTCGCTCCGCTTAATCCCAGTGTTTGCCAGCACACGCCGCGACCGAGTTGCGCGGCGAGATGCTGCGCCGTCTGCCCCACCAGCGCGTGTGGTAGTTCCTTGACGCCAACACCGGCAATGATGGAATCCCCGATGCCGAGCAACCGCAGCGGGCGCTCACCGGGAATGTCGCCATGGATGGGACCACCTGCAGGCGCAAACCGTGGCGCCGTCCGGCGCACATAAAGCGCCTGCGGCAGCACCCAAGGGAACGCCGACCAGAACGCAAACTCACGGGCCAGCATGGACGGCACCTGAGTTCGAAGGCAACGAAATGGACAGTAACTTCATGTTTGGCAGTTCGCCCCAAGCATCAATACGGCGTACAAATTGCCGCGAACCGCAGCAACGGTCAAGCTAGGGAACCTCTGAACAAGTTCAGCGGCGATGCGGGCCATCTGCCGGACTCAATCCCGGTCTGAACGTCCAGGATGGACCGATTCAGACCCGCCCTCAGTAAATCGGCAGGCAAGGTCATCGCCTGCCGACTGAAGCGTGGTCAAGGGCTATTTTTGACCCGCTCGATGATCGCATCGGCAAACGTGCTCGTGCTGCCCGTGCCACCCAGATCCGGCGTCACGCGGTCGCGCGCCGCCATGGTGTCGCGGATCGCCTGGCGCAAGCGCGTGGCCTTGTCTGGCATGCCGATGTGTTCAAGCATCTGGCCGGCGCCGAGCAGCAGCGCACACGGATTCGCAATGCCCTTGCCAGCAATGTCGGGCGCCGAACCATGCACGGCCTCGAAAATCGCCGCGTCCGTACCAATGTTGGCGCCCGGCGCCAAGCCGAGGCCGCCGACGAGACCAGCGCAGAGGTCGGAAATGATGTCGCCGAACAAATTCGTCGTGACGATCACGTCGAACTGCTCAGGGCGCATCACCAACTGCATGCAGCAGTTGTCGACGATCATCTCGTTGCTGGTGATTTCCGGATAGTCCTTGGCGATGTCGCGAGCCACGCTCAGGAACAATCCCGACGTGGTCTTCATGATGTTCGCCTTGTGCACGATCGTCACCTTCTTGCGACCGAGTCGACGCGCCATGTCGTAGGCGTAACGAACGATACGCTCGGAGCCGCGACGCGACACGCGGATCAGCGACTGCGCTTGCTGGCCATCCGGCGACAGCGTCTGACCTTCGGAGCCATAGGCGCCTTCGGTGTTCTCGCGGACCGTAATCAGATCGATGTTGTCGTAGCGCGCCTTGGTGTTCGGAAACGTGATCGCCGGGCGCAAGTTGGCATACAAGTCAAAGCGCTTCCGGAGCTCGACGTTGATCGACGTGAAGCCCTCTCCGACCGGCGTGGTCAGCGGCCCCTTCAATGCCACACGATGCTTGCCGATGGCTGCCATAGTGGCGGCCGGCAGCAGTTCGCCGTGCTTTTCCAGCGCAGTCATGCCGGCATCGACAAAGTCGTAATTGAGACCAGCGTCGAGGGCGTCAAGAACGCGCAGGGACGCATCGGAAATTTCCGGGCCGATGCCGTCGCCGCGAATCACGGCAATCGTATGAGTCATGACTGTGCTCCATGTTGTGCACAGGCGTCACTGCTTGTGCTTTGTTGTTCGAGTTGGTCCAGAAAATCGACCGCGCGGCGCAGATGCGGAATGACGATCGAGCCACCGACGACGAGACCGACGCTGAAGATCTCAAAGAACTCATCGCGCGTGACGCCGACCTCTTTGCATTGGGCGACGTGGTAGCTGATGCAGTCGTCACAACGCAGCACCATCGACGCGACCAGTCCCAGCATCTCTTTGGTCTTGACGTCCAGCGCCCCGGCCTTGTACGTCTGCGTGTCGAGCGCGAAAAACCGGCGCACCACTTGATTGTCTTCGGCCAGAATGCGCTCGTTCATGCGCTTTCTGAAGTCGGTGAACTGCTTGACGCGGTCGTCCATGAATTATTCCTTGATCAGCAAAGCGTCGAGGCCACCCGATCGGTCGAGAGTGACCAGATCGTCATAGCCACCGACATGGTGGTCGTTGATAAAAATCTGCGGCACGCTGCGCCGCTGGGTGCGGGTGATCATCTCGCGCATGCGCTCGTGGTCCCGATCGACTCGGACTTCCTCGTAGTTCAAGCCGCGGCTGACCAAATAGTTCTTCGCTGCCACGCAGTAGGGGCAGATCGCAGTGGTGTACATCAGCACGCGGTTCAAGCAGGGCCTCGGGAGTCAGTCAAATACAGGACACAGGTTTGGGCAGACCGGCATAACGGCAAGCTTGTTTCGCTGGCCCATCCGGAAACAATCGATACAAGTATCGGCTGGAAGCGGCCTCCGGGCCAAGCCTCTGGCCAACTTCTTTAACCAGAAGGCGCATCGGCGGCGCCACTTCGAACGCCGCATAGTATTCACGCAGCAGATGAATGATCTGCCAATGGGCGGGGCCGAGCGTCAGGCCTTCAGCACTGGCCATCTGATCGGCCACGGCGGCGTCCCAAGCTTCCCAGTCAAGCAGGTAGCCGCGGGCATCCAGACCCAGCCGGCGGCCATCGGGCAGGACCAGCTCAGAAACGGAAGACATGCGTATAGCCGTCCATCGTCTGGTCGTGCGCCTGCACATGGATTGCATTGAGCCCGTGGTGCTGGAGCGCGGCGATCTGCTTCTGTACACGGGTTGCATCCGGACTGCCGCAGTCGAGCATCGCCTGCACGGCTTCCCCGATGATTAGATCAAACGAATGTTCGAACGACAATCCTGCGAGCGTGAAGTCCAGCAGCCACACCCAGCGCTCATGAGTCCATTCCGGCAAATACACGGCGAATCGTTTCATGGGGACAAGCTTGCAACGGCGTCGAGATCATGCAGCAGGTCAAACCACTGCCCCAGACTGCCGACGGACAGCGGGAGCTCAGGACTGACGGCGATCCCAAGCTTTTCCAACGCGGTCTGGCATACCAAGGTGCTGCCGCCCGCGTCGCGACATGCTTGCAGCAGCGCGGCATAGGCAGCGCGATCGGCTGCTGCCACCTGCAGAAGATCGGCCGCGCGGGCGGCGTCACCATACAAAAACAGCACGCGCAACGGGCCCGCCGACTGATGCAAGTCCGCGCACGCAGCAATCAATGCCGGTACGAATCCCGCATCCGGGCCACGTTGGACGAACAATCCTGCGCGATTCAAGGCAATTCTCGGTCGGGTGGAGGGCTCTGGCACCAGCACGACTCACACAACAGTCGGCTAACGCCATTTCCGTTACGCTCCAGACTTGAACTTCCCGGTGCCGAACCGGTCATATTCCCTGTCTCTTGCGTGTCAAACCATGAAGTTTAGCAAGCCATCGCTGATCGCACTGTTGCTTTTTCTGAACTTGGCTCACGCCACCGACATCAGCCTGCCCGAAATGGGCTCGTCGGCGGCCGAAGTGCTGACCCCCGAAGAAGAAGACCGGTATGGCCGGCAGATGTTCTACGAGTACCGCCGGCTCGGCTACGTGGTCGACGACCCGATTCTGGCGGACTACATCGAGACCCTCGGCTATCGTCTGGTCGCCCACAGCGAACGGCCGGAGCAGAACTTCACGTTTTTCATTGTCCGCTCGAACGACATCAATGCATTTGCGGCTCCGGGTGGCTTTGTCGGCGTCAACGCCGGCCTGATGTATGTCGCGCAGCGTGAGGACGAGCTGGCCGCGGTGATGGGCCACGAAGTCGCGCACGTTACGCAGCGCCATCTCGTGCGCGCCTACGAGAAAATGCAGAAATCGACCATTCCGATTGCGCTGGCCATGCTCGGCGCGCTCGTTGCCACCCGCAATACCAGTGGCGATGCCACCGAGGCCATCTTGGCGTCCGGCATCGGTGCCATGCAGCAGCAGCAGATCAATTTCACGCGCCACAATGAATTCGAGGCCGATCGGATCGGCATCGGCATCTTGTACCGGACCGGGTTTGCACCAGTGGCCGCGGCCGACTTCTTCAAGCGACTGGCCAACGAAACCCGCGCCAATGGCGAGGGCCCACCGCCTTACCTGCGAACGCACCCGGTCACGATTACCCGCGTCTCCGAAGCCCATGAGCGCGCTGAAAAGCTCGTCACCGAAGAGCCGGTTGTCGCGTCGCTCTACAAGCCCGACGACGCAAAGTTCAATTTGATGAAGCACCGGGCCCGAGTGTTGTCGAGCGACGCGCCAAGCATCCTGGTCGCCGACTACCAGCGGGAATTGAAACAGAGCAAGCCGGCGCAGCGTGAGGCGCTGGAATATGGTCTGGGTCTGGCACTGTCGCGTGCCGCCATGCACGCAGAGGCTGTCAGCCTGCTGAAGAAGCTGCTGGATCGGCATCCAGACCATCTCACGTACCTGATCTCCCTTGCCCAAGCGGAAGTGGCCGCCGGGCAACACCAGGCTGCGGCAGCACGGCTGTTGCCGCTGTTGAATGATTACCCGGATTCAGCACCGTTGAAGATCGCCTATGCCGAAGCGCTGATCGCCAGTACGAAGACGGACCAGGGACGTCTGGCCGCCGAAACGCTGCGCCCGCTGATCAACAAACGTGGCTGGGACCCAACGCTGCAGTTGACGTTTGCGCGCGCCAACGAACTGGCCGGCGACGAGGACCGGGCTTTGGAGGCCCATGCCGAAGTGGCGCTGTATACCGGCCGACCATTTGATGCGATGGAGCAGCTGAAGCGCCTGTTGGACCGACCGAGCGTCAGTTATTACCAGCGCGCCCGGGTCGAGGCCCGAATTGCTGAAATCACCCCATACATTTTGGAACTCGAGCGGCGCCGGATCCACCCGGAAACCGAGCAGCGCCTGGGATTGGCGCGGTAATCGTCCCGGCCCAGACGGCATGGTTCCCCAACCATCGGCCGCAAAATGACTGCAAATTGGCACCTCATCGTCAAAATCCCGTCATCGATCTGACGGGTTTGTCATGGATCGGCAACAATCGGTGGGTTCAATGTCAGGCAATCCGATTGCCACCGAATGGTCATGTTGAAGCAAATTCTGATCGTTGAAGACGAAACCGCCATCCGCGACATGGTCGCGATGGCGATCTCACGTGCCGGCATGTCGCCCGTGCACGCCGCCGACGTGCGCCAGGCGCAATCTGCCATCGCCGAAAAGGTCCCGGACTTGATTCTGCTGGACTGGATGCTGCCCGGCACAAGCGGCATCGACTTTGCACGGCGTCTACGCCGGGACGAGATGACCCGCGATGTGCCCATCATCATGCTGACCGCACGCGGCGAGGAAGACGACCGCGTCGGCGGGCTTGAGGCGGGTGTCGACGACTATGTCGTGAAACCCTTCTCGGCACGCGAGCTGATTGCGCGCATCAAGTCCGTCATGCGCCGGGTCAGCGGTGAGGGACAAGATGGCTCGGTCGAATTTGGCGGCTTGCGAATCGATGGCCCTGCGCATCGAGTATTTGCGGGCGAGCAGCCCGTCAGCATTGGTCCGACTGAATACCGTCTGCTGTATTTCCTGATGACGCATCCGGAGCGTGTGTATTCGCGCGCCCAACTGCTCGATCACATCTGGGGCGGCAGCACGTACGTCGAAGAACGCACGGTGGATGTGCACATCCGCCGCCTGCGGAAGACGCTGGAGCCGTTCCAGAGAGAAGACCTCGTCCAGACCGTACGCGGTTCGGGCTATCGTTTTTCAGCCACGCCGCCGCTGCCCTGATGCCCCGTTCCTTGTCCACCAGCTTGCGTGCGCATGCCTGGCAAGTGTCGCTTGGACGCTTGCTGCTGTTGCTGCTGATTGCGCTGGTCTTCGGCCTGGTCGTCGGCCAAGTCCTGATTTGCTTTCTGGTCGCACTCGCCGCCTACGGCCTCTGGATGCTCTGGTCGCTGGCGCAACTGCAGCGCTGGCTGGGCTCGCGAACGCGCGAGGCGCCGCCGTTTGAGCAAGGCGTGTGGTCCGAGATCGCCTCTTTCATTCAATCCCGGCATCAATCCATGCGTCAACGGCAACGTCGTCTGGTCCGCCTGCTGCGCGCCTATCGCTCCGCTGCGACCGCCCTGCCCGATGGCATCATCGTGCTCAGCCCTCTGCAACAAGTTGTCTGGGCGAACCCCGCGGCAGAGGGCCTGCTCGGCTTCCGGTTGAGCAAGGCCCGCGGGCAACCGGTGTTGAACCTGCTGACCGAACCGGTGATGCGCGAATGGCTGCTCGGGCAACCGCAGCAGGAGCCGTTGATCGACGTGCAGACAGCCGCCGATCGTGACAAGCGTCTGTCGATGCGCTTGGTGCCGTATCAGGACGACCACGCGATGCTGATCGTCCGAGACATCAGCCTCCTGATGAAGTTGGAGCAGGTGCGTCGGGATTTTGTCGCAAACGTATCGCACGAGTTGCGCACGCCATTGACGGTGATCCACGGCTACTTGGACATGATCGAAACCGATGAGCACCCGAGCATCGCCACGATGATCGAGGAGATGCATCGACAATCCAAACGCATGGCGCAAGTGGTTGAGGACTTGCTCACGCTGTCGCGACTGGACGCCACCGAAGCCGCTGGCGATGAGCCAGTCAGCATGACGGCGATGATGGCGACGCTGAAGCGCGAAGCCGAAGCGCTATCAAAGGGGCAGCACCAGATTCAGGTCGACAATCTGTGTCAGGCCGACCTGCACGGTTCGATGAAAGACTTGCACAGTGCGTTTTCGAATCTCATTGCCAACGCCGTACGCTATACGCCGACCGGCGGCAGCATCACGGTGCGCTGGCAGCTCAAGGATCAGGGTGCCTGCTTCAGTGTGCAGGATACGGGCTTCGGGATTCCTGCCGAACACATTCCGCGCCTGACCGAGCGCTTCTATCGCGTGTCGACCAGCCGCTCGCGGGAAAAGGGTGGCACCGGCCTCGGCCTGTCAATCGTCAAGCACGTGTTGAACCTCCATCAGGCGAAGCTCAATATTGAGAGTCAGGTCGGCGTGGGCAGCATGTTCTCGTGCTGTTTCCCAGCGGAGCGCCTGCGCCCGCGCGACTAGCCGGGCGCTGCCGCGTGTCGCGCCACGCGACGTCGCACGTAGGCGTCACTGCACGGGTTCATCGCGCGCCGGACCCGGGTGCTCCGGGTCATTCAACGTGAAGTGCCACCATTCCAACGGATAGTTCCGAAACCCTGCTGCGGCCATCGCATCGACCAGCGCTTGCCGATTCGTTCGAGACTGGGCCGAAACCTTGTCGGAATCGGTATTCGCAAGGGGGTCAAAGAAGTCGAAGGGCGTGCCGAAATCGAGCATCGTGCACGTATTGATGTCGTCGACCGACTGACACGTCATGATCGCAAGATCGACCGTGTCCGCCCGACTGTGCCCGGATTGCTCGGCAATGTAATCGGGCACCAGCACAGACTTGTCGAGATTCGGATAATAGGCAGGTTTTGTGGCCTGATCGTCCAGATCACGCGCCCAGCGCATGAAGTGCGCGACGGCACGCTTGGGTCGGTAGCAATCGAAGATCAGCAAGCGCTTCGATTCGGCGCGAAGACGGCGCTCGACGGCTGCCAATGCGTTGGCGACCGGCGCTTGCAACAGGCACTTGTTCGCCTCATAGCCGTCTATCCGCGTCCCCACGAAATTGTTGGTGCCGAAATACCGCATGTCGACATGAAGGTCTGGCACGAGCGACTGCACATCCACCAACGGCGTCAGTGCGGGAGTGACCGGCTTTGACCGGTGCGTACAAGCCACTAAGGTCAGACCGGCCAGCAGCATCAGAAGCGTGCGCATCGTGGCACCTGGTTCGTTGCGGCAAAGCCTGAGTGTATCGGGCTCACGCTCAACAGCGGAGGTTGCTACCATCGGGTCATGCCTGCTCTGAATGCCGTTTCGCACCGGTTGCGGTGCGTCTTACTATGGTCGCTGCTGTGCCTGGCTCCAAGCAGCCGGGCCGCATTGCCTTGGACCATCGACGCACACCACCTCGACGCAGGATTCTGGATTGCGCAGAATGCTGGCGCCGACGACGTGCTGTTGCCGCGGGATCAGATCAGCGCATTCAACCGACGACAGTTCGCCGGCGACCGCAGTTTGCGGGACCTGCACCAATTGCCCGAACAGATCGATGGCGACACCCTTCGCACCCAGATTGCCAGCTTCAGTCAAGACCCGAGTACGCGCGTGCTGGCTTCCGGCAAGCCGCCCAGCAAGTCGCTGCGTCGTCGCTGGCAGAAGGACCTGAACCTTAGCGCGATCGCCAAACATGTGCCCGTTGCATGGGGACTGGTGACCACACGCGCCGATCTACGCACACTGCCGACCGATACCGCGTTGTTCAGCACGCAAGGCAGCACCGATCTGGATCGGTTGCAGGAGTCGGCCTTGTTCCCAGGTGACGCGGTGGCGATTCTGCATCACTCTCGCGACCGGCAATGGGCGTTCGTGCAGAGCGATCGCTACGCGGCCTGGATGCATCAGGACCAACTCGCCGTGGGTGATCGGCAGACGGTTCTTGGCTTTGCGACAAGCGAACCGGCGCGCTGGATTCTGGCAGCCACTGCCGAGTCCAGCTTCGATCCCGAGATCGCGCACGGTCTACGTTTGGACATGGGCGTACGCCTGCCATGGGTCGCCGACTGGCCGATGGACCAAGCTGTATCAGGCCAGTTGCCACTGGCGCATTGGGTGCTCCAGGCGCCAATGCGTGGTGCGGCGGGTCGTCTCGTGATTCGCCCGATCTTGTTGCCGAAGTCGATCGCGAGTGCCACCGAACCCTTGGCCTACTCGCGTGCGAATTTGCTGCGCCAGGGCTTTCGGTTTCTGGGCGAGCGTTACGGTTGGGGCCATGACGATGGTGGCCGCGATTGCTCTGGGCTGATCGCCGAAATCTATCGGAGTGTCGGCATCGTCATGCCGCGCAATACGGGTGATCAGGCACGCAGTCTGGCGTTTGCGCGGACCGAACTGCCGGCAACCATGAATCACTCAGATCGGCTCCAGGCACTCGGCGCCTTGCAGCCTGGGGATCGGCTCTACATGCCCGGACACGTGATGATGCTGGTTGGTCAGCGCGACGGCGAGTTCTACGTACTCCACGATGCCCATACGGCCAGGGTGCAAGATTTAGCTGGCAACCGCCGCGATCTCACGTTTCGCGGGGTCGTGGTGACCCCGCTCTCGCCGCTACTTAGCGAAGATGGGCGCTCCTGGATCGACTTGTTGACCGTCCTCCAAACTGCGACGCCTGCGCCATGATCATCACTGCCTGCCACTTGACCCGCATCCGTGCGCCGTTGATCACACCGTTCAAGACGGCGCTGCGCACCGTGCAGCAAGTGGACGATATCGCCGTCATACTCGACACGGATGTGGGCATTCAGGGCTATGGGTCCGCGCCGGCCACGGCAGCGATTACCGGCGATACCCATGGTTCGATTGTGGCCGCCATCACGGAGCATCTGGCGCCGCGATTGATTGGCCGATCGATCGCCTGCTTGCACGAACTGCTGCAGGCCAACGACGCCGCGATTGCCCACAACAACAATGCCAAAGCAGCGATCGATATGGCGCTGCACGATCTCTGGGCGACGTTTCTGGCGCAACCGCTATGTGTCGCTTTGGGCGGCCAGCCTAGTGTGTTGGAAACGAATTTGACGATCAGTCTGAATGCACCGGACGCCATGCTGGCCGATGCCGCGGCGGCCGTGGCCCGGGGGTTTCGAGCCCTGAAGATCAAGCTCGGCGGCGATCCTGCGAGCGACCTCGCCCGCGTCCGCCACCTGCACGCGCATCTGGATGGTCAGGTGGAATTACGATTGGATGCCAACCAAGCCTGGAACGCGCGGCAAACCGTGCAGATCCTTCGTGCGCTGGAGCAGGATGGCATCCAGCCAGCCTGGATCGAACAACCGGTCCCCGCAGCGGATATCGCGGGTCTACGCCACATTCGTGAGCACGTCGCGACACCCGTGATGGTTGATGAGAGTGTGTTTGATCTTCGGCAGTTGCTGCGCGTGTTGGAGCTGCAAGCGGCTGATCTTGTGAACCTGAAGTTGATGAAGGCCGGCGGCATTCGAAACACGCTGATGCTCGCTGATCTGTGTCGCCAATTCGGCGTCCCCTGCCAGATCGGCTGCATGCTCGAATCCGCGCTCGGCGTCAGCGCCGCGGCGCATGTCGCGGCCGCGCGTCGCGATGTCATCCGCTTTATCGATCTCGATGCTGCGGCGCTGTGTCTGGAGCCGGGCATCGTGCTCGATACGCGCTTTGAACACGCGCTGATTCACGTCAATCACACACCGGGACTCGGTGTCCGGGAACTACTCGAACCATGATCCAAATGCGTAGGGTTTGGTGTTTGGCTGCAATGGCACTGCTATGCAGCGTATTGACTTCAGGACTCGCGCGCGCCGCCGCGACGATTCCGTCCTGGCAGACTGGCCAGCAACTAATTACCGTCGTGCCCGCTGAATGGAACGCCAAAAGCGCGACGCTGCAGCGCTTTGAAAAGCGGCGCTTCGGTTGGCGTCGCGTCGGCCCGGCGATCCCCGTGCAACTCGGCAAGAACGGCAGCGCGTGGGGCATTGGTCTCCATCGCGGTGACGCTGGCGTGCCGGAAAAAATGGAAGGCGATGGCAAGGCACCCGCCGGGCTGTTCTCGATCGGGTTCGCGTTTGGTGCCGACGCCACTGCCGAGACCGGCCTGCCATATCAGCCGATGGACGCCAGCGACTGGTGCATCGACGTGCCGGGCTCGCCCTACTACAACCAGATCGTCGACCAGAACAACGTGGGCGCCGAAGCCATAAAGGGCAGCTCGGAGCCCATGCGCCGCGATCTGCATCTGGGCGACGATCTTTATCGCCGCGGCTTTCTGATCAGCCACAATCTGGAAGGCGCAGACCGCCGCGGCAGCTGCATCTTCGCGCATCGTTGGCGGGCGCCTGATCGCCCCACAGCCGGCTGCACAGCGATGGCTGCGTCGGATCTCGATGCCGTGCTCAGGTGGTTGGACGCCACACGTGAGCCGCGTTTTCTACTCTTGCCCACACCTCAATATCAGGCGCTCAAACGCGCCTGGAAGCTACCTCGGAGTCTGCCTTGAAATTGAATCTGTCCGCGCCTTGGCGCATTCTGCTGGGCTTGCTTGCTGGGTTGCTGATTGGTCTGTTGAGCCCAAGCATTGGCGCTGAATGGTCGAGCAATCTCGCCGCAGGCGCCAAAGTCTTTGGTGGGCTGTGGCTCGCCGGTTTGCAGATGACGATCGTGCCGTTGGTCGTCTGCATGCTGATTGTCGGGGTGAACTCGGCCACGAATGCCGCGACATCCGGGCGCGTGGCGCGCAAGGCGATGCTGTGGTTTCTGTTGCTGCTGACGCTCGCCAGCAGCTACGCCGCGTTGCTCGCACCCGTGTTCCTCAGCTTTTTTGAGCCGTCGGAAGCGTTGATCAATGCGCTGCGGGCTGGCAGCACGCCGCCCGCGCCGCCTTCTGGCCTGCTGCTCTGGCTGCAGCAGCTCGTGCCGACGAATGCGATCAAGGCCGCTGCCGAGGGCAGCATCGTGCCGCTGGTCGTCTTTGCGTTGTGCTTTGCGTTTGCCTTGAATCGTATCGAGGCGAAGCGTCGCGCCATGCTGGTCGAGTTCTGCCAAGCGATTGCCGACACGATGATCGTCATCGTCAATGGGGTGCTATGGCTCGCACCGATTGGCGTTGCGTGTCTGATTCTGCCCGTTGCAGCCGAGGCTGGTGCCGCCGTGCTGGGCGCGCTCGGCATCTACATCGCGATGCTGTGCTGTTTGTATCTTGGCATCATCATCGCGCTGTACGCGTACGTGCGCCTCGGTGGCGGTGAAACGCTGAGTCGCTACGCACCGGCCATTCTGCCAGCGCAAATGGTCGCAGCGAGCACGCAATCGTCGCTCGCCAGTCTGCCGGCCATGATGGATGCCAGCGGCAAGACACTCGGGTATCCGGCCAACGTCGTGGGCTTGGTGTTGCCAATGGCCGTATCCTTGTTCCGGATCACCAGCCCTGTGCAATACATGGCCGTCGCGACCTTCATCGCCTGGGCGTTCGGCATCGACCTCGCGCTGGCGCCGCTGATCCTCGCAACGCTGCTCGCCGTCGTCATTAGCATCGGCTCGGTCGGCTTGCCCGGGCAAGCGATTTTCATGGGCACGAATCTGCCCGTCACGCATTCGCTTGGTTTGCCGGTCGAACCACTCGGTCTGTTGCTCGCAGTGGATCTCGTACCCGACATGTTTGCGACGGTCGCGAATGTCAGTGGTGATTTGGCGGTGACCTCGCGCGTTGCCCGCACCACCCAACCAGAGGGCGGCATTGCTGACCTCGTACGTGATTTGGAACCGACAAAACGTTGAATGGGTCGATTCTAAGACCGCACGATGAACGGTGTGAGAGGGCTCAGCCCTGATCAGCTGGCCCGACTGGCTCGGGCTTCGGCACTTGGGCCGGCTTACTGGGAGATTTCGACTTCGACAACAAGGTGATCTTCGGATCGTCCCACGTGCCTTGCACCTGGTAGGTGGCCGAAGCCATCGCATCGAGCGGCTTCTTCAACACGCCTTGTGCGAGCACGCCGGCCAACGCGCCGACTGGCCCTGCGGCCACCGCACCGACGACCGGCAGGGTGCCGCCCACGCGCGGGCGCACTTCCATGATCTGATCGTAGTCATGCGCAGCGAGACCAGCGCGTCCGCGCACGCGAATTTCGGCAGAGGGGCTTTGGATATTCAGATCATCGGTGTACGCATCGCCGTCCTTCAGCTGAAAGCCGGCCTTGATGGAATCAAAGGCCATCCCTTTCTCGAAGAAGTCACGAAAATCGAGCGTGAGTCGACGTGGGATGGCGCCGAAGTTGACCAATCCGAATAGTCGTCCGGCGCCTGGGTCGACGTCGAGAATGCGCCCGGGGCCGACTTCTCCCGTCAGCGCGCCATCCATGCGATCAAGCTTGAACTGCGCTGGTGAACCCACCCAATCGCCGTTCAAGCGCGCAACGGTCTGGCCGCCATCGACAAGCCCCGCATAGCCGAGCGTGCCGAGCATCTTGCCGAGGTCCTCGCTGCTGAACGTGATGTCGAGACCACTGCGCTCGCCTTCGGCCGTCAGTCGCCACCAACCGCCACCGCGTATGGTCAACTGCGGACTGCGTGTATCGAACTGTTCAATCTGCAGGCCGAGTTCATCCGGCCGCGCTTCGATACGCGCCTCGCCGAACTGGGAGTCCCCGAGTCGCAGGTCCTGGACCCAGATGTGCAAGGGCGGTAGCGTTTTTGGATCCAGCGTGGGCGCCTGCGGGCCACCTGCAACGACTGGGGTCGCCATCGCTTCGGGCCAATGCAGCCGATCAAAGCGCGCCGTCACGCCACGCCGTTCGCGCTCGCTGTTCGGCAGCAGGAAGTTGCCTTCGATCGATGGGCCGGAGAAGTCGAGCCGCAAGGAATCGTCCTGACGACTGACCTGCAATCTCGTGTCGAGCATGGCCCGCCCGAGCAAGTTGAGTTCGGCCGCCTGCACGTCCATATTGATCGGCATGGGCTCGCTGGCCGCGCCCGTGTCGGATGGATCACGAGCGGTCAATGCCGAAATCAGCGATGCCCAACTCCCGAGGTCCACGGCGGGCACATTGCCGGACACTTCGAGCCCTTGTTCGGGCAACACCGGCGGCAACGCACTGCCCAACTGGATGGCCCCACCAAATGGCCGGCTCGGACTCTTGAGGTGCGCCGTCATGTACAGAAGATGCCCCAACTGCAGCGACACATTACTGCCTTCGACCGGCAAGTCCATGGCAAGCGTCAGCGGCATCGCCGTTTCGGCGTCCTTTCGTAGCGGTGCGGGCAGCGCCAACGCAATCCCTTTCAGGTCCGATTGCATACTGAGGCGCTTCCGGCCCAACTGGCCTTCTTCGGCGCGATCCACACTCAGGCTCAGATCCCAATCCGTTTTGCCTGGCACCAAGGGCCAGAACCGCTGCAGCGTCGGGAAGCCGCTCATCGCTGAACTCGCCGGGAAATTGCCTTGCAGATTGGCCTCGGCCACCAAGCGTTCGGGATCGGAGACGAATGTGCCAGCGGCAATGCTCAGTTGTCCCAAGTCCTCGCCCACCAGTACATGCAAGGCATCGGCACTGAAGCCGCTTTCGGAAAACCGAATCGTGCCGTACGCCTGACCGAAGCTGAGCTGCCATTTGTCGTCAGCCAGGTCGGCCTGGCGCAGCCGCACGCGACCATCCACCTGGTGCTCACCGAGATCTTTGCGCAGCGGAATTCGCATCGAGACCTCCACTTCGCCCACGCCACCGACTCGAAGGCCAGCCATCTGCTCGCCGTATTTGAGCGCCAACGGACTCTGCCGCATCAGGGCGAGCAAGTTTTCGCCATCTCCCACCGCCTTGGTGTCGAGCGTCAATACGGGATCTTTCATGCTGGCAATCGTGCTCAGCCCGTCGAACACGCGATTGCCCAGCACATCGGCTTCGATCAGATTCACCACCATCGATTTGTTGATGAAGCGGGCCGTGGCCTGTTTCAACATGCCGTCGGGCCAGTTTTCGGCGTAATGGAGATCGACGTCGGCAACGTGGGCGACCGCTTCAAAGCGACCTTCATCGTTGAAGAATGGCCAATCGCTCGGATGGCCGCGAAACACCGCATAGCCATGTTCGATGCGACCGCGTTTCAGGCCATCATTCAACCATTGCACCGTCTTGGCCGGCATCGTGTTCAGTGGCCAGAAGTCTTTCGCCGCAACGATGTCGCTTGGAAACACTTCAATGCCCAAGTCCAGCAACGGAGTTTCGCCACTGACCAGATCAATTGCCGCATGGCCAGCCAGCGAGAATCCTTCGCCGTCAAGCCGCAGCGGCCAAGCCTCTACCCGGTAATTGTCCGCCTCGCGGATCAGCGCGACCCGAAGCTCCTGGATATTGACCGGCACGCGGCGCCCAAACACGTGAGGGTAATCGATCGCGCTGGCCGTGTTCGGGTCGAGTTCAAAGAACACGGCACCACCGTCGCCATGAATACTGCCCGCGAGCGATTCGAGCGCAGGCGATTGGCGCGTGGCCGACATGCCCAACGACGTGGCGCGCGCGGAAATCGCTTGCAGGTTCCCATCGTCGGCAAAAAGCGATACGCCCGTCAGCACGCCTTGTGGACTCGCTTCAAACAGCCAACCCGCAAGCTTCGGCGAGACCGAATCGAGCAGCGTCGCCAGGCGGGCGAACCGCCCCACTTGGATCTGGTCGGCCACCAGTTGCCAGCGCTCGCCCAAACGCTGCAGATTGAGCCGGGTCAGCGCCTCAGGGTGATCCAGATCGTCGCCTTCCAGCAGCGCCAGTTCGTCCATGCCATCGCGAAAGCGGTACTCCACCGATCCGGCCGAGCTCGCGAGGCTCATGCGCGGCTCGATGCTCAGCTCAGGCGGCATCTGCACCGGACGGAGCCCGGCGAGTTCGAGATCCTTGAGTTGCCACTCGATGCGGCTGTGCGCCAACCGTTGCGCACGCAATGTGAGCCACACGGCAAGGTTGCCCTCACCTTTGCGAATTCGAATGCCGCCGAGGTTCAACCCTTCGGTCCAGACCGCCGCATCAAACTTCTTGGCTTCGATGTAGCAGTCGATCCGATTCCAGCGCTGCTGACCCTCGCAGCGAAAGAGCAAGGGCGCCACGTCCTGATTCAGGGTCAGGCGACCGCGGACGACGCTGCTCGTGCCACCGGGCAGGACATCGAGGTCGATGTCCTGAATCCGCACACTGTGGCCACGGAGGTCATCTCGAATATTGAGGCTGGAGCGCATGATGCGGACGCTGCCGAGCCGATCGAGTTCGCTGAAGTCTCTAACTTTCTGTTCCTGCTCGCTGCGCCATTGCAGGAGCTGCCATTGACCGGTCAGATCGCGCTGCACATCGATCGCAAGCCCGATGATCCGCAATTCCTGCCAAGACGCCCCGCGCTTGAACGGCGCATAGAAATCGATCTTCAGCTCGGCCGTCGGAATACGCAATGGCTCGCCGGCATCACGGGCGCCGATCCGCAAGTCCTCTATGATGAAAATCGGACCGTTGGTCTCCCAATTGCCACGGAGCGTGCCAATCTCCACTTCGCGTTGCAGCCGCTCTTCGAGCATGGCCTCGACCCGTTCCGGATGATCCAGCACCCAAGGAAACGCCAGCCCAGCGAGACCCATGAAGGCCGCGCCCAGAATGAGCAGTCCAGCCAGGGTGCCGTAGATCAGGAACCGGAGTCGACGGGTACGCAGCCGCTTCATTGCCAACGGCTCGCAGTCGTCAATTCAAGCTGGACCGGGTCAAACAAGCGCATCACAGCAGCACGACGTCGTATTGCTCTTGTGGGTACTGGTCTTCGGACTGGAAGCGGATGGTTTTCTTGATGAACTCCTCAAGCTCGGCCACCGCAGCAGACTCTTCGTCCAAGATCCGGGACACCACTTTCGGGGCCGCCAGCACCAGCAGCTTTTCGCAGTCGAACTGCCGCACCGCACGGGTAATTTCGCGAAAAATCTCGTAGCAAACGGTTTCGGCCGTCTTCAACGAACCGCGACCGATACAGGCGGGACACGGCTCGCACAATTGGCGTTCAAGACTCTCGGTCGTGCGCTTTCTGGTCATTTCGACGAGACCAAGCGGCGACATGTCATACACCGTGGTCTTGGCGTGATCGCGGGCCAGCGCCTTTTCCAATTGCCGCAGCACTTGGCGCTTGTGTTCCTCGTCGACCATGTCGATGAAGTCGATGATGATGATGCCACCGATGTTCCGTACGCGCAGTTGCCGGGCCACCGCCTGCGCCGCTTCGAGGTTCGTGCGGTAGACCGTTTCCTCGAGATTCCGCGTGCCGAGAAATCCGCCCGTGTTGACATCGACCGTGGTCATCGCCTCGGTCTGATCCACGATGAGGTGACCGCCAGACTTCAGTGGCACCTCCTTCTTCAGGGCGCGCTGAATTTCGTCCTCGACACCATACAAATCAAAGATTGGTCGTTCGCCCGGATAATGCTCGATCCGGTCAACCATCGTGGGCATGAACTGATTGACGAACTTGAGCGTGCGCTCGAACGTCTCGCGGGAGTCGATCCGGACCTTCTCGATGTTGGCACGCATCAGATCGCGCACGGAGCGCAGCGGCAACGACAAATCTTCGTAAACGCAGTCGCCCACGCGGGCGTTTTGAAACCGCGCACTGACGGCGCGCCACACACGCTTCAGGTAGGCAACGTCATCGGCCAGCGATTCCGCCGGCAAACCTTCGGCATTGGTCCGGACGATGTAGCCATGTTCGCGCTCCGGTTCCATCATCAGCACCGCATCGCGCAGGCGCGCCCGCTCGGCCTCGTCTTCGATCCGCGCCGACACGCCAACGGTCTTGCTGCTTGCAAGCAACACCAAGTAGCGGGAAGGCAGCGACAGATGCGTCGTGAGCCGCGCGCCTTTGCTGCCGATCGGGTCTTTGATCACCTGCACGATGATGTCCTGCCCCTCGTGCACGAGTTCGTTGATCGGCGGCACCACGCTCGGCTGAACGTCGGCGCCTTCCAACTCGGCGTCGGGCTTTCGCAAGATGTCGGACGCGTGCAAAAACGCGGCGCGCTCTTGGCCAATTTCGACAAACGCCGCCTGCATACCGGGCATCACCCGTTGCACCCGGCCTTTGTAGACATTCCCGAAGTAGCCGCGCTTGGAGGTGCGCTCGACATAAACCTCCTGCAACATGCCATTTTCGATCAATGCCACCCGCGTTTCGCGCGGGGTCACGTTAATCAGAATTTCCTCACTCACAATGAACCCTTTCAATTCTCCGAAAGACTTATAGCCCGAGCCACCTGAATCGCGCTACCCGCCAGTGGCCAATGTGCGCAATTCTGTGGCATTGGCGCCACCGGTTCAGCGGCGGTTGGGCCCCTCATCAGGGTCCCAAATCCTTGTTCCGGCATGACGAAACAACGAATTCGCCCAAGCTTTGCGCTGTCAAGCATTGCGGCCGGCAAAAGCCAGCCGATAAGCTCGCAGCCTTGATCTTCATTTCCTGTTATGTCGGCCACCCGCTTCTTTGAATTACCGTCACCATTTGTGCTCCGCCGGGGCGGCAGCCTCGCCGGGGCACGCCTGGCCTATGAGACCTGGGGCGAGCTGAACCCAGCGGGCGACAATGCCATTCTGATCCTGACTGGCCTTTCCCCCAGCGCCCATGCGGCCGCCGGGCGGGACGACCCCAGCCCCGGCTGGTGGGAGGCCATGATCGGCGTTGGCAAGGCAATCGACACGCGTCGATTCTTTGTGATCTGCGTGAACTCGTTGGGGAGCTGCAAGGGCTCGACCGGCGCGGCGTCGCCCCATCCGGACGACCACCTGCCCTATCGCCTGAGATTTCCCGATATCTGCCTCGAAGACGTTGCGCAGTCGGCGCAACTGCTCGTTGCAGGGCTTGGCATTCGCCAGCTCAAGGCGCTGATTGGTCCATCCATGGGCGGCATGAGCGCCCTCGCCTACGGCGTCATGTTTCCGGGCCAGGCGCCAAACATGGTGTTGATCTCGACAGCGCCCCATTCGTTGCCTTTTGCGACCGCCATTCGCTCGCTGCAGCGCGAGTGCATCCGCCGCGACCCTCGTTGGCTCGACGGCAATTACGCGTCAGATTCTTGGCCCGAGGACGGCTTCCGGCTGGCTCGCAAGCTTGGCATGGTCACGTATCGTTCGGCCCAGGAGTGGCGTGGCCGCTTCGGCAGAAAGCGGGTTTCGCAGCCATCGACGCAGGCTTTTGGTCGCGAATTCGAAGTCGAGGCCTATCTGGATGCCCACGCCGATCGGTTCGTCGGCAGTTTTGATCCGAATTGCTACCTGTATCTGTCGCGCGCCATGGATTGGTTCGATCTGGCCGATCACGGCGGTGCGGTGGACATCGCACTGGCCAAGATGCAAGTCCGCCGGGCCCTGGTGATCGGTGTGCCGTCCGACATCCTGTTTCCGATCGAGCAACAGCGGGAGATCGCAGAAGGGCTCCGGAGCGCCGGTGGCGTGGTGGATTTCTATGCCCTGCCCAGTATCCAGGGCCACGATTCGTTTCTCGTCGATTTTGAACGATTTGCACCACCTGTCGCAGATTTCCTGGGCTGTTTGTAAGATTCCGGTCTACAGCCGGAAGCAAGCACATGAGTCTTCAGAATTTCCCGGGTCACGAACGCTTTGTCGCCCTCATCGATCAAGCGGTTGCCAACCCGTGCCCAGAGTCGGTCACCAAGGCATTGCGCAAGGCGCTGTGCCAGATGATTCAGGATCGCGACATCGAGTTGCCCGCCGAAGTGTTCAGCTGTTGCGGCGAGCACTACGCGCGGCGCGAGTTGTATCGCAGCGAGAACCACGATTACGCGGTGATTGCGATGACCTGGGGGCCTGGGCAAGGCACGATGATCCATGACCACGCAGGTCTCTGGTGTGTTGAAGGCGTCTGGTCGGGCGCGCTGGAGATCACGCAGTACGAACCGAGCGAGCGCGATGGCGAACGGGTGCGCTTCGAGAATTGCGGCACGATCGTCGCTGGTCGTGGTTCAGCCGGCAGCCTGATTCCGCCGCACGAATATCACACGATCCGCAATGCATCAGACACCGAGCTTGCCGTGTCCGTGCATATCTACGCAAAGCCCATGACGTGCTGCTCGATGTTCAATCCAACCGAGAATGGCTGGTTTGTCCAAAGCGAGCGGATTCTGTCTTTGGACTGATATTTGGCGCCAAGGGACTGCCAAACAACTGCGCGTCAGCCTTGGCGCGCGAGGTCTTTGGGCAGTACCGCTGACGGCATCCGCGACAGCAGTAAGCAAGCCCCAGAAAAACGAAACCCCGCCTAGGCGGGGTTTTGTTTTGGTTGTGACAGCCTCAATTACTTGAGGACTGCAACGCCCGAAGCTTGCAGGCCCTTAGGACCCGTCGTCACGTCGAAGGACACTTTCTGACCTTCCTGCAACGAGCGGAAACCCTTGGCCGTGATCGCCGAGAAATGCACGAACACGTCTTCGCCGCCATCATCTGGAGCAATAAAGCCGAAGCCTTTTGCATCGTTGAACCACTTAACCGTACCGGTACGCATTTGAACTAAACCTCTTGAGAACAGAAAACCGTGCACACCGCACGGTGGATCCCAAACAGGTGTTCCGGTGGCTGCACTCGGCCAAGTATCTGCATATTCACAAAAAAAGCAAGCACAATGAGCGAGTTAAGGCAATTTGCTTTCGGCGGCTCGCAACAATCGGCACAAAAGTGTCGCAAATTCTGGGTCTGGCACAGCGCCACATGACCGGCTTTTCGCCGATCTTGTCTCGCAAGTGGTTGATTACACTGGATTGTTATTTTTGTTTCCAGCTGCCGTCCGCGACTTGGTAGTACCAACCTTTGCGCGCCTGGGCGATCCATTGCTCGGCGAACGTCGTTCGGATGTCAGCCTCCCATTCAGGATGTTCGTTGGCCACGGCGATCTCTCGATAGACCGCGGCACGGTCCCGATTCTCGTCAGCGACGATCTGTTTCAGGCTCGCGCGCTCCGAAAGCGGCACTTTTGCCTGATCCCGTATATCAATGGTGCCGTCACGCTTAAAACCAAGGGCCCCGGAATTAAAATGCGCTTCGAGCTTGCTCTGGAAGCGCTCGGTCATGCGCGCCTGGATACTGCGAATCGCTGGCGATTCGATTGTCAGATCGGCGGCGGCAATGGCGCTGGTCGCGAGCGCCACGCGCCAGTTCATGGTGGTCGGCGCGTCTGCCTTGGGCGCATCGGCAGCGGGCGTGTCGCCAATGACGTCCTCGACGAACGCCTTCGCGGCGTTTTCGATTTCGGCTTCCGGAAAATAGACATTGACGGTGACACAGGCGCTGAGCATGGCGGCCGCGCTGAGACTCGTGAACAATCGGATGACGGACATCTGAACTCCTATTCAATGATGGGACCGGTGCCACTGGCGGCAGCTTGCAAACGCCTCAGCATCACCGGCCAATTGACCTGACGCTGGTAGCCGCGAACGGTCAGGCGCGGCAAGCCACTGCCTTTGACGATGGTATAGCCAGATCCGTCTGAATCGATGCCGTCCATTTGGCAAACATCTTCCTTCAATCGGCACGCAATACCGAGGTCGGCATACGAGAACGAGTCAACCAGATTGATCAGGGCATTGTTGAGACTCGCACCACCGATGTTCGACAAGCCTTCAACGGCACGACGGCTGATCTTCTGCTTCTGCCCCTCCCGGCGCTGGCTCTGGAAGCGGGCATCGAATCCGAGCGGCGTCCAATTCAATAGGCGCAGACCATTGATGTAGCCGTCTAGCGTGCCCTCGATCTGGCCGAACGACATCGCTGCCGTCACCGCTTTCAAGTCCAGCCCCTTCATGCGGATATCGGCACTCAGCGCCGGCGCATCGCCAAACAGCCGCTCCGTAACCAAATGCTGGACGCCGATCCGGCCAGAGAAGGCTTCAATCTCGATGTCGTTCGGAATCTTCAGTTGCCCATCACTGAACGTGAAGTCTTGGATATCGGCACTGATCTTGCCGCCAAACGCTGGCCAGCCGAAATGCTGACTCAGCGCGCCAAAATCGAGCCCGCTCGCGCGCACCGAGCCCTGCCACCGGCCGCTCTGGCGACTGAGCGCATTGAGACTGAGGCTTCCACCCAGTGTTTCGACCTGCAGCGTGCCCTGCTGCCGCAATGAATCGGGCTGCCACAACCATGCAAAGCTGCCAGCGGAAAATGGGATCTTGAACAGCGCCAGGTCCTGCCAGCTCAGGCGACTCACGGTGGGCGCGTCGCTCAGATTGGCGTCGAGCTGCAAACCGCTCGCCTGCAACCGCTGCTCGGGGTCGCTGACCGCAAGGTCCCGCACATGTGCTTCGCCCTGACGCCAGCCACCGGGCTGCCACAGGCCACTGATCTCCGCCTGCCCAGCCAATTCCAGGCCTTCGAAGCCAGCGTTGGCCAACACCGGCGCCGTCCAGGATTGCGCCGCTGGCCAGTGCAGTTGCAGCCGATCCAGCTTGACACTGGCAATGTCACCGGCCGGGGTCAAGCTGAGTGCCGCTTGCAGGCTGAGGTGATTGCCTTCGGTCACTGCCAACTCGGGCACCGAAACCATCTGCTTGCTCAGATCAGCGACCACCGACAGCGCGACCGGCTGATCGATTTGCCGATAGAGTGGCCCGATCAGCACTTCACCCGAATCGAAGCGGCTTTGCACCCGCAAGACCGAATCGTTCAGACCGTAAGTCAGATCGCCAGCCGCCATGAGACTCGCACCGGCGATGGTGCCGTCGCGTTGATCGAAGTTCAGCCCCGTCGCCTGCCACGTGGCGTCGACGCGATCAGGCTTCAGGTGGGCATCGAGCGTCATCCCGCCGCTCAGGCTGCTGAGCTCGGCCCATGCGCGCTGCACCCGCGTCTGCAACCGCGCCAGGGACAGATTGTCGGCCTGCACCCGCCAATCTGCCGCGTCATGCGCATCCAGACTCAGACGGCCGCCCGGCCATTTCAGTTCGGCCGAACGCGCCTGCCAGTCCAACCCAAGCTGGCCGCGGGCAAAGGCGCTGGCTTGAATGGGGCCGTGGCAGCGGGTTTGTTGCCATTGGCATTGCCAACGCAGGGACTTAACCGTTAGCGCGAGGTCGTCGCTTTCGGCGGCAGCAACCGTCCATGTCCAGTTGGCGGGATCGGTTTGCACCCGAAGGTCTTGAACACGCAAGCCCGGCGCCGTTACCGATTCGACCCGCAGCGTGGCTGCCTGGACCTCTGCAAATCCGATCCAGATCATCACGCCAAGCAGTATCTTGTGGCGCCAGCCAAATCGATGTGCGCGGCCTCGGGCGCACGGTAGCGCCCTTTTGGCAAGCACAATTTCGCGATTGGGATCCAGGCATCTTGTCATGTGCCTGAACTCTATCAGGCGAATGTCAAACTGCTGTTGCCGTGCCTGAACGCCCAGGGTCGTGGCCTCAAGGTGACTCGAATCGTTATCTCGCGTTCCAAAACAATCGTACGTTGCTCGGGGTCGCCTCAGTTGCCACGGCATCGTCTGCTCGCGCCTTGCCGTGCCTTGACTCGAAGTGCATCCAAATGTTCCTGAAGCCAATTTTGAATTAGGACACAGGCCACGGCCCGCGCGGGCTTTGAGGTGGCGATCCTTTGTGCGCGAATATTCACGGCGCGTCTGCCGGTAGCGGCCGATTTCTGCTGGAATGCGGGCGGCTATCTTTGTGGAATCATGGCGCCCATGGGCCAATCCCCGCCAATCGCAAGAGCCATTCTGTTGGAGGACGACGCCATTGCCAGCGAGGTTCTGACGCGGCATTTGCAGGCGCTCGGTTTTACGGTGTTTGCCTATGACCGACTGAGCAACCTGCAACGGGGCTTGCCCGACTGCCTGCCGGCAACCGTCGCATTGATCGATCTGGCCGTTCCAGATGGCGATGGCGGCACTGCCCTGCTCTGGCTGCGCGGCCACTGCGGAACCATCGTGGCAACCAGCGCGGACTGGACGCCAGCCAGCGAGCAGGCCCGTTTGGAATCTGGCTTTGCTGCGTGTCTTGGCAAACCTTGCAGCCTGCCAATGCTGCGTTCGGCACTCGTGACCGCCGCCGGGCCGGTCGGAATGCTTACTGAACGCGACGCCCAGGGCTCGACCCTGATGGTATTCGACGATGCCGCAGCGCTTTCGGCGCTGGGTAACGTGGACGCTGTGCTGGCGATGCGCGGCCTGTTCCGCGACGAGTTGTTGAGCCTGCAACCCCAATTGCTGACCGCGGCGGCGACGGGCGCCTGGACGCATCAGCGATCCAACCTGCATCGGCTCGCGGCGTCGAGCGGGTTTGTCGGTGCGAAGGCGCTCCAGGCTGCCGTACATGATCTGCAAGCCAGCATGCACCCCGAAGCCGGGAACCGGGTGTTGGCGGCCGTAGCGGCCTGTTTGGCAGCGTTGTCGCCGGGTCTTGGGCCGGCTGCCAATACCCGCGCTGCGCAGTCTTGACCAGCAGTTCAGACGCGCCCAATCCGGGCGCTTTGCCAGAGCCCGTCAGAACGTCCAGGCCCTGAGGGTACGGCCGCCCAATCGAAATCGAAGCAACGCGCGCATCAAGTCGCGGAGGCCGCGACTTGCCAGCCCCTGTGCTGGTTCCGCCCGCTGCAGCAGTAACAGCGAGCGACCATCGATGACTGGCCAGTCCAGACCGCGGCGGGCCATCACAACGCCCTGCTCTGGGTCGACCTGATAGCTCTGCTCGGCCAGGACCGGTTCGCCGTCAACGGTGTGATCGAACACCAAACCGTATCCCAGGTCTTCGAGAAGCGCCGCTTCAAACAAACGCAGCGCCACTGCCAACGATTCCGCGCCGATGGCCGACTGACCCGACCAATCCTGCAGCATGCCCAGATAACGATCGAACAACTCGGGGTGCGGGTCATGTTCGGGCAACAGGCGCAGAATCAGTTCGTTCAAATACATGGCCGACCGCAGCCCAACGGGATGCTGAATCAAGAACTGACGCTGGTTGTCATGCGCACGGAGACTCAGCACCTGACCGCTGCCAAACAATTCGACCAGATTGACAGACAACGGCGACAACTCCGCCTGCCGTCGCGCCTTGCCGGCGGCGCGAACCCCCCTGGCGACGGCCGTACAACGCCCCTGATCCCGCAGCCACAAATCAAGCAGTACGCTGGTTTCGCGGTAAGGCCGCAAGTGCAGCGTGATCGCCAGTGCGTCGACCAGGCGCTGCATCAGCCCTCATCAACACCCAGGGCCCGCAAGGCGCGCTCATCGTCGCTCCAGTTCTCGCGCACCCGCACCCAAGTCTCCAGATGCACCTTGCAGTCGAAAAACTTCTCCAGAACCTGGCGCGCGTGGGACCCAATCTGCTTCAGCTGCTCGCCACTGCGGCCAATGACAATGGCCTTCTGGCCTTCACGTTCCACCCAGATCACAGCGGCCAGTCGAAGGAGATTACCCTCGCGCTGGAACGACTCGATTTCGACGCTCGTCGCAAACGGCAGTTCGTCGCGCAGCTGCCGGACCACTTGCTCGCGAACCCGTTCAGCAGCCAAGAAGCGCTCGCTGCGATCGGTCAGATCGTCCTCGGCAAAGGCATGCTCGCCCGGCTTCGCAAGCTTGGCGACCGCTTGAAACACGCGACTGGCCGAGCGTTCCTTCATGGCCGAAAACGGCACGATGGCCTCGGCCTGATACTGTTCGGTCAATTGCTGCAAACGCGGCAACAGGCGGGTCTTGTCGGCAATCCGATCGATCTTGTTGAGCACAATGACCAACGGCTTCCCAGCCGACTTGACCAAACTCGCGACCAGTTCGTCTTCTTCCGTAAATCGCGTCGCATCGATGACCCAGAGGAGCACATCGGCTTCTTCCAGGGCGGCGCGCGCTGCTCGGTTCAGCGAACGGTTCAAGGCCCGATTGCCGCCTTGATGGATGCCTGGGGTATCGATCAACGCTAGTTGCGTCGGGCCTTCCGTCAGCACGCCCAGAATCTGATGGCGGGTGGTCTGCGGCTTCGCCGCGGTAATGCTGAGTTTGGTGCCGACCAAACGGTTCAGGAGGGTCGACTTGCCCACGTTGGGTCGGCCGAGCACGGCCACCCGTGCGAAGCGCTGCGTATCATTCATGCTTTCTTTTCCAGTTCGGCCAGGAGTGCTTCTGCCGCCCTGGTTTCTGCCAATTTTCGGCTATGCCCGCGGGCATGGCGCTTTTGCTGCAAGGCTTCGACCTCGCAGCTTACTTCAAACGTCTTGGCGTGCTCCGGCCCTTCGGCCGCAATCAGCTGGTAAGCAGGCAGACCCAATCCTTTGGCTTGCAACCATTCCTGCAGCCGGGTCTTGCCGTCCTTGCCATGCCAGGCTGGATCCAGCGCCGCAACGCGGGGCGCGAACCAATCGCGCACCAACTGCGTTGCGGCATCGAGGCCTTGCTGAACATAGGTGGCAGCCGCCAACGCTTCGACCGCGTCGGCCAGAATTGAGTCACGCCGATGCCCGCCGCTCTTCAGCTCGCCCGGGCCAAGAATCAGTTTTGCCCCGAGATCGAGCTCCCGCGCTAGTTCGGCCAGCGCGCTTTCGCGAACCAACGCCGCACGCATCCGCGTCAAGGTGCCTTCGTCGACCTTCGGAAAGCGCCTGAACAGTTCGTCGGCGACGACAAAATTAACCAAGGCGTCGCCAAGGAACTCCAGCCGCTCGTTGTTGACCTGCCCGGCACTACGGTGCGTCAATGCCTGCCGATGCAGCTCGGCAGTCATTACTGACCAGCCATCCGCCCGCTTACTTCGACCGTATTGTCGAAGGAGGCCACGTAGTCCAGGTTGTACATCAGCGTGTCGCGCCGTTCGTAGTGAACCCGAATCGTCATGACCAAGCCACGTTTCTTGATCTCGAAGTTCTTGCGACCGACATTCTTGCTGTCGACGTAGCTGATGTACATCCGCTTGTCGAGCGAGTTCCAGACATCATTGGAGCTCCAGTTCACAGCTGCCGGCTCCGCCGCGACCGCCTTCATGGCTTTGACGACGTTGTAATACTCCAGGTAAGCCGGCCCGATTCGCATACCGAGGTAAGCAAAGAAGCCACCTACCGCCATGATGATGATGAACCCCATCAGGCTCAAACCCTTCATTTTACGCAGAGATTTCATGACTCGCCTCCTTTGATGATGGTGCCGATCCGACTGAACTCGACGCCGCCGTTTTCGCCATCCCAATTCATCCAGATGAAAAAGGCGCGCCCGACCAGATTCTCTTCCGGAACCATACCCCAAAACCGGCTGTCCTCACTACGGTCCCGGTTGTCACCCATCACAAAATATTGCTTCGGGCCAACCGTGAACGCACCGTCGGCGTCCGCCAGTTGGGTCAGCTCCGGAATGATCAGGATGTCGTGCTCCCGGCCGGGGAGCATTTCGACCCGCTTTTGCGAACCGGTCATCTCCGAGCCTTGGCCCACCCCAACGTACGATTCGGGCGAGATCTGCGCTACGGCTTCGCCATTGATGAAAATGGTTTTGCCGCGGTACTCGACGACATCACCCGGCAGGCCGATGACACGCTTGATGTAGTCCTTGCCGCGGTTCTCGTCCTTAGCATTGAAGCCTGGATACTTGAACACCACCACATCGCCACGCTTCGGCTCGCCCAGCGCAATCACCTTGGTGTTGATGACCGGCAGACGGATGCCATAGGCGAACTTGTTGACCAGAATGAAGTCGCCGATCAGAAGGGTCGGCATCATCGAACTGGACGGAATCTTGAACGGCTCAGCGATGAACGAGCGCAGAAGCAGTACAACAAAGATCACCGGAAAAAACGAACGCGAATACTCGACGATCGTCGGTTCCTTCCCTGCTTCGCCGAGCGCCTTGCGGCCCTTTTCAAAGAACAGCTTGTCCACTCCCCAGACGAATCCGGTGAATGCCGCCAGGCAGACCAGAATCAACGCAAAATCGAGACGAATCAGACTTGGATCCACAAACGCACCTTGAAATTACTTGTTGTCGACCTGCAACACGGCCAGAAACGCTTCCTGGGGAATTTCCACTCGCCCAACCTGCTTCATGCGCTTCTTGCCTTCCTTTTGCTTTTCCAGCAATTTTCGCTTACGCGTAATGTCACCGCCGTAGCACTTCGCGAGCACGTTCTTCCGCATGGCTTTGACCGTGGAACGCGAAATAATCTGGGACCCGATCGCTGCCTGAATCGCGACATCAAACATTTGCCGCGGGATCAGTTCGCGCATACGCTCGCACAAATCACGGCCGCGGCGCTCGGACTGCGAGCGATGGGTGATGGTGGACAGGGCGTCGACCTTGTCGCCATTGATCAGCACGTCCAACCGCACGAAATTGCCCGCGTCGAAACGGAGGAAGTGGTAGTCGAGCGACGCATAGCCGCGGCTGACCGACTTCAGGCGATCGAAGAAATCGAGGACGACCTCGGCCAGCGGCAACTCATAGACGATCTGGACCTGACTGCCCATGTAGGTGATGGAGACCTGACTGCCGCGCTTCTCTTCGCATAGCGAGATCACGTTGCCGACGTAGTCGGGTGGGGTCAGGATGCTGGCGTGAATGATCGGCTCGCGAATCTCGTCGACGAGGTTCACCGGCGGCAACTTGGACGGATTGTCCAGATCGACCAGCGTGCCGTCCGTCTTCAGGACCTGATAGACCACCGTTGGGGCCGTGGTGATCAAATCCAGGTCGTACTCGCGTTCCAGGCGCTCTTGCACGATTTCCATGTGCAGCATGCCCAAGAACCCGCAACGGAAACCAAAACCGAGCGCTTCCGAACTCTCCGGCTCGAAGTTCAATGCCGAGTCGTTGAGCTTGAGTTTTTCCAGCGCTTCACGCAGATCCGGATAATCGTCGGCCTCGGTCGGGAACAAACCCGCAAACACGCGTGGCTGGACTTTGCGGAACCCAGGCAATGCCTCGGGCGCCGGATTACTGGCCATCGTCAACGTATCGCCCACCGGTGCGCCGTGGACTTCTTTGATCGACGCGCACACGAATCCGACTTCGCCAGCCGACAGCGATTCCTTGAGCTTACGCTTGGGCGTGAAGATACCCACCTGGTCGACTTCGTGCGTGCGCCCGGTAGACATCACCAGAATCTTGTCTTTCGGCTTGATTTCACCGGTCACGACGCGCACCAGCGACACCACGCCCAGGTAGTTGTCGAACCAGGAGTCGATGATCAGCGCCTGCATCTGTGGGAACTTGCCGAGCGCCGGCGGCGGAATCTGCTCGACGATCGCTTCCAGCACATCGCGCACATTGAGGCCCGTCTTCGCGCTGACTTCCAACGCATGCTCAGCGTCAATGCCAATGACATCGCGGATTTCCTGCTTGACGCGTGCCGGTTCGGCTGTCGGCAGGTCGATCTTGTTCAGCACCGGTACGACTTCCAGGCCCATTTCTACTGCGGTGTAGCAGTTCGCCACGGACTGTGCTTCGACGCCCTGCGCCGCATCCACCACCAATAGCGCGCCCTCGCAGGCAGCGAGCGAGCGCGACACTTCGTACGAAAAGTCGACGTGCCCGGGCGTGTCAATGAAATTTAGCTGATAGACCTGACCGTCTTTGGACTTGTAGGGCAAAGAGACGCTCTGGGCCTTGATCGTAATGCCGCGCTCACGCTCGATCGGATTTGAGTCCAGAACCTGGGCCTCCATCTCGCGTTCTTCAAGACCACCACAGATCTGGATGAAACGATCCGCCAGCGTGGACTTGCCGTGATCGACGTGCGCGATAATGGAAAAATTGCGAATGTGCTTCATGAACAGACGATCACGCTGAAAACGCCAGCGTGAACTACGACCTCGTTGGGAAAGTGCCGGATTATGGCATGGAACCACCGAGTCTCGTATCGAACGGACACCCGGGAAGCAACCTCCCAGTCAGGATTGCCGGCCTTGCTCAGCCGCCTCGCGCTTTGACCCGCCAACCAAACTGGACTGCCCGCCGTGGCAACGGGCTGCACAAATTTGCCCTGGCCGGGCCCGAAAACGGCCCGGGCCAAGGCAAAACGACAGCCGGCTGAGGGTACGGCTGTCGACACCGATCGGTCGGGTGCAGCCCTGCCACCGCTGCGGCGCGCACAGGCCTTTTTGCAAGGAACTGGAGTCGGCCGGGGTGGCCCACTCCGGCCGACCCATTTGGCGCTGGCGCCACGACTGGCACCAGCGCCTACGTCGATCATTCTGCGTCGGCGTCCGGCGTGTAGGTCACAAACGCGTTGTTCTCGCCACGGCGGATCAGCAACATGACCGGGCTGCCGGCCTTGGCGGCCTGCACGATCTTGCTGAAGTCGGCAATTGAACCCACTTTCTGACGATTCACCATCAGCACTACGTCGTTCGGCTGCAGTCCGGCACGGCGAGCAGCAGTGCCAGTGACTTCCTTGATCAACACACCTTCGTTGGCGTCAAGACCCAGTGACTCGCGCTCGTCCGCATTCAGACTGCTGATCACCAAGCCCAGGCGGGTTTGTTTGCTGCTGCCTGGTTCGACTGGCTCGTCGCCGGCACTGGCGCCGTTCGGACCCGCGTCGGCGGGCAGTTCCGCGATGACCACGGGCACATTGATCTGCTTGCCGTCACGGAACACGCCCAAACTGGCACGCGTCCCCGGCGCAGTCGAACCGACCAGCGGCGGGAGATCGCCGGAATCTTCAATCGCCGTACCGTTGTAGGTCTGAATCACGTCGCCCAGTTTCAGACCCGCCTTTGCACCGGGTGTTCCGGTGTTGACTTGGGCCACGAGCGCGCCTGCAACCCGAGGCAAACCGAGTGCCTTCGCATCTTCCGCCGTCACGCGCTGCAAACTCACACCAATGTAGCCACGAGCAACCCGGCCCTTCGATTTCAGCTGCGCCACAATCTGGTTGGCGTAGTTGATCGGAATCGCGAATGAGATGCCCACCGAGCCGCCGGTCTGCGAAAAGATCTGCGAGTTGATCCCGATCACCTGGCCATCGAGATTGAACAGCGGGCCGCCGGAGTTGCCGCGGTTGATCGCCAGATCGTTTTGAATGAATGGCACATACCGCTGTTCTTGATTCAGATTGCGGCCCACCGCCGACACCACACCCGCCGTCACGGTGTAGCTGAGGCCGAATGGCGAACCGATCGCGACGGCCCACTGGCCGGGCTTCACGCGATCCGAGTCGCCCAGCGCAACGGTCGGCAGACCGGTGGCGTCGATCTTCAGCAGCGCCACATCGCTCTGTTGGTCCGAGCCGATCACCTTGGCCTTGAACTCGCGACGGTCTTTCAGCGTCACGCGAACTTCGTCAGCCTCGTCGACGACGTGGTGATTGGTAATCAAATACCCATCGGCGGAAATAATGAATCCGGACCCGCCCGACACCCGATCCTGAGGCTGCTGATTGAGTCTCGGATCATCAAAAAAACGTCGGAATGGTTCGGGAATCTCCTCCTGGCCGAGCCGCCCCGAACTGGCCGAACTGCCCGAGGCAATCGACTCGATATTCACAACCGCGGGCGAGGTTCGCTCGACCAAGCCGGTGAAGTCTGGAAGGGTCTGTGCCTGGCTGGCAAAACCTGCCAGTCCAAACAGCAAGGTGGCAAAGATGCCGGTGAGACGCATGATCTACTCCTTGATTCAATGTTGGGTCTGAACAAACTGGCAATCAATGAAAACGGGCGCTAACGCCCCGATTTCAGAACTTCATGCGCGCCCGCAAGATAGCAAAAGCGCGGGAGGTCGGGACAATGCTGAGCTGCCATCTCGGCGCGGACATAGGGTAACCAACTCCCAATTCAAGGGCCGCAGCGCACGCTCGGATCACCCTGCACTGACCTTCACGGACTATTGACCAGCGTTGGATTCAACCAGTTCCCGTAACGTCGACAACGGCACGTTACCAATTGCGACCCAGCGCAACTGCTCACCCTGCCGCCCATAGAGATTCACCGCACCGCGGCGGGACGCAAAGTCACCCGTAGTGGCCGCGGGCTTGGCTTCCCGATACATCGATACCAGCGCGAGCCCGTCACTCAGCAAGAACTGATTCAGGCTACGCAAGGCATCACGACGCTCGGCCACAAAGACAAATCCCTTTGGCAACGTCAACGGCACGCTGCTCGTCGCCGGTTGGTGCGCCGGCTCCGGCTCTGGCAACGCGGGCTTGGCGTCGGCAGCGGCCGGACTGGTTCGAAGATTCGTGAACATGACCTGCTCCAGCGGCTGATGCCGCTGATCGAGCACGACATTGCCAAGAATCAGCCCACTCGCGCGGTCGAACCAGAGTTGCTGCACAAAGCGGAGGTCATCCATCGGTTCGGCGCGAACGACGACGGCCTCCAAGCCTGCCACTTGATCGTTGCCGATCTCACGAACGCGGTAATTCTTGGCGACCTGGTCGATGCCGGCATTCGCGAAACTGGTGAAGGCCGGCCAGGCACCAACCGTGGAGCCTTGCAGCTGCACGCGGACTTGGTCGCCGTTGCGGACCAACTGGCGCTGATCGCCACCCAGATTCGCAAACTGGCCCGAAAGCTCCGGCCCCGGTTGCAGCAGAATTCGAATGGCATCAATGCGGCCATCGTGGGCGTAGACGGCAACGCCATCAATGGCGTTGCGATTTTGTGAGTGTTGCAGCTGCCGAAGCCAGTTCAGACCATCCTGCGCATGGACCCAGGTGGCTGACAGGGCCAAGAGCCCAAACAGCCAGGAGCGGGAGTTCAACATGCCGATGGCGACTCGCAGTTCACGCCGATCACCGGCTTCGCGGCCACGGTTTGCACATAGGGCAGCACGCCCATCTGGCCAGAGCTCGCTGATCCTTCAGCATGCTGCATGAAATAGGCATCGATCTCGCCTTGGCTCGGCAACGCCGACACGACTACCGCCTGCCGATCCGACACTGGCGACAACTGCCATGCGGGGGCAAGGTCAGCCGTCGTCAGCGATTCCACGCTGGCCAAATTGCCCTGCGGTGCAGCCGTATCAATGGGTGTTGGCACCGAGAACATCAGGGCAACCACCGCCACCGCCGCGGCGATGGCACCGCCACCCAGCCACTGCGCAAATCGACCGCGAGCCGCACGCGCTGCGCGCTGCACCGACGCCGGCTGCGCGTCGGCATCGATACCAGCCATGACTTGTGCGGCAAAATCGGGTGGCGCGAGCGGGTTCTGGCGCCGAAGGCAATCACGGATGAGGTGGTAGCGTTCCCAGGTTTCGCTCAGTTCCGGATCGTGATCCAGACGCTTGAGCAGGAAACGCGCGCTGTCAGCGGCAAGTTCGCCGTCACTGAGCGCAGACAACTGTTCGCGGATCGAATCGTTCATGACATTTCCACTTTGGCAGTTTGTCCGCCCATCAACGGTCGCAGGCGGACGTCGATCGCATCGCGAGCCCGGAAGATTCGGGAACGCACGGTGCCGATCGGACAATTCATTTTCTGCGCGATCTCTTCGTAGGACAAGCCGTCCACCTCGCGCAAGGTGATCGCTTGCCGTAATTCTTCGGGCAGATCGGCAACCGCCTGGGTGACGGCCTGCTCGATCTCCTGCCGCATCAACTCACGCTCGGGCGTGGCGACGTCTTTCATCCGGAGCGCATGCTCGAAATGCTCGGCATCGTCGAGCTGCACATCGTCACTTGGCGGACGCCGACCCAACGACACCAGATGGTTCTTGGCGGTGTTGGTCGCAATCGTGTACAGCCAGGTGTAAAAGGCACTCTCGCCGCGGAAATTGCTGATCGCCCGGTAGGCCCGGATAAACGTGTCCTGGGCGACATCCTGGCATTCGGCATGGTCGTGGACGTATTTGCCGACGATCGCGAACACCTTGTGCTGGTACTTGCGGACCAACAAATCGAACGCGCCGCGCTCGCCTGCTTGCACGCGCCGGACCAGCTCCAGGTCGGCTTCAGACTCACTCACAGACTTCGTCCCGAGCCGCTCCAGCGGCTTCCTGACGTTTGCGGTGACCCAGTTCTGGATGGCTGACTGGCCCATGGTTTCCTTCCCATCTTGTTACGGACAAGGCTTGGACCTGGGCTCTCAAAAAAAGTTCAATCATCGCCGAGCACTTGTGGCATGCGGGGCGGACCCACCAGCTTCTCACGTTCGGCCAGCAGATTCTCGAAACTCGCGGCGGGCAGCGGCCGGCAGAACAGGTAGCCCTGCAGTTCTTCGCAACCATGATCGCGCAGGAAGCGAAGGTGCTCCTCGTATTCCACGCCTTCCGCAATGACGCCGCGATTCAGCTGCTGCGACATATTGATGGTGGCGCGGACAATGGCCTCGTCGTCGGGATCCACACCAATGTTGCGGACAAACACCTGGTCGATCTTGATCCGATCGGCCGGGAAGCGACGAATATAGTCGAGCGAACTCTGGCCCGTGCCGAAATCGTCGATCGCGATCGAACAGCCCATGTCGCGAAGCGACTGCAAGGTCTCGATCAGATTCGGAATCCCTTTGACGTTGATGCTTTCGGTCACTTCCAACTCGACGTGCTTGGCGTCGAGACCGGTATCGCGAACCGCCCGCTCCACGACGTCCTTCAGATTGGGCTGCTTCAACTGCAGCGCCGACAGATTGACACTGATCCGAAGCGGCAGATTGAAGCGATCATGCCAGCGCTTGGTATCGGCCAATGCGGTGCGAAGCATCCATTCGCCGATCGACACAATGAGCCCGGTATCTTCGGCCAGCGGAATGAAAAACCCGGGCGAGATCATGCCGAGCTCCGGGTGTTCCCAACGGATCAACGCTTCCATGCCGATGATGTCTTCGGTCTGCGAACTGACCTGCGGCTGGTAATAGGCGCGCAGCTCGCCATTGCGCTCGGCCAGACGGAGCTTGGATTCCAGCGCCAGACGCTGCTGGTGCGACTCTTCCGGCACCGCCACGTAGGTCTGGAAGTTGTTCCGGCCCATGCCCTTCGCGTTGTACATCGCGATATCGGCATGCATGAGCAGCTTTTCGGCCGAGTCGGCGTCGTCCGGATAGAAACTGATGCCAATACTGGCGGTAACGTGCAGTTCGCGACCGTCAGAAAGCGTCAGCGGCGCTTCCAATACGCGACAGATTTTTTCGGCGATGCGCAGCACGTCTTCGCGCTGCACGATGTGCCGAAGGATCAAGGTGAATTCGTCGCCGGCGTATCGCGCCACCGTGTCGGAACCGCGCACACAGCTGCGCAGGCGCTTGGCGACTGCAATCAGGAGTTCGTCGCCGACGCTGTGGCCCAGGCTGTCATTGACGGTCTTGAACCGATCCAGATCGACAAACAGCACGGCAAACATTTCGCCGGTGCGATGCGCCTCTTTGATCGTGGTTTCGAGCCGATCGTTGAACAGCAAGCGGTTAGGCAGGCCGGTCAGCGAATCCTGGAGGCCCTTCGCGCGACCAAGCTCCTGGGCACGCTCGATCTCGAGCTCCAGCGCCACGCGTGAGCTCAGTGCCCGGACCCAGTGTGCCAAGCCGGCGTCCTCGCCAAACGCCTGACGGCCCGCCCCGACGACCGCACCAATCACGACCTGGCGCTCGTCGCGAATCGGCACGCCAAACAGCATCTCGATGCGGCCCTGCGTATCGGTCGCGGCCGAGCCTAGGGCCTTCCAGGCATTTGTGTTCGCCAGAAACGCTTCGCCATCCAACACTTTGCGGAGAATCGGGCCTTTCAGCTGCTCGACAACCGTGACTGCAAAGCCGGGCCGTACGTGCGACACGACCAGATCGTGACCGTCGCCAATTTCCGTGCGCTTGGCCAGCAACAGCAGGAATTCGAGCTTTGCATAATCGACCAGTTTCTGCGTCAGATTCCGGGCAAGCGTCTCGGCACCGCGGGCCGCCCAAAGACTGTCGACAAAATCGCCAAACACGCGCCGGCTCGGATCGGACGCTTGCACGCGGAAACTGCTGAGCAAACGGACCTGGCCATCGGCCTTGACCAGCCGGATGTGGGCGTCAACCGTGATCCGTGAGCCATCGCCGCGCGGCATCTGGCACCGATAACGCACACTGCCCTGGCGCATGGCCTGAGTCAGCAGCTCTTTTCGGGACGGCCCGCGATTCGTCAGGTCCAGATCATCCAGCGGCTTGCCGACAATGCTCTGGAGACTGATTCCGGACTGCGAAATGAAGGTGTAGTTGACATCCACGATCCGACCCGTAACCGGATCGGACAGCACCAACTCATCGAGGCTTGCATCGAACGCAAATCGATAGCTGGCGATACTGGAGCCGGACTGGCCCTCGACCGCTTCGGCGATCTGAGCAGGGTCAGGCAGCGCGGGCGCGATCGCCCGCTCGATGATCTGCCAGGCAGCCTCGCCGTCCACCGGCGAACTGACCCAGGCGCGAACCTGCTGCGGCACGACATTGCCGAAGACCGAATCCAGGCTGCCGGCAATGACGCCGACCAAGGGCACGCCTGCCAGACGGGAGTCATGACTGATCTCCTCGGCCAGCGCGCGGACATCGGCGTCCAGGGCAGCAAACTCAAGCACAATCAGATCGGGCGCGTCCTCGGAGGCCAGCATGCTGCGCGCCTGTGCCACATCCTTCGCAGCGAAAATCGCCTCGAAATCCTTGGCATCGAGCAACTCGAACATTTTGCGCCGATCGCCGCGCTCATTGACCAGAATCAGAACCGAGCCACGCATGACGGTCAGAACACCCAGCGTCCGTCGCGCAGCCGGGGCGGTTTCTTTTCTTCCGCCACATGCGCGAACCGATTGACGAACACGTCCAATCCCTCAGGCAGACGCACCTTGGTATCGACAAAAACCACTTTCTTGGCGCCCGGGCCCGTCTGGCGGGCCAGTTGCCGGATCACACTGGTAGCCGGCGAGCGCAGTTGCTTGGAAAAGCCCACAAACACATAAATGCCGCCATGCAAGCTGTTGGCGATGTGCCGGAGCGCATCGTGAAAACGCTGACTGCCTGGCACCGGCAAGTCGGACTCACGGAGGTTCGTGATGCCAACTTCCTCAGTCCAAAGGTATAACGCGCCCCCGGAGCGCAGGGCAAATTGCCGAAACTGCTGCACGATGTCGCTCGCGCGCGTCGTCTCGATCGCGATCAAATGCCGGTCGTTGCCCAAGATTTCGTCGTACAGCTTCTGCGTGACGAATATGGACGTGGATTCGGTCGTGGTTGACGGGCTGCCAAAGCTCATGCCCGAACCTTATCGCCGTCCCCGCCGAATAACTAGACCGTCTACATGGGAATCCGGACCGGTTTGGCGAAAATTCGCTATTTCGCCAGGGTCTGCCGAGTCTGCCCGGTTCATCCCGCCGTCTGGCGCCAGACAAATTCTGCTTGACGAACTGCTCGAATCGGAAAGCATTATGCTCCGAGGTTCGCTGATCACGGTTCCACTCAGGAGACTTGCGCATGTTTGAAGGCTTGAAATTGCAGCATTGGAAGCCCCGTTTCGAGCGGGACAATGTGCTCGTCCTGGCGTTTGACCGCGCCGGCAGCTCGGTCAACACCCTGAGCGCGGCCGTGCTGGAGGAGCTTTCCGGGATTCTGGACCGCTTTCCGTTGAATCCCCCGAAGGGCCTGGTGTTCATTTCGGCGAAGCCCGCTGGCTTTATCGCTGGCGCCGACATCAAGGAATTCGCCGACTTTTCGGCGCGTAGCCTGACGTTGAGCGCGATTGAGCGCGGACACCGGGTCTTTGGCAAGGTTGCGGCACTGAAAATCCCGACTGTCGCCGCGATTCACGGCCACTGTATGGGCGGCGGCACCGAGCTGTCGCTGGCCTGCAAGTTCCGGGTTGCCAGCGACGATGCCAAGACGCGTATCGGCCTGCCCGAGGTAATGCTCGGCATCCAGCCGGGTTGGGGCGGCTTGGCCCGCCTGCCGCATCTCGTCGGCGCCAAGGCAGCATTCGACATGATGCTGACCGGCCGAACCCTGAGTGCCAGCAATGCCAAAGCAGTGGGTCTGGTCGACAAGGTGGTTCCGGAATCGGGGCTCTTGGACGCCGCGCTGAACCAGCTCAAGTTCCGCGGCAAGCGCCGACTCGGCCAGCGCCTCACGGCCTGGATCACGAATACACGCCTCGCGCGCATGGTGCTCAGCAAGGCCATGTACGGGCAGGTTGCCCGCAAGGCCGACCGAAAGCAGTATCCAGCGCCGTTCGCCATGATCGACTTCTGGCGCAAGAACGGCGGCAATTTGCAACAGGCGCTGCGGGCTGAGCCGCGGGCAACGGTCAAACTGGCCGAAACGTCGACGGCCCGAAACCTGGTACGCGTTTATTTCCTGCAGGAGGCGCTGAAAGGCCTCGCGGGTGGTGCGGCCCACGAGATCAAGCATGTGCACGTGGTCGGCGCGGGCGTGATGGGTGGCGATATTGCCGCGTGGTGCGCGCTGCAGGGCTTTACCGTGAGCCTGCAGGATCGCGAGATGAAGTACATCCAGCCCGCACTGGATCGCGCACAGGAGCTCTTCAAGAAGAAGCTGAAAACCGACGACAAGATCGCCGAGGTCAACAAACGGTTGATGGCGGATGTCGACAGCGCGCAGGTCCCCAAAGCCGACCTGATCATCGAAGCGATCTTCGAGAACCTGGAAGCCAAGCAGGGTCTCTATGCGAATCTGGAGCCACGAATGAAGGCCGGGGCGATTCTGGCCAGCAACACGTCCAGCATTCCGCTGAACGAACTTCGCGCCAAGCTGGCCCGACCGGAACAGTTTGTCGGACTGCACTACTTCAACCCGGTGGCATTGATGCCGCTCGTCGAAATCGTCAAGCACGACCAGGTGTCGCCCGACGTGCTGAAGCGTATGGCAGCGTTCGCAAAAGGCATCGACAAGTTGCCCGTGCCGGTCGCGTCGTCGCCGGGCTTTCTGGTCAACCGCGTGCTGTTTCCGTACATGCTCGAAGCGGCAACCCTTTACGCTGAAGGCGTGCCAGGGCCGGTGATCGACAAGGTCGCGAAGAAGTTCGGCATGCCGATGGGTCCGATCGAACTGATGGACACGGTGGGCTTGGACATCGCCACGTCGGTCTCGAAAGTGCTGTGCCCGTTCCTCAAGCTCGACGTGCCCACGGCTTTGACCGAGATGATTGGCAGCGGCAAACGCGGCAAGAAGGACGGCCAGGGCTTCTACACCTGGAAAGACGGCAAGCCGGTCAAGCCCGAGGTGCCGAGCAGCTACCAAGTGCCGGCAGACCTGGAGGACCGGATGATCCTCCCCTACCTCAACGAGTGCGTGGCGTGTCTCGCTGAAGGCGTGGTCGAAAGTGCCGAGCATTGCGATGCCGGCATGATTTTCGGCACCGGCTTCGCCCCGTTCCGAGGCGGCCCGGTGCAGCACATTCAGGACACCGGCAAGGAGGCGCTGAAAGCTCGGCTGGAAACACTGGCGGCCAAATACGGCGCCCGCTTTGCACCCAAAGCCGGTTGGGAGCAAGTGTGAGCGCGCCGATCCTGGTGGCGGGCGGCGGGCTCGCAGGCGCCCTGATGGCGCTCCTCCTGGCGCGCCGCGGCGAGTCCGTACTGGTGCTGGAGCGTCGACCAGATCCACGCACTGACGGCTATTTCGGTGGCCGCTCGATCAATCTGGCGTTGGCGGAACGCGGTTTGCATGCGTTGCGCCAAGCGGGCCTGGAGCAGGCGCTGCTCGACAACGCGGTAATGATGCGTGGTCGCATGATCCACGAGGTCGGCGAGACACCGTACCTGCAGCGTTATGGCAAGGACGATTCCGAAGTGATCTGGTCGGTCAACCGGGGCCGCTTGAACCAGATCCTGCTCGTCGCCGCCGAAGCGGCTGGCGCCCGCATTCTGTTCGATCAGCGCGTCGAAGACGTGAACTTTGACGATCGTACGCTGGTGGCCGTTGACGAAAAGCACGGCAGTGCTGAGACATTTCAGTTCAGTCGCCTGATTGGCGCCGATGGCGCCGGCTCGGCCGTCCGCAAGGCGATGGCCGCAGTCGTTGAATTGGGCGAACGATTTGAGCCGCTAGGTCATGGCTACAAGGAGCTGGAGATTCCAGCTGGCGACAACGCCGCGTTCCGCATTGAGCGCAACGCCCTGCATATTTGGCCGCGCGGCGGCTACATGCTCATTGCGCTGCCAAACATCGACGGCAGTTTCACTGTGACGCTGTTCCTGCCGAACGCGGGAAATCCGAGCTTTGCGACGCTCACCTCACCAGCTGCCGCCGAAGCTTTTTTCCAAACCGACTTCGCATCGGCGATCAGCGTGATGCCGGAATGGAAGCAGGACTTTTTCAACAACCCAACGGGCATGCTCGGCACGCTACGTCTGGATCGCTGGCATCTGGACGAAACAGCGGTGCTGATCGGCGACGCGGCACACGCCATTGTGCCCTTTCATGGGCAGGGCATGAACTGCGCGTTCGAGGACTGCATCGCGCTCGATCACTTATTGGCCGATGCCGATACGCCCTTTGCGCGTTTTCAAGATCGGCGCAAGCCAAACGCCAATGCCATTGCCGACCTGGCACTCGAGAACTACGTCGAGATGCGGGACCAAGTGGCCGATGAGCAGTTCCACCGCATCAAGCAACTCGAACGTCGCCTGGCGGACGCGTTCCCGACGCAATTCGTGTCGCGCTACGCAATGGTGATGTTTCATCGCGTGGACTACGCCGTCGCGAAGTACCGCGGCGCGGTCCAACTCGACCTGATGCTGCAATGGTTGGCGCAATATGGCGAGCCAGAGCGAGTACCGTTGGATGTCGCCCACGCCGCCTTGTGTGCGGCGCTGCCGCCGTTTGCCGAAGCATGAACGTCACGATCCGCCCGATTGAAGCGAAGGACGATCCGATCGTTGCGGCGATCATTCGACGGGTCATGCCGGAGTTTGGCGCTGACGGCCCCGGCTTCGCGATCCATGACCCGGAAGTCGACTTCATGAGTCAAAGCTACGGCGCGCCGCGATCGGCCTATTTCGTCGTCGAGGCCGCCGGCACGGTCGTCGGCGGCGGCGGCGTTGCAGGGCTGGCGGGCGATGGCACCGGCACCATCTGCGAGCTTCGGAAAATGTACTTTTTGCCCGAAGCCCGCGGCCTCGGCGCCGGTCGTGCCCTCATTGAGCGCTGTCTGGCCGTTGCGAAGGCCTTTGGCTACCAACGCTGCTATCTGGAAACACTCGAAGGCATGCACGCCGCGCAAAAGCTCTACCGGGCGAACGGCTTCACCGAAATCGCGGGTCCGCTTGGCAATACCGGGCACTTCAGCTGCGACCGGTTCTTTGTCAAGGACCTAAGCGACTGATTTGGTTAATCTATTTCGTTTTAACCCCAATCTGCCTCGCACCCCGTTTCCAGAGCATCGCCTGACTTGGTTCTAAGAGAACCGGGCCGGCCAAACTCAGGAATCCAAGGACGATGTCTCTATTGAAACCAACTCGGCTCCGATCGGCTCAGGATGAGCCCCGGCGGCGCCACCTGCCCCCGCGCTGGCGGGCCGACGCTGCCGGACGTAAGCCATGACCCTGCTGTGGTCGCTGACGAGCCTGCAGGCGAGCCTGCCGCAGGCGTTCGAGTCAGAAAATCCGCTTGATCTTGCGCCGATCAGTAAGTCAAGGTCTTGGTCGCGCCCCACAGATCACGTACGCTCTCGGGTTATGACGGAACGGGCGGACGAAGATCTCATGCTGGCGTATCAAGGTGGCGATGCCCGCGCCTTCGAGATTCTGTATCAGCGCCACCGGGGTACGCTCTATCGCTTTTTCCTGCGCGGCATGAGTCGTCGCGATCTCGCCGACGAACTGTTTCAGGACACCTGGAGCCGCGTGGTCACCGCCCGTGACCGCTACCGTCCGGACGCCAAGTTCACCACGTGGCTCCTGCAGATCGCCAACAATCTCCTGATCGACCACTATCGCCGCCAGCGTCCTGAAGACACTGGCGAGTCGGCCGAAGAGGCCTTTCGCACGACGCCCACCGAGGTCCGCGATGAGCCGGACCGCGTGCTCAGTGATTTCGAGCAGGCGCGCCAGATGCAGCGGGCGCTCGCCGAGCTGCCACTGGACCAGCGGCAGGCCTTCTTGTTGCGCGCCGAGCAGGAACTGGGTGTTGAGGAGATTGCCGAAGTCATGGGCGTCGGGCGGGAGACCGCCAAGTCGCGCTTGCGCTATGCGCTGGAAAAATTGCGAGCGAGGTTGCGATGAACACGCCGCATGACCAAGATTTCGAAGCCCTGCTGAAAGAATACGAAGCAGAGTTCGCACGCTATCAAAAGCTGCCCGCGGCGGAGCCGTCGCGCGAGCTCGATATCGCCATCATGGCCAAGGCACGCGAAGCCGTGGCCAAACCCAAGGCCAAGCGCTCGCGCTGGCTGGTGCCGCTGGCGTCTGTGGCGTCGCTGGCGCTGGCAGCAGGCATTGGCTGGCGCACGATCCAGGGAGAGCGTCGCGATCAGGTCGCTGCGATCGAGCAGACGGCTGCGAAGCAAGACGAGGTGATCGTCGAGTTCGAATGGATTGACCTCCCGAATCGCGATGCCGAGCGCAAGGAAATGGCGAACTCGCCGCCCATGCCACCAGCCGCAGCCCCCCTGCCCGCCCCGGCGGTGGCAGCACCGCCACCACCACCGCCTCCGGCTGAGCCCCCGCCGATTGCCGAGACGGCGACGTCACAACCAGCCGACCTCCTCGCTGACGCCGCCACGGCGCCAGCGAGTGATGACGGACTGGCGCGTTCGAGCGCGCGCGCAGAGCGGGAGTTTGCCGAGCCGCATGTCGCCCAGGATCACGCGGTGATGGCCGAACCGCCGGAGTCCTCGAATCGCGCCGCAGGCTATACCGGTGGCGCGCTGTCCGGTCCAGGCCAGGCCAGTCCCGACAATGCGCCGGCGCCGAGTAAGCAGGACGCCAAGCCGAAAAAGATTCTCGAACCCGAGGAATGGATCGAACAGATTCGCGGGCTCAGGTCAGTACGACGCTTCCATGAAGTCAAGAAAGAACTGGCTGAGTTTAAGAAGACCTATCCGAACTATCCGCTCCCCAGCGATCTCGAAAAACAAGGGCGATGAAGGCCACGCTCTGCCGGCTGGAGCGGGCCGAATTCGAAATCAAGAAGAGTCGATTTCTAGTGGCAGCCGGCCCGGCGGAAACATCCGATGCCGCCTTGCAGTTCGTTGCGCAGTATTCCGACCAGGAAGCCCGGCACAACTGTTACGCATGGCGGGTGGGTGACCAGTACCGATTCTTCGATGCTGACGAGCCGGCAGGGACGGCAGGACGCCCGATCTTGCAAGCGATCGATGGGCAAGGATTTGACCAGGTGGTCGTGTTGGTCACGCGCTGGTTTGGCGGCATCAAGCTCGGTGCCGGCGGCTTGGTTCGGGCCTACGGTGGCTCGGCTGCCGAATGTCTTCGTCTTGCCGAGCGGCGGCCATTGCTCACGTTCGTGTCGTTAGGGTTCTGGGTGCCCTTTTCCCAACTCGGCGCGATGCATCATCTGCTCGAACAGTTTGACGCGGCGAAAGAAGCCGAGGCGTTTGACGAATCGGGCTGCCGGTTTCAGATTCGCCTGCTGGAGGAACGCCAGGCAGGGTTCACGAGAGCGCTGATTGATCAGACACGAGGCCAAGCGGTTCTCGACTCTGATTGAGGGATGGCTTGGGGCCCGTTGCATTGCAACCGATGTATCGCAACCCATGTATTGCTGCCGCTGCAGTGCCACCTCAGCGGCAGCCGCGCGTTGAGGCCAAGCGGTTCTCGACTCGGATTGAGGGATGGCTTGGGGCCAGATGCGTTGCAACCCATTTATCGCAACCCATGTATTGCTACCGCTGCAGTGCCACCTCGGCGGCAGCCCCGCGTTGAGGCCAAGCGGTTCTCGACTCGGATTGAGGGATGGCTTGGGGCCAGTTGCATTGCAACCCATGTATCGCAACCCATGTATCGCAACCGCTGCAGTGCCACCTAGGCGGCAGCCGCGCGTTGTCGCACCAATCCGTATTGTCGTCACCCCGACGAAGCAGATTGTGTGAAAACGGATTTGGCGCCTGCGTTCATGGCGCCTGACGCCATCGCAAGGCGACCTACTCTGTTCCCGTCATCCCGACGAAAGTCGGGACCCAGAATACTTGCAGCACCCTGGCCAGATTGCTCTGGGTCCCGACTTTCGTCGGGATGACGCCATTGAGGTGGCGCCGCAAACTCCAACCGTTTTCACAGAGCCTGCTTCGCCGGAGTGACGACAATAGGTATCCGGGCGAAGCGGCAAGCAAGCCCGAACTGAATGAGCACACAGCGCGGGCCGAGTCTGCAGCAGTCGCTCGCGATCGAGATGCCGGCGCCGAGATGGGTGGTCAGCGCAAGGCGCCGTGAGCGGGCCGTAGCAAGCGCTACGGCTGCGAACGGCAACGCCGCGCTGGCCAGCCAGATCAAGCCGGGGCTCGATCAGTAGGCCGAGCCTCGATGGACGGTTTTGCCTGATACGGCCTACGGCGGGCGACTGCCGCAGACTTGTCGCTGTCCAAAAATTGTTCCAGACAATTTTTGTCGAACCCAGGGGGCCGGATCGATTGCGGTGTTCATCGGAAGTTTTTCGGCGGCCCCGGGCTCTCAACCCAATCTCTCTCCGCCAGAAACAAAAAAGCCCCCTTGCGGGGGCAACTCGTTTCTGGCGGAGAGAGAGGGATATGTGAAGCACATCCTGTGCTTCACCCGCGCTGCGCGCGGGCCGAGTCTGCAGCAGTCGCTCGCGATCGAGATGCCGGCGCCGAGATGGGTGGTCAGCGCAAGGCGCCGTGAGCGGGCCGTAGCAAGCGCTACGGCTGCGAACGGCAACGCCGCGCTGGCCAGCCAGATCAAGCCGGGGCTCGATCAGTAGGCCGAGCCTCGATGCACGGTTTTGCCTGATACGGCCTACGGCGGGCGACTGCTGCAGACTTGTCGCTGTCCAAAAATTGTTCCGGACAATTTTTGTCGAACCCAGGGGGCCGGATCGATTGCGGTGTTCATCGGAAGTTTTTCGGCGGCCCCGGGCTCTCAACCCAATCTCTCTCCGCTAGAAACAAAAAAGCCCCCTTGCGGGGGCAACTCGTTTCTGGCGGAGAGAGAGGGATATGTGAAGCACATCCTGTGCTTCACCCGCGCTGCGCGCGGGCCAGCTTCGCTGTCCAAAAATTGTTCCAGACAATTTTTGTCGAACCCAGGGGGCCGGATCGATTGCGGTGTTCATCGGAAGTTTTTCGGCGGCCCCGGGCTCTCAACCCAATCTCTCTCCGCCAGAAACAAAAAAGCCCCCTTGCGGGGGCAACTCGTTTCTGGCGGAGAGAGAGGGATATGTGAAGCACATCCTGTGCTTCACCCGCGCTGGCGCGCGGGCCGGCTTCGCCGTCCAAAATTTGTTCCAGACAAATTTTGTCGAACCCCGGGGGCCGGAATGCTCGTGGCGACAATCGAAACACTATCGGCGGCCCCGGGCTCTCAACCCAATCTCTCTCCGCCAGAAACAAAAAAGCCCCCTTGCGGGGGCATTTTTGTTTCTGGCGGAGAGAGAGGGATTCGAACCCTCGATAGAGCTTTTGACCCTATACTCCCTTAGCAGGGGAGCCCCTTCGGCCTCTCGGGCATCTCTCCAGAATGGGGTGTACTGAGGCTTGGTCTACTAGTTTAGCGGGTGCAGTTCGTTTCGCCAAGCTGTTTCAGAAAATCGTTTTCGATCAGGCTTTTGCATCCGCATCGGGCGTCGCTTCGCCGCCTTCCTGCTCTTTTCGAATGCGTTGGAATATTTCTTCGCGGTGGACGGCGAGCTCCTTCGGGGCGTTGATACCAATGCGAACTTGATTGCCCTTGACCCCAAGCACCGTCACGGTCACCTGATCGCCAATCATCAATGTTTCGCCCACTCGTCTCGTCAATATCAGCATCTCGTCCTCCAGGCCGGAGTCATTCCCGAACTCCCGGCTATCCTTGGCCAAATACGCGGCATCACCCTGTCGCGCAGGACAATATTAGCGGCAACTGTGCCAGCTTGGGCAACACAATTAAAAAGCCCGCGGCAGAACCGCGGGCTTTCTGTCAACACATGCAACAGAAATTAGTTCAGCGCCGGGGTGTTTTCGGCGAAGTACTCATGGCTGTCAGCATTGTCAATGGCCTTGGTCGTGTTCGTGGTCGCCAGCTTCTTGGCAGCCGTCTGGCCATAGGCATGGTCATCCGTGTCCGCCACCACAGTGAAATGGCTCAGCTCATGCACGATCGTACCCGCCTTGGAGTCCGTACCCGTGCTCGGCGCCGACCAGAACGCGTTGCAAACAAAGATGTTGTAAGGCTGGTTCTTGTAGACGTAGGCGTAGGCGGAGTCGGTGCAGGTGCAATTGAAGGTCACCGGCTTGATGCGGAGCGCCTCATCGATCTTCACGTAGTGCGCCTTGACCGTGTTGTAGCGGCTCGAATTGTAGGTACCGAACCACGTGGTGTAACGCGAACCAGTCTTGCCGGCATTCAGGTAGGACAGCGAATTCGCCGCGTACGTGCCCGCACTGTTCATTGCCGAGTTGATCTGCGACTGACGGGTGCTGGTGCAGCCCGTAAAACCGGAAGCGTTAGCCTTTGCCTGGTCCCACGCAATCGGCATCGCCGGAGGGTTATAGGGCACGCCTTCCACAAACATGCTGATGGGGGCGGACGCAACGGTGCCTTGCAGGGCTTTTGCTTCGTCCGTGCTGCGGTCGCCCTGCAGCAAGGTACGCAGCGAATTCTGATACGAAATCTGGTAGACGCCTGTTTCGCTGAGGTTGTAGACCTCGGAGAGATCCACGACGATCGAGCGCGACTGACCGGCCTTGAGCGTGATCATGTCGTAATCTTGCGGATCGGCCCACTTGTAGTGGCGGCCAACGTATTCGGCTTCCACGCCATTGAAGGTCACCGAGAACTGCTCACCGAGCAGGCCCGTGAACGGGGTTTCCCAGCGGACAACCTGCACGGCCGACTTGCCGGTATTGGTCATCGTGAACTTCACGACCGGCGCGTTGGCGCCTTCGCCTTGGGCCGGCTCAACGCGCGCGACAATCGCGGCGGAAGCGGCACCCGAAACAAACAACACCGTGGCTAGCGCCAATTGCGTGATTTTCGTCTTCATATTTCGAAACTCCCCTTTCGATTGTTGTTGGCAAAGCTTGTGATTTCGCTGCATTTCGATCGCACAGCTGCCCCTGGGGCCCGGTTGGGTCCTGGAGCACATGCTTGATCCCCTGACATTGGGCGACCTTCTGTGATGAATTCACCGAAGACCCATCGAACTTAATTCACAATTTCCCGACTCTGCAACAACTTTCGATTGCGCACCGCACCAGAACCAGGGCGCTTCGGTATGCCTATCGGATCATCCCTCGCTCAGGCATGATTGTCGGGATCACGCCCCTGACTGGACCGTCATGCTCAGCCGACTGCAACGCTATTTTCTGACTGGAATCCTGACCTTACTGCCGATCTGGCTGACGGTGATCGTATTCAAGTTTGTGCTTCAAGGCCTCGGTTATCTGTCCCAACCGCTGGTCTATGCGGTGCTGTCGCCGCTCGCCGATGCGCTGCCGCAGGCCTTCGGCTGGTTGCAGAGCGATCGCGCCCAGCAACTGGTCGCGATCACGCTCACGCTCGCCTTCATCCTGCTGATCGGCTGGATTTCAAGCTGGGTCGTCGGACAGCGCCTGCTGGATTACTTCGAGTCCTGGATGGCCAGGATTCCGCTGGCAAAAACCGTTTACGGCAGCGCCAGACAGTTGCTCGATGCCCTCCGCACGAGCCCCGACGGCACCCAACGCGTTGTGCTCATCGACTTTCCGTCGCCTGAGATGAAAACCATCGGCTTAGTCACGCGCACCATGCGCGACGAGCTCACCGGCGAAGAACTCGCGGCGGTCTATGTTCCCACCACACCGAATCCAACATCGGGCTACCTGGAAATTGTGCCGGTGACCAAACTTACCCCAACCGACTGGACAGTCGATCAGGCCATGACCTTTGTGATCTCCGGCGGCGTGCGCGCACCGGATGTCATTCGCTTTCATCGGAGCACACCGCAATGACTGGATTCAATCGACGCCAGAAGCTGTTTCTGATCCTGTCCGGATTTTTCCTGACCAATGTGCTGTTGGCCGAGTTCGTCGGCGTGAAGATTTTTGCACTGGAGCCCACACTCGGCATTTCGCCGTTCAACTGGAACCTCTTTGGCCACCAAGGCAGCCTGAATTTCACGGCAGGCGTCATGCTTTGGCCCATTGTGTTCGTGATGACCGACATCATCAACGAGTACTACGGCAAACGCGGCGTCCGGTTCCTGTCCTGGCTTGCGGTCGTTCTGATCCTGTACGCGTTCTTGTTCGCTTATCTGGCGATCGCCCTGGTCCCCGCCGACTGGTGGGTCGGGGTCATGAAAGACCAAGGCGTGCCCGATCAGCAAGCGGCATTCGCCGCCATTTTTGGCCAGGCCACCTGGACCATCTGGGGCTCGGTCGTCGCATTTTTGCTGTCGCAGCTGATCGACATCACAATCTTCCAGCGCATCCGTCAACGCACCGGCGAGCGCTGGCTTGGTTTGCGCGCAACGGTGTCGACACTGGTCTCGCAATTCATCGACAGCTTCGTCGTGCTCTATATCGCTTTTGTCATCGGCCCACAGAAGTGGGCTCTCTCGCTTTGGTTGGCCATCGGCTCGGTCAATTATGTCTACAAAGGCGTTGTAGCGATCCTGATGATTCCCGTTCTGTATCTCATTCACATGGCCATCGACCGCTACCTCGGCCACGCCGAGGCAGAAGCAATGAAGCGCGATGCCCTGCAGGAGTCCTGAACTGATGCCCCGTTCGCTCACGCTCGCCTTGGCGCTCACCCTGACCATTCTGCCGACCGCGATAACGGCCAAGGAATCGCCGCCCGTCGACACCAAACCACTGCAAACACTGGCCGAACGGACCCAATATCAGGACACTGACTCGGCCCTGGCGAGCTTTGCGCTGCTGGATCAGATCGCCAATCAGTCACCCGATATTCGCATGCAAACGTTTGGTCTCACGCCAGAAGGGCGTGAGCTGAAATGGGTGCTGGCTGGGCCCAATGCCGATCAGGCCAATCCGGAGGACCTGTCGACAACGACGCGTGTCCTGCTGATCGCCGGCATTCATGCTGGCGAAATCGAAGGCAAGGATGCCGGCATCGCGTTGTTGCGGGATCTCACCGACAACCCAGAGCACCGCTGGCCCTACCCATCCATCAGTCTCGCCTTCGTCCCGATTTTCAATCTTGACGGCCATGAGCGTCGCTCTCCATTCAATCGCGCGAATCAAAATGGGCCCGCGAACATGGGTTGGCGCGGCACGAGTCAGCGCTACAACTTGAATCGCGATTTCCTGAAAGCGGACACCGTCGAAATGCGCGCCTTGCTTGGACTCTGGAATCAGTTCCAGCCGCATCTCGTTTACGACTCGCACACGACCGACGGCGCCGACTATCAATACGATCTGACCTGGCATCTCGAGCAATTCGATCTGCTCGATTCCGGCCTCCGCACGTGGCAGAAAACGTTTTTTGTCGACACCGTGTTTCCGGCAGTAGCACAACGGAAGCATTTGCTAGTGTCTTATCCCGAACCGTTAGACAGCGCCGACTTGAAGCAGGGCGTCAGCTATTTCGTATCAACAGCCAAGTACTCAACGGGCTACGCAGCCGCGCGCAATCGCCCGGTGCTTCTGATCGAAACACACATGCTGAAGGACTATCAGACTCGGGTTCGCGCCACGTATGACTTGTTGGATCTCAGCCTGAAGCACTTGGTCAAACTCGGTCAGCCGCTGCAACAGGCAGTTTTGGAGGCCGAACAACGCAGCATGAGTCTGATTGGTCGGCAAGTCGTCTTGACAACGCAATCGGACGGAAGCAGCCAGCAGATTCCATTCAAGGGATTCGCTTACGAAACCCGAGAGAGTGCATTTTCGGGGTCCAAATACGCGGTCTACGACACCGAGAAACCAAAGACCATCAAGCTGCCCTACTTCTACCAACAGAAACCGGCCGTGACCGTGACGATGCCAGCGGCCTATGTACTGCCGCCCGCGTATCGGCATCTGCTCGCGCAGTTGGACCGCCATCAGATCGAGTATCAGGCGCTGCCTTTGGACGTTACGGTCACGGTCACCGAAGAAGTGCTGTCGGACCCGAAGTGGGCGCCAGCGTCATTCGAGGGTCGCGTCGGTTTGGCCGAGTTTCAGTCCGAGCGGCATCAGGTGGAGCGCGTTCTGCCGGCGGGCAGTATCCTGATTCCGGCTGCGCAGCCAAACGTACGGGTGCTCGCGCATCTCCTCGAACCCACTGGACCGGATTCGTTGCTGCGGCTTGGCTACTTCAACATGATCTTCGAGCAACGCGAATACGCCGAGCCGCGGGTGGCCGAAAACATGGCGGCGACGCTCGCGGCCAAACATCCCGAGATGAAGGCCGCGTTCGATCAGAAAGTCGCGAACGAGCCAGCCTTTGCCGCAAATCCGTTCCTGCGTTTGAACTGGTGGTTCATGCGCTCAGACTGGCGCGAGCAGGACTTGGGGCGGTATCCAGTCTGGCGGCTTGACGCAGATGCGTTGAGGCAATTGGCCGCCGCACAGCCGGATCAGGGTCAAGGCGGTTGACCGAAGGGCGATCGCCGCGCCATTCGGTCACGGCCGGGCTGAAACCAGCATCCAACACGGAAGACTCAGTTAGCTGGCTTGACCCGGTAGTCCTGATACGACTTCTCTTCGACCAGTGCCGAACCCAAAGCCGTATTGATCTCGCGCTTCAGACGCGCCCGCTCGTCGTTTTCGAAATAGACGGCGCGCGCCAGGCGAATGAACTCGGCATCAAATTCCTGCCGCGATTCCTTGATCCGGATGTCGTCTTCGATCACCCAGAGCCGCTCATTGACCGCCTTCAGCAACAAAACCGGCTCGTTGATGTCGATCTTGGACTCGGGTGCCTGCCCCCAAGTCGCACGCAGCTCATCAAGCTCGCGCTGGACATTCGCGAGCTTGGCCGGATCGCGCATGCGTTCGGATTTGATTTCCAGAATGGCGATCTTGTCGAGCAGTTCGCCGAACGAAACAGGAACGTGAATCAGACTCATGCGGGACCTCAGTTTGGCGCAGTGATCCGAATGGTCGGATCGTATTCGTAATCGACAACCGTGCTCGACTTCTGCCCCATTGCCTCGCCGGTGGTTTCCATGCGCACCGGGAAGCCCGTGCTGGCATCGAGTGAAATCGTCGCAGTGCCGGTCGAGCGAATGCCCATGACCTTACTGTCGAAGTCGTAGCGATACTGCTTGCAGTTCTTGCCGTTGACGTCGGACTCGCCCAGGAAACTGACCGCCCGGATACCGTCCATCCCGGCCTTGATGGCGTCTGGCGTGTACTGCTGGATCATCTTGCTCATGTCCATGGGCATCTTCATCCAATTGCCGCCGGCATTCATCCAGGTGCCCTGCGGCAGGATGATCATCTCGCTGTCCGGGTTCTTCATGTGGAAGCGGTTGGGCCACTGTACCGCCATGGTGCTCTCGAATTTCCGGCCCTTCTTATCGGTCGTCACCATGTGCGCCCGGTAGGCCAGGTCCTTGGACGCAAGCATTTTCGACCACAGACTGATCAGCTCCGCCCGCACACCCGCATCATCCGCTCGAACCGGGCTGGACACGGAAAGACCCAGCAGCAAGACCAACATTAGACCGCAAACCCAACGCATGTTTGACTCCATTGAACAGGGGCGCGGAGGATAGCAGGCATGGCGTGGTCGACCGGATAGCACTGGCTGAACCACAAGGCGGCTGCGTGCGACCAGCGCTGTCAGCCCAAGTCTGTGCTGCAAGTGTTTGATTTCGATCGGACTGGACAAAGCGATCAAACGCTTGCTTGAGGCGCACGAACAGTCGACCGCCCAGCTTTCCGCCAGCAGCAGCCCAATCCACCCGCATTCTGCCCTTCCGGCGCTGACTCGGGGTGGCTACACTGCGCGCCCTCGCTGGCCCAGTTGTCGCCCCCAGCCCGAACTTTTTTTCTTCCGGAGTCCATCATGATCTTCGAAACCTTGTCCAACTCGGGCCACGAGCAAGTGGTGTTTTGCCACAACAAAGATGCCGGCCTGAAAGCCATCATCGCGATCCATAACTCGGTGCTCGGCCCGGCCCTCGGCGGTCTCCGCATGTGGCCATACAAGACTGAGCAGGACGCGCTGAACGACGTACTCCGACTGTCCCGCGGCATGACCTACAAGGCCGCCGTGTCGGGCCTGAACCTGGGTGGCGGCAAGGCCGTGATCATCGGCGACCCGTCCAAGGACAAGTCGGAAGCCCTGTTCCGCGCGTTCGGCCGCTTCGTCAACTCGCTGAACGGTCGCTACATCACGGCCGAAGACGTGGGAATCGATGTCAACGATATGGAATGGGTGCTGAAGGAAACCGAATTCGTCACCGGCGTGCATCAAGTCCACGGTGGCTCGGGCGATCCGTCGCCATTCACCGCTTACGGCACCATGCAGGGCCTGTTGGCCGCACTGAACGTCAAGTTCGGCAACGAAGACGTGGGCAAGTACAGCTATGCCGTGCAGGGCGTTGGTCACGTCGGCATGGAATACGTGAAGCTGCTGCGTGAACATGGCGCCAAGGTGTTCGTGACCGACATCAACCGTGAGTCGGTGCAGCGGGCCGTTGATGAGTATGGCTGTGAAGCGGTCGGCCTGGACGACATCTATGACGTTGACGCGGATGTCTACTCGCCGTGCGCGCTCGGTGGCACGGTCAATCACAACACGATTCCGCGCTTCAAGTTCAAGGTCATCTGCGGCGCCGCAAACAACCAGTTGGCCACTGAAGACTGTGGTGACGATGTGGAACGTCGCGGCATTCTGTATGCCCCCGACTACGCCGTGAACGCGGGCGGCCTGATGAATGTCTCGCTCGAAATCGACGGTTACAACCGCGAGCGCGCGATGCGCATGATGCGCACGATCTATCACAACCTGAGCAAGATCTTCGCGATCGCAAAGCGCGACAGCATTACGACGTACCGTGCGGCGGACCGTCTGGCTGAAGAGCGCATTGCGACGATTGGCAAGATCCGCCTGCCGCAGATGGGCAACCCGACCCGTTTCCTGGGTCGCACCCGCGGCATGGGTTGATCGACGGCGTTTCGGGTCGGCGACGATGCGCGACCCGATTCGTGACTGCCGATGCTAGTGTCGTGTCGCGCAAATAGCTTGATAAGAATTTGGAAGCGTTTCGAGCCAAGGCAAGGCGCGAGGAGGAGACGTAGTGGATACTACGGCGACGACGAGCAACGCCGCTTTGGCTTGAAAGACGAGAAATTTGTTCAAACTAGTTGCGGGACACGACACTGGAGAGCCTCTGAACCAGTTCAGAGGCGATGCGGGTCTGAACGTCCAGGATGGACAAATTCATACCCTCCTAAAGGGGCCGCGTTTACCCGGCCCCTATTTCGATTTGCCTGACCAAGCCAAGAGACCGACCGATGCGAACGTTCCCGCTGGGCGAAGATCTGGACCTTCTGCGCGAGACCGTACGCGCCTTTGCCGACAAAGAAATCGCGCCCCGTGCGCACGAGATCGACGCACAGAACCTGTTTCCGAGTGACCTCTGGGCCAAACTCGGTGACCTGGGTCTGCTCGGGATCACGCTGCCAAGCGAATTTGGCGGCTCCGAGCTCGGTTATCTGGCACATGTCGTCGCGATGGAAGAGATTTCGCGGGCATCGGGCTCGGTCGGTCTTTCTTATGGCGCGCATTCCAATCTGTGCGTGCAAAACCTCTACAACAACGCCAATCCGACCCAGCGCGCAAAGTATTTGCCCATGCTCTGCAGTGGTGAGCATGTTGGCGCATTGGCAATGAGCGAACCGGGCGCGGGTTCCGACGTGGTCGGCTCGATGTCCTGCCGTGCCGAACAGCGCGCCGACGGCGTCTGGGTGGCGAACGGCAACAAGATGTGGATTACGAATGGCCCGGACGCAGACGTGCTGATTGTCTACATGCGCACCGCGCCGAAAGCAGCCGGGTCTCGCGCCATGACCGCATTCATTGTGGAAAAAGGCATGCCTGGATTCCGCACGGCCCAAAAACTCGACAAACTCGGCATGCGCGGCTCCAACACCTGTGAACTGGTGTTCGAGAACTGCGAGATCCCGAATGAAAATGTGCTCGGCGAATTGAACCAGGGCGTCAAGGTACTGATGAGTGGGCTCAATACCGAGCGGCTCGTGTTGTCCGGCGGCCCGATCGGCATCATGCAGGCAGCGCTTGACCTGTCTCTGGGCTATGTTCGCGAGCGCAAACAGTTCGACGCGCCCATCGGCACGTTCGGCATCATGCAAGCCAAAATCGCTGACATGTATACCGCACTGCAGTCAGCGCGCGCATTCGCCTACATGGTGGCCATGGACTACGATCGGGGCGTGAAATCGCGGATCGATCCGGCTGCCTGCCTGCTGCATGCCACTGAGGGCGCCGTGATGTGCGGACTCGAAGCGATCCAGACGCTGGGCGGCAACGGCTACATCAACGAATATCCGGCTGGCCGACTGCTGCGCGACGCCAAGCTCTACGCCATCGGTGCCGGCACGAATGAGATCCGACGCATGCTGATTGGTCGCGAATTGTTCGAAGGCAAGGCCTGAAACAGGTATCGACTACAGCGAGCAGATGCTGAGGCGAGCAGATGCTTAGGCGAGCAGACCTGCGCGCCCGGCTGCTCAATCACCGCTTGCCGCGCTTGTCCTTCAAGAGCGTGCCCGAGCACCACGGTGCGCCGCAGCGGCAGGCCCAGATTTTCTTGAGCGCCTTGGTGTGCCGCTGCTCCAGCGTGATCTTGTAATCGTAGGTCAGCTCTTCGCCGCGCTTGATGTCGCGCAGCGCTTCCAGAATCACCCGTTCGTGTTTCGGGTTGCCGTCTTTCGCGTCATGCCGAAACGCCACCACATTCGGATCGCAGCTGTGGTTGATCCAGCGCGCTTCGTTGCCGTTGGTGTTCGCATCGATCACATACTCGTCGTTCAACGTAAACAGGAACGTGTGGCCGGTGTCGACGGTGTCGGCGTACTTCGCGTTTGCCTCCGCATGGCTCAGAACGCGGCCCCGGTATTCGATGATCTCGTCCCCTTTGGCGATATCTTTGGCGGCGAACACCCCATTGCCATGGATGGGCGAGCGGCGGACTTCGAAGGCTTTGCGCATGGATCAGACCCTGTAAGCGTGAAGCGCGATGATATGTCGACCCTGAGCGGCTGAGAAGCGGTGCAGCGGCTGGAACTGACCATTCCAGCCGCACGCCGGGACCCCAACCATCAAGCGGTCACCTCGGCCTCGGCCGCGATCACGCCCAATGCAACCAGATAGTCGAGCACACGCTGAACCGCCTCGGTTTGCGTCAGGGTGGCCGTGTCGATCCGGAGTTCGGGGTTCTCGGGCACTTCGTACGGATCACTGATGCCGGTAAAGCTCTGGATCTTGCCCGCCCGAGCCAACGCATAGAGACCTTTGCGGTCACGCTGCTCGCAGACTTCGAGCGACGTCGAGACGTGAATCTCGACAAAGGGACCGTAAGCTTCCACCATTTGCCGAGCGGCGAGTCGCGATTCGGCGTAAGGCGCAATCGGCGCACAAACCGCGACCCCACCGTTCTTGGTGATTTCGCTGGCCACAAAGCCGATCCGGCTCACATTGAGCATGCGGTGCTCGCGCGAAAAACCAAGCTCGCTCGATAGATGTTTCCGCACCAGATCGCCGTCGAGCAGCGTGACTGCGCGACCACCGCGCTCCAGCAAAGACACCATCAATGCGTTCGCGATTGTCGACTTGCCGGCGCCAGAGAGCCCGGTGAAGAACACCGTAAAGCCCTGATGGGCACGTGGCGGATGCGTGCGCTGCAACTCGGCAGCGACTTCCGGAAACGTGAACCACGCCGGGATTGCCGCGCCCTCCATCAGCAGACGTCGCATTTCAGTTCCCGAGATGTTCAGTACCGTTTCGCCGGGCTTGACCTCGTCGATCGGTGCGTAATCCTGCCGTTCTTCGACATAGACCATCTCGGCGAACGGCACCATGGTGATGCCAATCTCGTCGGCAAACTGACTGACCAGGTGCTGGGCGTCGTAAGGCCCATAAAATGGCTGGCCGGCGCTGCTACTGCCTGGACCGGCATGATCGCGGCCAACGATGAAATGAGTGCAGCCATGGTTCTTGCGGATCAGTGCATGCCAGAGGGCCTCACGCGGTCCGCCCATACGCATCGCGAGGTTCAGCAAGCTCAACACGGTGCGATGCCCCGGGTAATGTGGCAGCAACTGCTCGTAGCAGCGTACCCGGGTGTAATGGTCGATATCGCCTGGTTTCGTGAGGCCCACGACCGGATGAATCAGCAAGGCGCCGCCGATTGCCTCAGCGGCGCGACGCGTCAGTTCGAAGTGCGCCTTGTGCATGGGATTCCGCGTCTGGAACGCTACGACCCGCGCAAAGCCTTGCTCGGCAAACGCATCCTGAAGTTGCCGCGGTGTCTGGCGCAGACGTCGGAAGTCGTAGTGCAACGGCGCATTGATGGCGAGCACGTCGCCGCCGAGATACACGGGCTTGCTCCGCTCAAGGAGAAAGGCCACCGCTGGATGCTTGGCGTCAACCGTACCGAAGACGAGTTCGGCTTCTCGACGCAAGTCTGGACGAAACGCAGTCGGCCGATCCAGAACAGCCACCGGGACGCCTTCGGCATCTGTCAGCACCAGGCCGCCCGCCGCCACGGCTTGCTCGGCAACCGCCTCACTCACATCCAGCGTAATCGGCATCGGCCACAGGGTGCCGTCAGCCAAGCGCATGTTCGTCACCACCGAGTTGTAATCAGCCTCGCCCAGAAATCCAGTCAGCGGTGAAAACGCGCCATTGGCAATCAGGTCCAGGTCGCACAGTTGGCGGGGGCTCAAGTCCAGGCGTGGCAACTCCGTCAGACGCACGCGCAGCGCGTCGAGCGCCGCTCCAACCAAATAACAATCGACCAATGGGCCACCGTGGGCGGAATACGTGCGCATCCAGGACTTCCTTCGTGAAAAGTCGGTGATTGTGACGTGGTTTGGGCCAATCGAGAAGGCTTTGCGCCAGGTAGCGCCTCGCTCCATCGCTGCGACTGCCAAACCGACTCGGCGGCTTGGGCCAACGCCCGCGCCACCGTCTTTTCATAGGTAAATCATGGCGTTACGAACTAAAACGCACATCAATTTGAGTCTGATGCCGCCTAGGTCGCTCGCCACGCTCGATCGCTTGCTGAATCGCACACGAATTCAAACCGGAACCCCCAGGAACTTGTGATCTGGATCCGGCTCTGAGGTGCCGATTTGCAGGATTCTGCAAAGCCCGCGACAATGCGGGACTTGACTGCCGGGTTCCGGCATTTTTTGGGCATGTATTGAGGAGCGTAGGAATGAAGTCTTTGTTGAAAGGCGGCCTGGCCGTCGCGATTGCCGCGAGTCTGATGTTGACGCAAGTGGCCGGTGCGGTTGACAAGGTCACCACCGAAAAGGAAAAGGCCAGCTACATGGTCGGTATGGACATCGCCAACGGCGTTCGCCAGATCAAAGACGAAATCGACGTCGAGATCATGATTCAGGGTCTGCGCACGGCACTGGCCGGCGGCAAGACGCTGCTGACCGAAGCCGAAGCCCAGACGGTTCGCGGCGAATTCCAGACCGCCCTGCGCTCGAAGATGGAAGCCAAGCAAAAGGCTGCTGCCGAGTCGAACAAGGTTGAAGGCGAGAAGTTCTTGGCCGCCAACAAGTCGAAGCCGGGCATCAAGTCCACGGCCTCGGGTCTGCAGTACCAGGTGATCAAGCAAGGCACCGGCGCCAAGCCTGGCCCAACGTCGATGGTCAAGGTGCACTACACCGGCACGCTGATCGACGGCACCAAGTTTGACAGCTCGGTGGATCGTGGCACCCCGGCCGAATTCGCGCTGAACGGCGTGATCCCAGGCTGGACCGAAGCCCTGCAGCTGATGCCTGCTGGCTCGAAGTACAAGCTGTTCATTCCGTCGGCCCTGGGCTACGGCGAGACCGGCACGCCGGGCATCATCGGCCCGAATGCTACGCTGATTTTCGACGTCGAACTGCTCGAAGTTGCCGGCACGCCGGCTGCTGCCAAGCAGTAATCGTCATCGGCGCGCCATTTGGCGCTCCGCAGCAAAAAACGCCGGCCACTGCCGGCGTTTTTTGTTTGCCGCGATCGATCGACGCCGTGTGGTTGACGTGAGCGACTTGTAAACAAATTCACGCCGCCAATAAAGCGCAACGTGAAGCACCGATTTCGAGTCTCGCCAACGACAGCTGGCGCTGGTATGTTCGGGGCGAGTCGAACCGGGGATGGCATGGACGATCTGTTTGCTCCTGAAACCGTCGAAACACTGGCGCCTTGGCGCGTGCTCATCGTGGACGATGAACCGGAAGTCCATAACGTCACAAAACTCGTGCTTGGCGCATTTCGGTTTGAAGGACGCGCGCTCCACTTTCTGCATGCCCACTCCGGCAAAGAAGCGCGCGAACTGATTGCCGCGAATCCTGACGTGGCGGTCATGCTGCTCGATGTGGTCATGGAAACCGAGCAGGCCGGGCTTGATGTCGTCCGCTTCGTGCGCGACACACTGCACAATCATTTTGTCCGCATCGTGCTCCGCACCGGTCAACCCGGCCAGGCACCCGAGCACGATGTCATCGCCAACTACGACATCAACGATTACAAAGAAAAGACCGAGCTGACCGCACAGAAGCTGTCGACGATGATGTACGCCACGCTGCGGGCGCATCGCGACATCATGACGATTGAAGCCAACAAGCGCGGGCTTGAGCGCGTCATCCATGCCTCGGCGCGCATTTTCTCGCATCAGCACAGCCACGAGTTTGCGTCGGCGGTGCTGGATCAGCTCGGCAACCTTGTCGGAATGGACAAAGGCGCGCTGTACTGCAAGGTCATGCGCCCGGGCTCGCAAACACCCGACCACTTTGTCGTGGCCGCGGCAACCGGCGAGTACGCTGAGTTCGTGCAGACCAATGCCGACGAGCAGCTGCCGCCGCGGATCGTCGAATCGCTGAAACTGGCGTATCGGCAAAAGAACCATCAGTTTGGCAACGATCACTACGTACTCCATTTCACCGATAGTCATCGCACCGAAAGTCTGCTCTATGTCGGCGAAAGCTGGACCTTGTCGCCTCTCGACATGAAGCTGGTCGAAGTGTTCTGCACGAATGTCTCGATTGCGTTCGAAAACCTGCATCTGCAACGCGAGATGTTCGACTCGCAGGTCGAGGTCGTGACCTTGCTGGCCGGTTTGGCCGAGAGCCGCTCGCGCGATACGCTGAACCATGTGCGCCGCGTGGGCATGATTGCCGAGTTGCTCGGCGAGTTGTTCGGGCTTGATCCCCAAGCGCGCGTCATGCTGCGGCACGCCGCACCATTGCACGATATCGGCAAGATCGGAATTCCCGACGCCATTCTGAATAAGCCGGGCAAACACACACCAGACGAAACCGCAGTCATGCGCACCCACGCCAAGCTCGGTGCCAATTGGTTGTCGGCCTCGCGCCTACCGCTGCTGCAATTGGCGTCGATCATCGCCGAAGATCATCATGAGAACTGGGATGGCTCGGGCTATCCGCGCGGACTGAAGGGCGAGGAGATTTCGATCAGCGGTCGGATCACTGCACTGGCTGATGTCGTCGATGCGTTGGGCAGCAAGCGCTGCTACAAGGAAGCCTGGAGCGCAGAAGAAATCCGCGCATTTGTGCACGAGCAGAACGGCATCAAATTCGATCCCCGCCTGGTCACGCTCCTGTTCGAGCACTGGGATCGGGTCGAAATGATCCGTGCGCAACTGCCGGACTAACGTCGCGCGACAGCAGGTCGAAGCCCATCGATCAAGGCGATTCTGGACGCCAGACTCACTGCCGACCCGGTCTCCATGGCACGGAGTTTGGGAAGACGCTATTCGCGACCCGATTCGCCACCAGATCAGCGCGCCGCGTCGCCACTGGCTAGGGGCAACTCGATCAGGAACTGCACCCCCTGCCCCGGCTCGCTCTGACAACGCACGCTGCCACCCAATAGTTGGACGACCAGGTTGTAGACGATGTGCATGCCAAGGCCGCTTCCGCCTTGGCCACGTTTGGTGGTGAAGAACGGTTCAAAGATCCGAGCCACGACTTCTACCGCCATGCCGCGCCCGTCATCCCGATACACGATACACAGCCGATCCCGTTGCACGCTCGCGTGAATCTCAATTTGTCCGTGCTCCCGTCCTTCAAAACCGTGAATGATCGAGTTCATCACCAGATTGACAAACACCTGATAGAGCGCTCCTGGGAACGTGTCGACCAGCAGGTCGCCCGGGCAGTCGATCGAGACTTTGAACGGCGTTTTCTTCAGGCGCGGCTGCAATGAGGTCAGAATCTCATCGAGGTATTCGCGCAGGTTGACCATGCGCCGCTGCTCGCTGGATTGATCCACCGCCACTTGCTTGAAGCTCTTGATCAGGTGGTCGGCGCGCCGCAAATTGCGAAGAATCAGTTGACTGCTCTCGTCGGCGATCGCCAAGAACTGCTCCAGATCACTCCGCTTCAGCGTGTTCTGGCGCGCCTGCTCGCCAATCCGACGGCTCTCGGTTTCGAGATGCGAGGCGGCGGTCACGCCAATCCCGAGCGGTGTGTTGATCTCGTGGGCCACGCCGGCGACCAACCCACCCAGCGCCGCCATCTTCTCGGACTCCACCAGTTGCTTCTGCGCGTTGCGCAGGTCATCGAGCGTCCGACGCAGATGTTCGTTGGCAATCTGAAAATCACGGGTGCGTGACTCCACCCGTCGCTCCAGGTCTTGATTGATTCGTTGCAGCGCCTCGTCCTGCGCCATGATTTCGGAGACGTCGCGCGAGACACCCGCGATCCGGCGCACGAGCCCCTGGGCATCGCGCTCGACGACCCGCCCGTAGGATTGCACCCAGATCCACCCACCATTCGCGAGCCCCATGCGGTAAGTGGCTCGCATCTGCTCCTTGGTACCCTTGAGCACGTCCCGCATCGCATGATCGAAAATATGAAGATCGTCCGGATGCACAATGTCGCGCAGCATGCTCATCGAGAACACTTTGGTGTCGGACGGAATCCGCAGCTCGATGTGCGGTGTGAACCGGATCAACCGATGATCGAGGAAGTCACATTCCCAGATCTCATCACCAGACGCCTCCAGTGCCAGCGCCAACCGCTGCTCGCTTTCTTGCAGGCGTTGTTGCGCGGCGAGGCGCTGCCGAACTGCTTGCCACAAGGTCCAACCGAGCCACGTACCAAGGCACAGCAGGAGTACCGCGTACGCCGCGATTGCGAACGGATTCCACCACGGCGCCGACGCAACCCGAACGACGACCGGCCCCTCGCTGTCGATCCAGCGCAGGCTTCGTGGCCCGGCGGCCCGCACGAAAAGCGCATACTCCCCTGCCGGCAGATCAGTAAACGTTGCCCGATTGCTGCCGTCCTCAAGATTGACCCAATGCTCGTCGAATCCTTCCAATTGGTATGCGTAGTGAATCGACTCGGCGTTCGCAAAGTTGAAGGTGGAAAACTCGAAGTGCACGATGTCGTCGTCGTAAGCAAGGTCCACTGTGGCCAATGTTGGGGTACCAGCCTGCAACGGGCGACTGACCGCAATGCGCCGGTGCGTCGCCTGCTCACGACTCAAGGCCGTAATCGCCGATATTTGCGGGCGTCGCGGCGGCCTTGGCTCACCAATGCGGCGTGCATCGAAGCGGGTGATGCCTTCGAGCCCACCGAAATAGAAAATGTCTTCGGATTGTTTGGCAATGGCGCCAACAAAATAGCCGCGTCGCTGCGCGCCTTCCGACCAGCCGAAATTGACAATGCTTTGGTCAGCGGGATTAATTCGGCTGATGCCTGTGGCGGTTGAGACCCAGATCGCGCCGCTGCCGTCCTCACCCACCGCCGACACCATGTCCGAACCCAAGCCCTCGGCCCGCCGCAACGCGTGAAAGACATAACGACCCGCATCATCGCGCCGACCACGATTCAAGCCGCCTCCTTGCGTTGCGACCCAAAGACTGCCATCGCGCGCCTCATACAAGTGCGTGACCGCATTGGAACTCAAACTGCCGGGAGTGGCACCGGCGCGATACGCAGTCACCACACCGGTGACCGGGTCCAAACGATCGACACCGACCGTCCGGTAGCCAATCCAGATGCCACCGTCAGCCGTTTCGAGCAACGTATTCGCATACACCGAGCTCAAACCGTCGGTGCTGCCCAACCGTTCAAAGTCGGTGCAACCGGGGCACAGACGATCGATGCCGCCACCAATCGTCGCCACCCACAAGTTGCCACTGCGATCTTCCAGGAGGTCGGCGACATTGTTGCTCGACAATGACGTCGGCGCGGCCGGGTCGTACTGATACAGCTCGAAGTGGTCGCGTGAATCGGGGCGCAGTTTGGACAAGCCGGCCGTCTGCGTTCCGAACCACAGACTGCCGTCGCGGCGCTCAAGCAAGGTGGCGATGGACGAGGCGGCGATGGAATCGGTGCGTGCCGGATCATGCAGGTAACGTTGCACCACGCCTTGCTGCAGGTCGATTCGGGCGCCGCCGCCCTCCTCATGCAACCCGGCGATCAGCATGCCGTCGTGCGTCATGGTGAGTGCCGTCACGGTCGAACTCGCCAAGAAGTTTGGCCGGTCGGGGCGATACTTGAAAGTCTGGAACGATTCGGTCTGCGGATCATGAATGCTGATGCCATTCGACCAGGTACCAATCCAAAGCAACCCGTCGCGATCGATCATCATGCTCTCGACACGGTTGCCGCCAAGCCCATTCCGGCCGATCGGATCTTGCGTCCAGCTGTCGATCTGCCGATGACGCTGGTCGATACGACTGATCCCGCCGTTCGTACCCACCCATAGCCGTCCCGAAGCATCCCGCTTCAGACTGCGCACCGCATCGCTGACCAGGCCATCCTTTGCGCGATAGTGGTTCAGTACCGTTTGATTCTGAAATTCGATGAGGCCATCACTGCCCGTGCCCACCAAAATGGCGCCGCGGTTGCCTTGAACGAGCGTGTACGCGTTCAGCGCGTGGCCGTCCAGTTTAAGCTCCTGAATCTGCTTACGATCGGCACTGACAACGAATGCTCCAATGCCACTCGCTACGGCGAGGCGACCGTCGTCGAGTAACGCCAGATCGCGGACAGCCGTCAGCGCGGGCCCAAAATCCAGTCCGAGTGTTTCGATACGCCGGGTATGGGTGTCGACACGCCGAAGACGTCCGCCCGCGCTGGCCACCCAGATGCCACCCGCCCCATCCGACACCAGGGCAGACACCGAATTTGCGGCCGGCAGCGAGCCATCGGGATCCAGATCGATCTGCTCGAAGTCGTCAGTTTCCGGACGATAGCGGGCCAAACCGCGTCCCTGCGTGCCGAGCCACAGCTCGCCAGACGTCGCCAACACAAGCGTTGCAACGTGGTTGTCAGGGAGACTGTTCGGTTGGTCGTCCGCGTGCCGATACACCCTGATGCTATGGGCATCCAGACGGTTCAATCCGTCGATCGTGCCGACCCAGACCGTTCCCGACAGGTCCTGAACCATGGATCTGACCGTGGACTGGCTCAGGCCGTCTTCCACCGTCACGGGTCGAAACCGAACGTCGTCAAATACCGAGGCCGCCGATTGCGGACGCGCAGCCCACGCGATCTGTGCGAACAGAACGAGGATGATCGACAAATATGCCAACCAGGGGGAGCGCGGCGCCATGCTTGGAGGCTACGCTGTGCGGCAAACGCATACAAGCCCGGTTTCGGTGATGCGTCGACGTGACCCAATCCACCTTTTCGCAACGATGATTGACATGACGCAACATCTCGTAGCGTTTTGCGCCTCATTCCCGGCGGTTTTTTGATTGCAGCGAAAAATGCTGCACCGCATAATCGCGCATTCTCCGCCCTTCCAAAGGAAAGCTCATGAGTGATGCCATCGTTATCGTCGGTGCCAAGCGCACCGCTATCGGTTCCCTGCTCGGCCAGTACACGGGCGTACCGAGTCCACAATTGGCAGCGGCGGCGATCTCGGGCGCACTGACCGAGGCTGGCCTTGGCGCCGACCAGGTCACCGAAGTCATCTTTGGCTGCGTGCTGCCGGCCGGGCTCGGTCAAGCACCGGCACGGCAGGCCGCATTGGCCGCGGGTCTGCCGACCAGCGCTGGCGCGACGACGATCAACAAGGTGTGCGGATCGGGCATGAAGGCCATCATGCTCGGACACGACGCCCTCAAGGTCGGCAGTACCGACGTTGTCGTCGCCGGCGGCATGGAATCGATGACAAACGCCCCGCACCTGCTGCCCAACAGCCGTACCGGGTCGAAATACGGCTCGATCGAGATGCTCGATCACATGGCCTGGGACGGCCTCCAGAATCCCTACGACAAGCAGGCCATGGGTGTATTTGGCGAAATGTGCGTCGAAAAGTTCGCCTACACGCGCGAGGCCCAGGACGCGTTTTCGGCAGAATCCGTCAAGCGCGCTTTGGCCGCGCAGTCTTCGGGCGCGCTGAAAAACGAAATCGCGCCGGTCAAAGTGGCCGGACGCAAGGGTGAGGTCCTGATCGACGCCGACGAAGAACCCGCAAAGTGCGATCTCGGCAAGATCCCGACCCTTCGCGCGGCCTTCAAGAAAGACGGCACGATCACCGCGGCGAGTTCCTCCAAGATTTCAGACGGCGCCGCAGCACTGGTGCTGATGCGCGAATCCGACGCGACCGCTCGCGGCCTGAAGCCGCTGGCGCGGGTGCTCGGCCACAGCAGCCACGCCCAGGAACCCGCATGGTTCACCACCGCGCCGGTCGGCGCCATGCAGAAGTTGCTCGCCAAGCTGAACTGGACCGTTGCCGACGTCGACTTGTTCGAGGTCAACGAGGCGTTCGCCTGTGTGACGATGGCGGCTATGACGGAATTGCATATTCCACACGAGAAAATGAACGTCCACGGCGGCGCCTGCGCCCTCGGGCATCCGATTGGCGCCACCGGCGCCCGGATCGTGGTGAGCCTGATCAATGCCTTGCGTGTGACCGGCGGCAAACGCGGCATGGCGTCGCTTTGCATCGGTGGGGGCGAAGCCACTGCGATTGCGCTGGAACTCGTGTAATATCGCTAGTCGACCTTTCTAAAAGCTGCGCTAGTGGCAGGCCAGCCAATAGTCCAGTGAGGTCGTTTTTAGTCATTCACTCCTAGGAGAATACCAATGAAGCTCACGAAGATTGCCCTCGCCGCCGCTCTGGCACTCGCTCTGTCCGCTTGCCAGGACGCCGCCCAGGACGCGCAGAAGGCTGCCGACACGGCCGCCGCCGCGACCGAACAGGCTGCTGACGCTGTTCAAGACGCCGCCGCCACGACCGCTGACGCCGCCCAAGACGCTGCTGCTGCGACGACCGACGCCGTGCAAGACGCCGCCGCTGCTGTGGGTGATGCCGCTGCTGACGCTGCTGCTGCCCCGGCTGACGCTGCTGCTGCCCCGACTGACGCTGCTGCTGCTCCGGCTGACGCCGCTGCCGCTCCGGCCGACGCTGCTGCCCCGGCCGCTGAAGAAGCCCCGAAGCAGTAAGTTATCGCCCTCGGGCGATCGAAAACCGCCGGCTTGCCGGCGGTTTTTTTGTGTCGAAAATCCAGCACGCCGCCACCCTGCGGATTCGGCGCGCTAGCACCGCTTGCTGAAGCGGGCGGCCAGCCATGATCCGCCTATTTGACCAGGCAGCAACGCGTTGATGAAACGATGCCGGGTCAACAATCAGCAAACTGGCGGGATTGCAAGAGCTTCTCGGCGGCGCCTGCGGTCGCTACCCTGTCGGCCGATCGGAGTCTTTGCCGCCATGCCTAAAATTGTCAGCCATATCGATCCCAAGAGCCCTGCATACCAGGCCAACGAGAGCCACCTGCGGCAGCTCGTTCAGGACTTGAAAGCACGCCTCCAGCAAGCCGCCCTGGGTGGTGGCGACAAGGCGCGCGCCAAACACACGGAACGTGGCAAGCTGTTGCCGCGTGAACGCATTCGCGCCCTGCTGGACGATGGCTCGCCGTTTCTGGAGCTGTCGCCGCTGGCCGGACACGGCATGTACGACGATCAGGCGCCAGGTGCCGGAATCGTGACAGGCATTGGGCGGGTCGCGGGCCAAGAGGTGCTCATTGTCGCCAACGATGCCACGGTCAAAGGCGGCACCTATTTTCCGATGACGGTCAAAAAGCATCTCCGCGCCCAGGAAATCGCCAGCGAGAATCAACTGCCGTGCATCTACCTGGTGGACTCGGGCGGTGCGTTTCTGCCCCTCCAGGACGAGGTCTTTCCCGACAAAGAACACTTTGGCCGGATCTTCTACAACCAAGCGCGCTTGTCGGCACGCAACATCCCGCAGATCGCCGTCGTCATGGGCTCCTGCACGGCAGGCGGTGCCTACGTTCCGGCCATGTGCGACGAGTCCATCATCGTCAAGGAACAAGGCACCATCTTTCTGGGCGGCCCACCGCTTGTCAAAGCGGCCACGGGTGAAATCGTGGATGCCGAGTCGCTGGGCGGCGCCGAAGTGCATTGCTCCGTTTCGGGTGTCACCGATCATTTTGCCGAAAACGACCAGCATGCGTTAATGATTGCCCGCGACATCGTCACGCATCTGAATCGCCAGAAGCAGTTGCCCGTCGCAGTCCAACCGCCGCGCGAACCGCTGTATCCGGCGGAGGACATCTACGGCATTGTGCCGAAAGACACGCGCACACCGTTCGACATCCGCGAAGTCATTGCGCGGCTTGTCGACGGCTCCGAAATGCACGAATTCAAGGCCCGCTTCGGCAAAACGCTCGTTTGCGGTTTCGCGCATATTCATGGCTACCCGGTTGGGATCATCGCGAACAACGGCATCTTGTTTGCCGAAAGCGCACTGAAGGGCGCGCATTTCATTGAGCTATGTAATCAGCGCAACATCCCGTTGGTGTTCCTGCAAAACATCACCGGCTTCATGGTCGGCAAGAAGTATGAGAACGCCGGCATCGCGAAAGACGGCGCCAAGATGGTCACGGCGGTGGCCTGCTCCCACGTGCCAAAGTTCACCGTCATCATTGGCGGCAGCTTTGGCGCCGGCAACTACGCGATGTGCGGGCGCTCCTACGGCGCCAGGTTTCTCTGGACTTGGCCGAATACACGCATCAGTGTCATGGGTGGCGAACAAGCCGCGAGCGTGCTGGCAACGGTTCGTCGCGACGGTCTGGAATCCGCTGGCAAGAGCTGGTCGGGCGACGAAGAGGAACAGTTCAAGGCCCCGATTCGCGAGCAATACGAGCGCCAAGGGCATCCGTACTATGCCTCGGCACGGCTCTGGGATGATGGGATCATCGACCCCGTGGACACGCGGCGCGTGCTCGGCCTCGCGCTCTCAGCCAGCTTGAATGCATCGATCGAACCCGACCGCTTTGGCGTGTTCCGCATGTAGCGCGCGCCACCGCCGAGTCAACCCGGCGGCGCTTCGCGGCGTACCGACAATGGTCAGACGCCGCCAAACGCGGAGGATCGGCGGCCGGGATCAGTCTTCTCAGTCCAGCCGGGTCACCCGCCGGATTCGCTCGTGGGACAACGGCAAACTGGCCGTTCCCGCGCCCGCGGCAATTTTTAGCGTCAGTTTCTCGCCCGCATCGGCCTCGACGATGCCTCGGTGCCGGCTGCCATTCACCAAATCCACCTGAACGAGCCGGCCGATGTAATTCGGCAGCTCATTCTTTGGCACATCGAAGTTGGGTGGCAGCGACGTAATCACATGCTCGGCGTAGGCTTGCTCTTTGACCTTGACGATTTCGTCGCCCGGCGGCGCTTCTTTGGCGTGAAAGGACTTGGGCCGCTCCGAATCCGCAGTAGCCGAACTCTCGGGAATCGGCTCCAGACCGTCCTCCCGGCGGACGAGCACGTAGATGGAATCCAGATCCTCATCATCCGGAATCGCCCGTTCTGGCACGATTTCCATCCGGTACGGGACTGCCGGACCGCCGGGCGCACTGAGTTGGCCATTCATCACAGTGAATACCGCCGCGTCCGAGCGGTGCGAAATATCTTCCCACGCGATCCCTTTCCCAAAATGCGTTTCGAACTGAATGCCCCCTTGGCCCGTGGCGTATCGGCGATAGGTATTCTTGACGTCATCGGTCCACCGCTGGCCATTGGTCTGCAGAATGCGTTCAACCGAACGTAAATGCCGCTCCAGAAATTCCGGCTCCGAAATTCCCGCTTGTTCGGCGCAGTAGCGATTGCGCGCCTTGATGAAGCCTTTGTCGGTGAATGCCCAACGAACCTCAATGGTTCGCCATGACTCGGGATCGGCGTTCAGAAAATTATGGGCATCTTCAAGTTTGAAACGCCGATCGATGATGGCTTGCGACGTTTCGGCATCACCAATGAGGACTCGGCTGCGCAATTCGGTATCGCTCAACACTTCGAACTGCACCTCGATATTGCCACTCGGGGTCGACAACCGCAGGAAGTCGGCAAAATCATCAGCGTGCCACCACCAATCACGTTCGCAGCCGGCGGCCTCAAACAAGGCTCCGCTATAAGGCCCAATCCAATCGATGTCGGTCAGCACGAACTCGGAGCCATAGGCGCCCCAATCGATGCCATTGAAGCGAATCACGAACCGATCCGCCTTCGGCAGCGGATCGGTTCCAAGAAACAACCGGCGCGGCGTTCTCGCACCTTTGAAATTGATGTTCGGCAGTTGCGTACGAACGAGCCATGCGAGCCCGGGCGCCTCGGCTTCGATCTTCTGGACTCGGATCGTGGCGTCGGAATCAGAAGAGTCCGGCTCCAGACTCACGGCGTTGACCACAAAGCGTCCCTTGAGGTCGTAGTCCACTTCACCGTAGTGACCAATTCCGAGCCAGGCATATTGATTGAGAAAGCCCTCAGTCCAGAGCTGGATTTCGGTCCGGATCAAGAAATGCGTCAGCATCAAATAGCCGATGATCAGCAGCGGCGCCAAGTAAAGCGGCACTTCCCGCCCGAAGATTTGCGGGCGCAACCAATTTCGCCGCCGCGGCACGTAGGTCTTTTGTTTGCTCATCCGCGACGACGCTCCATGACTTCATCCAGGGATTGGGGCTTTCCGATCAGATAGCCCTGGGCATACCGACAATTGAGCTCGCCCAACGCGGCCAATTGGGCTTCGGTCTCGACGCCTTCGGCAACCAGATCAGCTTCCAGCGCACGTACCATTTCAATGATGGCCTTGACGATGGCCAGGCTTCTTGGCGCATCCAGCATCTGCCGAACAAACCCCTGATCCAGCTTGACCGTATTGAACTTTAGTTTGTGCAGGTGACCGAGGTTCGAATAGCCTGTACCAAAATCATCAAGCGCGACTTTGATTCCCGTCGCGTGGCACCGTTCGATTAATTCGCCGACCCGCTCGTAATCGAGTGTCAGGCTCTCGGTCACTTCGACCTTGATCTGGCGCCGGTCAATGCCGTGCTTGTCTGCGGCCTGATTGATGGCGGCCAGCATGTCAGCTTCGGCAAGTTGGCGGCCAGACATATTCACGGCGATAAATGGCGCCGACGTGTCTCCGGATTGCATGATTCGGGCGATGGCACCGGCCACCCGATCGAGAACATATTCGCCGACCGGCAGAATCAACGAGGTTTCCTCAGCCAGCGCGATGAACTCCATGGGTGAAATCGGGCCACGCTGCGGATGCGTCCAGCGCACCAAGGCCTCGTATCCGGCAATGTGGCGCTTCGAAATCTCGTAAATCGGCTGAAAGCGCACATCGAGTTCGCCGTTGGTCAGTGCATCGCGGAGCTGTGTTTCCAGCCAGATCTTCGCCACGGCGGAGTTGTCGTAGCCATCGGCATCGACATGGGATTGGCCCGCCGGAAACGCGACTGCCGATTCGCTGCTGGTGCCGCTACGCAGTTGTGCGAGCGCATTGCGATACCGAAACAACTGCCCGCGAAGCAGCGCCCGCACGATCGGATCGGCGTTGCTGATTCGTTCACTGATCTGCGCTTGATCGACTTCGATCAACGCAACATCGGTGCGGGCGCGCGCGTCGGCCGTACGCGGGGACTGATCGATCACGGCCATCTCGCCAAGCAGATCGCCCTCGCCCAACACACTGAGCAACAGCGGCTGACCATTCTGCAACGTGGAGATCTCGACCTGTCCTGATTCAATCAGATACGCAGAGGTCGGCGGATCACCCTCCCGGAACAGATACTCGCCCGCTTTGATGTCTATCCGCCTGCTCACCGAATCATGCTCCCGAACTCCCGGATCGACCTGGATGCTAGCATTTTGTGACGTTTGCGACCGCTGGTCTGCTTCGCAGAATGGCCAGACACGCAAAAGGTTTAAACTTTCTCTTTTAAAACAATAACCTGACGAGCAACTTCCCACGATGGACGCGCACCGGCATGAACCGGTCGCAGGTTCTGAGACGGGCCCCGTGGCAGAATATCGGCATGTCCTCGCCACCACAAAAACCGGGCACGATCAAGGGTCGCGGAATCCAATCCAATCGCGAAGGTCGATTCGAATCGACCCGCGTCGAGGCCTTTGATGACGGCTGGTTTCAAGAGGATGGCGATCCGGCCCGCCCGGCGACCGAGGTCCGCCTGGAAGTCGCAAAGTCGATCATCAGCGAGAATCAATCGCCGGATCTGCCTTTTGATTTGTCATTGAATCCGTATCGAGGTTGCGAGCACGGTTGCTCTTATTGCTACGCCCGCCCGTCGCACAGCTATTTGAATCTGTCAGCGGGTCTCGACTTCGAAACGAAGCTATTCGCGAAAACCAACGCGGCACAGCAGTTACGGCAAGAGCTCCGCAAGCGTTCGCATCGCGTGTCGGCAATCAATTTCGGTGCCAACACCGATCCGTATCAGCCCATCGAGCGAACCTACCAGATCACGCGCCAGTGTCTGGAAGTCCTGTTGGAATGTCGACATCCGCTGACGATCATCACGAAGAATGCGATGGTCGAGCGCGATCTCGACCTCTTGAAGCCCCTGGCCGAACTGGATCTCGTGCAAGTGTTTCTGTCGGTGACGTCACTCGACAATCGGCTTTCGGCCAAACTCGAGCCGCGAGCCACCGCGCCCCATCGTCGCATTGAAGCCATTCGTCGATTGAATGCAGCCGGCGTCCCCGCGGGCGTGTTTGTCGCACCGATCATTCCGATGATTACCGACCGCGACCTCGAAGCGATTCTGGAAGCGGCAGCCGGCGCCGGCGCGAGGCATGCGAGTTACACACTGATCCGCCTGCCACACGAAGTCAAAGACCTGTTCCGCGAGTGGTTGGCCACGCATTTTCCCGAACGCGCCGAACATGTCATGCATCGGATTCAGGACATCCGCGGCGGCAAAGACTACGACTCGCGATTCTTCCATCGCATGAAGGGTCAGGGCGTCTTCGGCGAACTGATCCGGCAACGGTTCGACATCGCGTGCCGCAAGTTCGGCCTGGATCGACGCGAGCAATCGCAGCTACGCACCGATCTGTTCAGGCCGCCGGCGCAAGCGGGTGACCAGGCCGATTTGTTTGGCGGGGGCTGACCGCGACTGACCCGACACACCAAGCGAGATTGATTCGCGGCTGAAGCCGCTCCTACAAAAACCATCGTGCCAAGGCGCGGTTTTGGCACGACCTGTCGCTCTTTGTGGGAGGGCCTCCAGGCCCGAACGATCTTGCGGCGAGATTGATTCGCGGTTGAAGCCGCCCCTACAAGAACCATCGTGCCAAGCCGCGGTTTTGGCACGACCTGTCGCTCTTTGTGGGAGGGCCTTCAGGCCCGAACGATCTTGCGGCGAGATTGATTCGCGGCTGAAGCCGCTCCTACAAAAACCATCGTGCCAATCTTCAGCTGCGACAGGGTCTGTCGCCTATTGTAGGAGGGCCTTCAGGCCCGAACGATCTTGCGACGAGATTGATTCGCGGCTGAAGCCGCTCCTACAAAAACCATCGTGCCAAACCGCGGTTTTGGCACGACCTGTCGCTCTTTGTGGGAGGGCCTTCAGGCCCGAACCAATCTTGCCGCAAGCCCTGTCCGCCGCTACAGCCGCTGACTCAAATGCCTACGATCGATCGCAAGTCAGAGACCCAAGAGTCAACATCACAAACCAGTTACCATCCGCGGCTGTTCCGCCTTGTCGCCGCCATGAACTCAGAACAGCTCAATCTGCATCAACCGATCGGTGACACGGTCAAGACCACGACCTGTTACATGTGCGCGTGTCGCTGCGGGATCAAAGTTCATTTGAAGGACGGAAAAGTCCGGTACATCGAAGGCAATCGCGATCACCTGGTCAACCAAGGCGTGATCTGCGCGAAAGGCTCGGCCGGCATCATGCAGCATTACTCGCCCGCACGGCTGCAGTCGCCGATGCTGCGTGTGGGCGAACGTGGCGAGGGCAAGTTCAAGGCCATCAGCTGGGACGAGGCACTGAATCTTGCAACAGGTTGGCTGCGTGACATTCGGAGCCGAAATCCGAACGAGCTCGCGTTCTTCACCGGCCGTGATCAATCGCAGGCACTGACCGGTTGGTGGGCGCAGCAGTTTGGCACGGTCAACTATGCCGCTCACGGCGGGTTCTGTTCGGTCAACATGGCCGCAGCGGGCATGTACACGCTCGGCTCGTCCTTCTGGGAATTCGGCGAGCCGGACTGGCACCACTGTCAGTACCTGATGCTCTGGGGCGTGGCCGAAGACCATGACTCGAACCCGATCAAGATCAACCTAGGCAAGCTCAAGCAGCGTGGCGTCAAGATTGTCGCGATCAATCCCGTGCGGACGGGCTACGCGGCGATTGCCGATGAATGGGTCCCCATCCGTCCCGGCACGGACGGGCTCCTCATCGGCGCGCTGATCCACGAGTTGCTGCGCCGGGACGCAGTCGATCTGGAGTACTTGGTACGCTACACGAACGCGCATCACTTGGTCATCGATGATCCAGATGGCGCGGAGCACGGACTCATCTACCGCGACGCCAACGGTGAAGCGCTCTGCTTTGATCAAACGAGCCAATCGTTGCAGCCCGCGCTAGCGACCACCATCACGCCGGCGCTGGTTGGCGACTATCAGAGCCCCGATGGTCGCCGTCTGCGCCCGAGCTTTCATCTGCTCGCAGAGCGATTCCTGGACCCGAGCTATGCGCCCACACGGGTTGCCGAACAATGCGACGTGCCGGTCGCGGTCATTCACCGACTCGCCGATGAATTGATTCACGCGGCGTTTCAGCAAGCAGTAACGTTGCCTGTCCAGTGGACCGACTACGCGGGTCGCCAGCACGACACGATGACAGGTCGCCCTGTCGCCATGCATGCGATGCGGGGAATCGCTGCGCACAGCAACGGCTTTCATACGTGCCGCATGCTGCATGTATTGCAAATGCTGCTCGGCGCGATCGAAACGCCAGGCTCGTTCCGCTTTCAGCCGCCGTATCCAAAAGGCATTCCGCCCGCGAATCGACCAGGCAAGACCCGTAATGCCGCGGGCGTGCTCGACGCCGCCCCACTCGGTTTTCCGCAAGGCCCTGAAGACTTGCTGGTTGATCAGGACGGCCAACCCACGCGCATTGATCACGCGTTCTCGTGGGCGTACCCGCTGTCTGCGCACGGCATGCTGCATTCGGTGATTCGCAATGCGTGGGCCGGTGATCCTTACAAGATCGATACCTTGTTCCTCTTCATGGCGAACATGAGCTGGAACTCCGGCATGGCCAGCGGCGAGATGCAGCGCATGCTCGCTGATCGCCATGCGGATGGCGAATACCGCATCCCGCATCTGATCTATGTCGACGCGTACCACTCGGAAATGGTCAACTATGCCGACCTGATTCTGCCCGACACGACCTATCTGGAGCGGCATGATTGCATCTCGATCCTCGATCGCCCGATCTCGGATGCCGATCATGTCGCGGATGCGATTCGGTCGCCCGTGGTTGAACCAGATCGCGATGTGCGACCATTTCAATCCGTGTTGCTCGACCTTGGCGCGCGTCTCGGCCTTGGCGCGCTGTGCCGCCCCGATGGCAGTCCAAAGTACCCCGGTGGCTTTGCCGACTACATGGTGCAGCACGAGCGTGCACCAGGCCTAGGCCTGCTCGCGGGCTGGCGGGCCGATGGCAATGCGTCGGGCAAAGGCGCGCCGAACCCCGATCAGTTGGCGCACTATCAAGCGTCTGGACATTTCTGGAAGCAGGAAGTGCCCGAATCGGCGCGCTACTACAAGATGGCCAACGCTGACTATTTGCGCTGGGCCGAGTCACTCGGATTGCTAGCCAATCGGCCGTTGCCCGAATCCTTCAGCGAGCACAGCGGTGCGCTCAGGCCTTACGTGTTTCAACTGTATGCCGAAGTGCTGGCCCGGTTTCGCAATGCGGCACGCGGTTTCGGCGATCAGCAGCCGCCGGAAGCCTTGCGCGAGCGCGTGTTGCAGTACGCCGATCCGTTACCGTTTTGGTACGCGCCGTTCGAAGGCGCGCAAGCTGATCCGAAAGCATTCCCGTTGCATGCCATCACGCAGCGGCCGATGTTCATGTATCACGCCTGGGGCTCGCAAAACCGTTGGCTCAGACAAATTGCGGCGCGCAACGTGCTGTACGTGCACCCCGCAACGGCAAGCGCGCATGGCCTGATCGATGGCGACTTGGCCGAACTCGAAAGCCACGCTGGCCGGATCCGCATGGAGATCGCGTGTCATGAGGGCGTGGCCCAGCACACGGTCTGGACTTGGAATGCCATCGGCAAGCAAAAGGGTGCTTGGGCACTGACCGATCGCGCGCCCGAATCAACGCGCGGATTCTTGTTGAACCCGCTCATTCATGACCGCACACCGGATCAGCAATTCATCAATGCCGACCCGATTACCGGACAGGCCGCGTGGTTCGACCTGCGGGTCCGTCTACGGCGCGTGAATGACAACGATAGCGGTCAACGGTAGATAGGTCGGAAGGCACTTGTACAAAATTGGCGCGACGCCAAGCTTGCAGCCCTGATCCATGGCCAGGAAACGTTCTATGAAGCTGCTCGCACGCTTTGCAGTATTGCTGCCTTTCGCTTTCTCCGTGCATGCCGAAGAACCGGTGCTGGGCGGCCCCTGCGAAGGCTGCGAGAACGTGTTCATTGGGATGCCGTCTGAATTGAGCAGCGAAGCGCGAATCGCGCCGGCAGATGCAGCGGGCGATCCGATGCAGATCTCTGGCGTCGTGCGCGACCAGGTGGGCAATCCGGTGCCGGGCGTGATTGTCTACGCCTACTCGACCAATAGCGCGGGCATTTATCCCGAAGACACCGCGAACCACACGCGCCATGGGGCCTATCGCGGTTGGGTGAAGACCGGCGACGATGGCAGCTTCCTGATGCATACCATCCGCCCGGGGCATTATCCGAAAACCGACATTCCCGAGCACGTCCACATGCATGTGATCGAGCCGGGCTGCGGCACCTACTATGTCGACGACATGGTGTTTCTCGACGATCCGCTGCTCACCGAGAAGGAAAAGCTGGCGCGCGAGAAGCGCCCGCGTGGTGGTCAGGGCATGATCCGCGCGATGCTGTTGATGGGCACGTGGTATGCGATTCGTGACATTACCCTGGGCGAGAACATTCCGGGTTATCACTGCAAGAAGTAGTCGGCCCGCGGTCGATCACGCAAACAAGTTGCGCTGCGACGCTTCGAGCTCCAGCAGTTGCTGCTTGATCGCGATGCCGCCGCCAAATCCGGTCATGCTGCCATCCGATCCAATGACTCGGTGGCAGGGGATGATGATCGGCACCGGATTCCGGCCATTGGCGGCCCCGACGGCACGCACGGCCTTAGCTTGGCCAAGACGCGACGCGAGGTCTGCGTAGGACCACGTTTCGCCATAGGGAATCTGCTGCAGTGTTTGCCAGACCCGAGTTTGAAATGCGGTGCCCTGTGGCCCGATCGCGAGATCAAACACTTGGCGTGTCCCAGCGAAATATTCGGCGAGTTGCCGTCGCGCCTCGGTGAACGCATCGGCGCGAAACACCCAGTCCGCGCGGTCGGCAGGAGGGTGTCGATTGGTGGGAAATAGTAGATATTGGAGGCAGTCGCCCACCCCGGCCAAGGTCAGACCGCCGATCGGCGAATCCATGTCGACATAAGCGATCATCAGCAAAGTCCCATTGGTAGTGTGGTCGTTGGCAGTGCGTGGTTTTTGGCAACGATCAGCCCGGCATGGTTGCATCCGAAAGTAGCCACCGCGCCAACACACGCTGAGGGTGCTGGTTTCACGTCCGAATTTGGGCCGGACGCGAAGCGAATGGGGTCAAACAGCAGTTTCAACGACTGCCCCGCCGGATCTGCAATTGCCGGTCACTCATCATGATTCGCTCCAGCAATAAAGCACCCCATAAGCACGCCAGGGCCGCCAGCGTTCTACCCGCTGTAACAGTGCTGCCGCTTTGTCGACACCGAGGCGACGCTTGATGATCAGATCATCGACCACAAATGCATCGGGCGCGCCGATCGCCCGCATGGCCATGTAGTTCGCGGTCCAAGGGCCGATGCCAGGCAGGGCCACGGCTTGCGCCGTAAACTGTGCCAGGGTCTGAATTGGTGAGAGCGACAATTGCCCGTTCGCCACGGCGGCGGCGAACGCCCGTACCGCTTCTGCGCGCTTCAAGGGAATGCCAAACGTTTCCGGCGCTCGCGCAGCCAAACTGGCCGGGTCGGGAATCGCCAAGTGGGCGCCTTCCCCAACGAGCAGTCGATTCAGCAACGTTCGTGTCGCAGCAACGCTGATCTGTTGCCCCAGGATCGCGCGGACGCCCGTCTCGAAAGCGTCCAATCCCACCGGCAAGCGCAAGCCAGGCCGGTTCTTCACGAGCTCACGCAGGCGCGGGTCGCGTTCGAGCACCGCCGCGATGGCCAGCGGATCAGCATCGAGATCGAACGCTAGGCGGACGCGTCGCGCCAGCTTGGGCACCAATGCGGTTGGCAATCCGTCCACTTGCAGTTCCAAACAGGCGTGCTTCGGCAGATGGCGCACACTCAGGTGCGCGAAAGCGCCATCGATTTTCAAGACCCGATGATAGGCGTCATCCTGCACCGATTCGACCGCAGGTAGTGCGCGCAGACGCAGAAACTCGAGTATCTGCGCCCAGTCGTAGGGCGGCCGATACGGCAGCCGCAAGCAAACGCCTGGTCGTCGGTCACCTGACAGCTGCTTCCGGAGCCGCAGCGGATTCATGCCAAGCGACGACTGCAATGCTCCGTTGAACCCGCGGATACTGCGATAGCCCGCCGCGAGCGCAATCTCGGTAACCGGCCGATCAGTCTCCGTCAGCAGTTGCTTGGCGAGATGCAAACGCCTCGTGGCAGCGGCCTCTGCAGGCGTTATCTGCCAGCGGGCAAGAAATTGTCGCCGCAGCTGCCGTTCGGACAATCCATAGACCTTGGCAAACGCTGTCGGCGATTGTCGATCCAATGCACCTTCCTGAATGGCCAGCCAGGCCTGTTCAATGAGATCGTCGACGAGACGAAGCCGGTGATCTTCGGGTGCGATCTCGGGGCGACAGCGCAGACAGGGCCGATAGCCAGCCGCCTGCGCCTCACCAGCGGTTCGGAAATAGGTGATGTTCCGCACGAGGGGCGCCGGCGCCGGGCAGATCGGCCGACAATAAATTCGGGTGCTGCGGACGGCGATGAAGAACATCCCGTCGAAGCGCCGATCACGGCTCTTGCGGGCATCTTCGAACACGCTCAGTTCGGCATCGGTCCAGGTACTCATGCGACCAGTCTAGCGGCTGCCACACCGCCAGACTGGCAGAAACTGGACATCGTCTTGCGATGCCCGATCCGTCAGACCGCCGGGACTTCAGTGGTAGCTGCTTTCGAACCCAAGAAGTTCAACATCCAGGGCGTACCGTAGCGATCGGTGAACATGGCAAAACGGTCAGCCCAGAATGTTTCATTCGCTGGCATTTCGATGCTTCGCGCACCGTCGGACAATGCCGCGTGAATGCGCTCGAATTCGACGAGACTGTCTGGCGCCAAACAGACGCGAAAGCCGCGAGGTGACTCATACATGCCCTCCGGGCAATCCGAAGCCATCAACAAGGTATCGCCGAATTTCAGCGACAGGTTCATGACCCAGTCCTTGCCATTGGGCCCCATACAGTCGACCGGCGCGGTGCTCGCACGCGTGACGTTGAACACACGACCATTCAACACTTGGGCATAGTGTTTCGCGGCCTCCAGGCAATCACCGTTGAACATCAGATAGGGGTAAGCAAGCATCGTTTCCTCCAGAAGGTTTTTGGGAGCAGTCGCAGGTCTTTGCCTACGACAACTCATCAAGCGGTCAAACCGGCCGCCAAGGCTTCGAGTTGGCGTGCGGCCGCAGTCCAACCCGGTTCGAAGCCCATCGCCGCATGTTCGGCCTGTGCTTCGGCATTCCAGTGATAGGCCCGGCCCACGAATTTTGTGCGTCCGTTGCCCAAATCGACATACATGAAATCGCCGACGATGAACGCTCGCGCGCTCGGCAACCAGCCTGGCTGAAACGCGTCGGTAAACATGATGCGGCGCTTTGGTTCCACCGCCAAGAACACTCCAGGCTCACCAAACTGTTCGCCGTTCGGCCCCTGCATCAACGTATAGAACTCGCCGCCGGGTCGCATATCCATGCGCACATCCACGACCTGCCATGGTTTCGGGCAAAACCACTGTTTCAGGAGTTCAGGCTCCACCCAGCAGCGCCATATCTGCTCGACCGATGCATTCAATTCCAGCTCAACGCGTAGTTCATGCGGGTGCGGTTTGCTCATGTGGTTTCGTGTCCTTTGTCAATTTGGGTGCGCCAAATGTGGCGCGATCGGGCGGTGGTTGCACACTTCAGCGCGCCCCATCCAGGACGCGTTCTGCCAAGGCGCCGCTGAACCCGTACAGAGGCGCCGCGGGCGATTTCTGGCCCGCCTGTAATCAAGCACGCAAGCGCTTGAGTCGAACGTGTGCCGTCCTTGGCACACCCCTGCGAATCGGTGTTCAGCGAACGTCTTGCTCCTTGAGGCTCTGGCTGAGGTAACGCTTCAAATGCTGAATGCTGTCGCTTACGTGGCTCGCGTTTTGATCGGCTTTCGCCAGAATGAACGCGCCCTGCAGCACCGCCTGGGTCAGCAAGGCAAGACTGCGCGCGCTGAATGCATCATCGCGACCAGCCGCCTTGATGGCGGCATCGAGGTCGGCCTCAAGCGTGGCGGCATGCGAAAAGATCGAATCGCGGCAGGCCAAGCGGACTGCCTCCGAACTGTCGTAAGCCTCCTGAACGATGGTGCCGACCAGACACGTGAACTCACAGACCTTGCCCTGGACCAGCGCTTGCCGAAAGTCCAGGTACGCCAGCACACGAGCCAACGGTGTCGCGGCTTGGTGATACGGCGCCGCTGCGAACAGATCGCCCGTCACTGCTGACCAGTGCGTTGCAGCTGCAACGGCAAGCGCCTCTTTCGAACTGAAGTGATGAAAGAACGCGCCCTTCGACACGCCAGACGCTTGGCACAGATCGTCTACCGTCGTGGCGGCATAGCCTTTGGCACGGATCACCGCGAACGCCGCCATCAACAAGCGGCTGCGGGCGTCGCCTCGTTCGGGTTGATGAGTAGGTCTGCGGGACATGACTAAGTTATACCGACTAGTTGGTATGTTTGCAAGACTGAATGCAATCGGAACTTTTCTGGTCGGCCAGCCCGCGACGTTTTCTGTAACTACATCAATACTTTATTGCCCGCTATTGGTCGGATTACCCGCCGTGGCGCACCGCGCGAACAGTCCCGCCGGGCCGCCGTCTTCACGTTCCGGAAACTAGAATCGGCCCATGCCACACGACATTTCGCTCATTGCCACGATCGCATCTGGATTCGGCCTCGCGCTGGTCTGCGGATTCATCGCCACCAAACTCCGGCTGCCCCCACTGGTCGGCTACCTCATTGCTGGCGTCATGATCGGCCCGGCAACTCCGGGTTACGTCGGCGACATCGGCCTCGCCACCCAACTGGCCGAAATTGGCGTGATGCTGCTGATGTTCGGCGTCGGCCTGCACTTTTCGCTCGACGACCTCATGGCCGTCAAGCGCATCGCCCTACCCGGCGCGATCGTTCAAATCGTCGCGGCGACTGCCATGGGCGCAGCCATTGCCCACTATTGGGGCTGGCCCCCGGGCGCCGCGCTCGTGTTCGGCCTATGTTTGTCAGTCGCCAGCACCGTCGTGCTGTTGCGAGCCTTGGAAGCGAAAGGCTTGCTGAAATCTGTCAATGGACAGATCGCTATCGGCTGGCTGGTCGTGGAAGACCTCGTGATGGTCCTCGTACTCGTGCTGTTGCCGAGCCTCGCCACGTTGTTGCAGTCAATGGGCGATGACGCCGTGACCGCGAGCGCCGACCCGGCCATCTGGCGCACGATCGGCTTCACGCTGTTGAAAGTCAGCGCCTTTATCGCCCTGATGCTGGTCGTCGGCAAGCGGTTGTTACCGAAAATGCTGTGGTGGGTCGCCAGTACTGGGTCACGCGAACTGTTCACGCTAAGCGTTATCGCAGCAGCCGTCGGCGTCGCATTCGGCGCCGCAAAATTGTTTGACGTGTCGTTTGCGCTCGGCGCATTTTTTGCCGGGATGATGCTTCGCGAATCCGAATTCAGCCATCGCGCTGCCGACGAGTCCATGCCACTACGCGACGCATTCGCCGTGTTGTTCTTCGTGTCCGTGGGCATGCTGCTCGATCCGCAAATCATCTGGCAACAACCACTCAAACTGTTCCTCGTGGTCATGGTCGTCATGCTGGGCAAGACCGTGGTCGCCATCGCAATCGTGCTGGCGTTCCGGTACCCGCTGAATACCGCACTGACAGTGGGCGCGAGTCTCGCGCAGATTGGTGAGTTTTCGTTCATCCTGGCCGGCCTTGGCGTCTCGCTCGGGCTCATGTCTACTGAGCTGCAAAGCCTGGTACTTGCTGCCGCCATTATCTCCATTGCCCTGAATGCGGCGCTCTTTGCGCTGATCGAGCCGCTACGCCAGTGGATCCTGGCGCGCTCCGACTTTGCCCGCCGCCTGGAATTGCGCGACGACCCACTCGCCCAACTCCCGATGAGCACAGACGAGAAATTCCTCAGCGGCCAAGTAGTCCTGGTTGGTTATGGTCGCGTCGGCCGGAAAATTGCCGAGACGCTGACTGCGGACAATCTGCCCTTTGTCGTTGCCGAGCAAAACCGCGAACGCGTCGAAGCGCTGCGCGAACAAGGCGTCAAAGCGGTGTTTGGCGATGCGTCCAGCCCGGAAGTCTTGATTCAGGCGCACATTGCCAAAGCGTCCATGCTAGTCATTGCAATACCGGACTCGGTGGATATGCATCGGATGGTCGAGATTGCCCGAACCTTGAACCCCGACATTCGCGTGGTCATCCGAAGCCCTAACGAAGAAGAAGCGACGCAATTGAGCAGCGCGCTTCGCGCAACGGTGTTTGTCGGGGAACACGAACTGGCCAAAGGGATCAGCCACCATATTCAGGCCACCCTGCGGACGCCACTGCCTGTCGCAACGCCCCGGACCTGAAAACGTTTCAGTGCCAACACGGGAACGACGCTGTGCGCCGATCACACTCCGATCGGCCGGAACATTGCGACCCAGCGCCCGAAACCGCTAAACTGACCAACCTGGAGAGATGGCCGAGCGGTTTATGGCACCGGTCTTGAAAACCGGCGTGGGTTCATCCCCACCGTGGGTTCGAATCCCACTCTCTCCGCCAGATACCAAAAAGCCCCCATGCGGGGGCTTTTTGGTATCTGGCGGAGAGAGTTTGAATGCAGAGACCGGGGCCGCCGATTGAGTTCCAATAAGCACCACGAACGATCCGGCCCCCTGGGTTCGACAAAATTTGTCTGGGACAAATTTTGGACGGCGGAGCCGGCCCGCGCAGCGCATTTTTCAGTTCTGGACTGCCTCCCACATCGCCTAAATGGCTATTGTCGTCACTCCTGCGAAGCAAATGGCGTGAAAATGACGAGCCAAATTCTCAACCAGTCCAGGCCATCGCCTTCTGACTCATTGCAAATCGCAAACGCCGAGACGCTTTGTTGGCACTTCGGAACGACTGTGACTGCAGTGACTACGGGTATGACGTGGCGAATTGCCGCGAGCTTGAACCTCACCCCGGATCAAGTCCGGGGTGACGAATCGCGAGGATGTGCGTCGCGGTAGAACCGCTGCTCCAAATGGTAGGAAGGTTCGGTATCCGAAAGTGCTCCGATCCCCCTCTCGTCACCCCGGACTTGATCCGGGGTGAGTTTGCGATGAGGGATTGAGCCCAGAGTGACGCATCGCGACGATGCGCGTCGCGGTAGAACCGCTGCTCCAAATGGTAGGAAGGTTCGGTCTCTGAAAGAGTTCCAATCCCCCTCTCGTCACCCCGGACTTGATCCGGGGTGAGTTTGCGATGAGGGATTGAGTCCAGAGTGACGAGTCGCGACGATGTGCGTCGCGGTAGAACCGCTGCTTCAAATGGTAGGAGGGCTCAGTCTCCGAAAGTGTTCCAATCCCCCTCTCGTCACCCCGGACTTGATCCGGGGTGGGTTTGAATTTTTTAGCTCAACCAGAGACATCGTTGGGAAAAAGAGAACAGAAAATCTGTTCAGCCCGACGTTTTCATACGGTCTGGAAGGCCGGAGCCAGGTCGCTCTTGCGACATGGCCCCGTTCATTCGTATGTCGCACCCATGTGCTGATGCAGCGAGATCGCGATGATCGCCCGATCGCCGCTCACAACCCTCGCCGCTCAATCACACCGACTTCGCGCAGCAGCTCCCGGCCAAGCGCGGTTCGCTTATCGCGGCCGTCAATCTTCTTCAGTGTCACCAGCAGCGCAAACGCGGTCGGCTGCACCCGCCCGGAAGCTGGCTTCGCGTCGACCCAGCCAACCCACCATCCAAAGCCAGAACCATCACGAAACGACGTGCCAGTCTTGCCGTGAATCCCGAGTTCAGCGTCGAAGCGATCCAAGGTCACCGCTTTGACGGTGTTCATGACGTCAGGTCGAAACGGCAGATCATTGTTTGCCAATCGCTGCATGAAATCGAGTTGCTGTGGCACCGTGATCGTCAGCACGCCGTCGGTCCAGGCGGTTTCCGGATTCGCGCTGATGTTGATGCTGCCGTAGTTGACGCGCTGCACAAAGCTCTGCAGGCGGTCACGTCCAATACGCTTTGCGACGATCTTGAAGTAGCTCTCGCTGGAGGTCGCCATTGCTTCCTGCAACGCCATATCCTGCTCCCAGACTTTGTTGTCGGGATAAGGGCGACCATCCCAGGGAAACACTTCGTTGACGTCTTTGATCGAACCCGTTTCGAGGCCAATCAATGCAAGCAGCACCTTGAAGGACGAAGCCGGATGCACCGGCTTTTCGGCCCATTCCTTGCCGAAATGAACCTGCGTTTCATTGCCGGTGCGCGTCACAAATGCGCCGTCACTGCCGTAGGCTCGAAATGACTCGGCCACCTTAGGTGACGCATCAGCGGCCGCAACCAATGCCGGCAGACCGAGTGCGGCACCAAACACCAGACTCAAAACACTCTTGAACATTGCGCATCTCCATGCTTGTGGGGTGCCGAGAGTCTGCCGCGCTTTGTCGGACCGGCGCGTGGCGCTGACTGTCACGCCTGTCTCGCTTGTCACGCTTGTCACCGCATAGATTCCCACCAGTGCTATCGTTGGCCATGCTCACGATACAGCTCCTACCCCCAGCCCGGGTCAATGACCAGATCGCCCGCCCGCAAAGCCTGTGGCTGCTGCTCAGGCTGTGCCTCGCCGCCGACGCCCCAACGGGAGAGGACTGGCTCCTGGCCGATGAGCTCCGCGATGCCCATCCGCAAGCGAGCCACCTCCGCATGCTGATCTCCCGTGCGTTCAGCGACTTTGCGAACTGGGGCGTGCAAGTTGGCTGGGGTCTCGACCGCAGCCGGGAACCGTCCTGGCTCGCACGCGCCAAACGAAATCGGGGTCCGTTCTGGCTGGCTCCCGGTGAGCGCAACCGCATTCGCATCAACATCGGCGAGCGGCCCGCCCGACCCGAAGAAGTTCGCCTGTGGCTCGGCATGGCAGCTCCCGCTCGCAGCAAAAAGAGTCGCCAGAGCATTCTCGCGGCAACGGGCCCCGACTACTGGTTTCGTTATGCCAAGGCCCGGCGCGACATGCTGGACGGGCAACTGATTGTTGATGCCGAACACGGCGCCTTGGCAGGCTTTCGAATGGCGGCGAAGCAGACCAGCGACCGCCGGATGCAAGCGCTCGCGTTGCTGCAACAGGCAATGGTCTGGCGTCGCGCGGGCAACGCCGATGCCGCGATGCAAGTTCTCGACGAGCTCACCCGCCTACGCCGGCCGCAAAGTGGGGCCGAAATCGGTTGGCTCGGCGCGATGGCTGAAGTCGTGCGCGCCTGGTGCGCCTACGCCGAACGCAATCTGGCCGAAGCCGAGCGCCTGCTGCAGGCAGCGCGCGTCGACCCGCGCTGGCGCGCGCACTTTCAGTACCACCCCCGCGTTCAGACTGAACAGGCGAATCTGCAAGCATTGATCCACCGCGCACGTGCCTTAGACGCCAATCGCCCGGGCCCGCAGCGTATGCAGGACGCCGCGCAGGCCATCCAGCACTATCGCAGTGCATTGAGCCTCGCGCATGAGGCCGAACTCTTTGACGGCGCTGCGTCGGCCGCCAGCAATCTCGGCTGGACATTGTGGCTGTTTCAACACTCCGACATCAGCGTGCCGGACACCGAAGACGACATGCCATTGCGTTGGATCGCGTTGGCAAGCTGGCTCGCTGAGACCCATGGCAATGCATTGAGCGCCTGGAACCAGATCTACCTCCTGCGCATGGTGCGCGCCGGCGGGCCGAGCGCCGAAGGCCCGGACATGCCGGGCTTTCGCGCATGGCCGGTTCTGAGTCCTGCGGCCTATCGCCAGCAAGTCGCGCCGATCGCAATCCCAAAGCAGCCGAGTCGCTGGCTCGATGTAGTGCGCGCCATGCAAGCCGAAATCGATCGTGGCAGCCGGCAGATCGATGCATTGCAGCGCGCCAACGTGCTCCTTGAGCTGGCTTGGTATGAGGCCTATGAGGGCGAACCAAGCGCCAGCACCCGGGCCGTCGCAAGGCTTAGGCAGCGGCTCCGGGAGCTGACTGAGCCCGATCGAGCGTTCTTCCGAGCCGCGCTCGGCCGCTTGCCGGCGCGACCTTGAGTGCCGGTTCACGGCCATTGCTCCGTTGCCGGCCATCTTTCTTGACTGAGTGCGAATACACACAATCGGACTTGGTTCATCGCACCAGAGCAGCCAGGGCTTATACTCCGCGTTTGGATAACGGCCGGAGAGCCCATGAGCAAGTTTGGTGATGACGATCGGCGCGGGCGTGGTCCGGGCAAACCTTACGATAAGCCCTACCGCGGCAGCGGTGGTGGCGATCGCCCGTATCGCAGCCGTGACGCCGAAGGCGACAGCAAACCGCCTCGTGGCCCCAAGGTCGAACGCTTTGGTCGCGATGAGAATCGCGCAGGCGCGCCCTACGGCCAACGCAGCGAACGTGGCCCGCGTCCCGAGGGCGAGCGTCGACCGTTCCGGCGTGACGACGAGCGCCCGGCGCGATTCGAGCGCGATGGCAATCGTGGCGAAGGCGGCGGTTTCAGCGGCGAACGCCGGCCACCGCGTCGGTTCGAATCGGAAGGTGGCGATCGCCCACCGCGCCGCTTCCAGCGCGACGGTGACGACCGTCCGCCACGCCGGTCCGACAGTGAGCCCAGAATTCCGCGTCCTTTCGAAGGCGAGCATCCTGCCGGTCGCCGCTTTGATGGCGACAGCCGACCGCCGCGCCGGTTCGATGGCGACAGCCGACCACCACGTCGCTTTGATGGCGACAGTCGACCACCGCGTCGCTCCGATGGCGACAGCCGGCCGCCGCGCCGGTTTGATGGCGAAGGCCGACCACCGCGCCGGTTTGATGACGACTCACGTCCGGCACGGCGATTTGATTCGGGCGACCGCCCGCGTCGCAGCCAAGGCGAGCGCGGCGAAGGCTTCCGGAAATCCGGGCCCAGGCCGCAGACCGAAGGCACGGGCCAGGGCCACGACGAACTGCGCCAATATGGCTGGAACGCGTGCCTCGCCACCTATCGCCTGCGCCCGGAGGCCGTGCGCAAGGTGTACTTGCACAGCTCCCGCATTGATGCGATGCGCGAAACGCTGCAGGAACTCGCCGAGCGCCAGATCGGGTATCGCATCGTCGAGAACGAGGATCTGGAGAAGCTCACGCAGACGCAGCACCATGAAGGCATCTGTTTTGATGTGGTGCCACCGGCCATGCTGAGCCTGGATCAAGTGCTTGGCCAAGCCGAGAACAAACCAAACGCGTGGCTGGTGTGGCTCGATGGCGTTGGCAATCCCCACAATCTGGGTGCGATTCTCAGAAGCGCTGCGCACTTTGGTTGTGCGGGCGTGGTCGTGCATCGCGATGCGAATCTGAAGCTTTCAGGTGCCGCCGCGCGCGTTGCCGAAGGTGGCGCCGAGTGCGTGCCCTTGGTGCGCATCGGGGATTCACGCGGGGCGGTCGAAAAGCTCCGTAATGCCGGGTTCCGTTTGCTCGCAACGTCGGTCCGCGAAGGCGACAATCTGTTCAAGGCCACGTTGCCGAGCAAGCTCGTGTGGTTGATGGGCGCGGAAGGCGAAGGGGTCTCGGCCACCCTGCAAGAACTCGCCGACAGCGTGCAGCGCATCCCTGGCACGGGCGCAATCGAGAGCTTGAATGTCTCGGCGGCGTTTGCGGTGTTTGCTGCTGAAACGCATCGCGCACAGTCTTGAGGCAGACGCGAACGATGGTTAGAGCACGAGGTCTTGGTACCCAACTCGTCGTTGCCGCACTGCTTTTCAGTGCGGCATCGGCTATTGCGGCAAACAGCAATCCGATTCGACCCTTCGACGTGCAGTACATCGTCGAACCGCTGCCGGCCTCGGATCAATTGCGGGTCAGTATCGCGCTTGGCAATGGCCACGATTTGGTCAAGGAGGTGACGCTCAAATTTGATGCCAAACGCTTTTCCCAACTGAAGGCGAATGCTGGCCTGAGTATTGGGCAAGGTTCCGCGGTCTGGGTACCAACGGGATCGGCGCCAAGCCTGAGCTACCTGGTCAAAGTCACGCATCGCAAAGATCAGGACAGCTACAACGCCCGCATGACGCCCAAGTGGGCGCTGTTCCGCGGTGACAAGGTCTTTCCCGGCATCAAGGCCAGACTGAAAAAAGGCGCCCGCTCCCGCGCCACGATGCGCTTCAAAATGCCAGCCGACTGGACCAATGTCGACGCTGGCTATTTGCGTCGCCAGGACGATAGTTTTCTGATCGACAATCCCGAGCGGCATTTCGATCGGCCTGTTGGCTGGATCATTGCCGGCCAGGTCGGTACGCGACGCGATCAGCTGGGCTTGACCGAGGTCTCGGTCGCGGCACCCAAAGGCGATCCACTCGATCGCATGGACGCGCTGACGTTCATCAACTTTGCCTGGCCGACCATCGAATCCGCATTCGGCAAGACCCCACCCAAGATCCTGATTGCCGGCGCCGGCGACCCGATGTGGCGCGGCGGCTTGTCGGCATCCAATAGCCTCTTCCTGCATAGCGAACGCCCATTGGTCAGCGAGAATGCCACCAGCACACTGTTGCACGAGCTGACTCATGTGGTTACGCGCATTCGTGGCAAAGAACGATCCGATTGGATCGCCGAAGGCATCGCGGAGTTTTATTCGATCGAATTGAGCTACCGGGCGGGCGGCATGACCGAAACCCGCTATGCCGCGGTTCACCAGGACCTTCGGCAATGGGGCAAACCCGTGACGAGTCTGCGCGGCGATCATTCCACGGGCCCGCAAACCGCCCGGGCCGTGCAACTGTTGAAAGCGGTGGACACCGAAATCCGAACGCGCACCAAAGGCAAAAAAGACCTCGACGATGTCACGCGGATTCTGCGCGCTGGGCGCAAGGTCTCGACTGCCGACTTTATCAAAGCCTGTGAGACAGTCGCGGGTGGTAAGCTGGACGCTTTGACCACCCCGTTGTTGCGTTGACGCCGCGACAGCGTGCCCGGAGCCAATCCGGGCGTGAGTGTTGCAAAGCGCTCGGGGCAAGCGTTTTTCGACTCCCATTCGGAGACTAAGGTGATGGATCGCCTGAAACACCTCGACACCCGGCTTGGCATGGTTGTACTGGCGCTGCTCCTGCAGCTGCCGTTGATCCTGAATCCGGGATACTTCTCGCACGACGAACTGCAATGGGCGTCGTGGTCGTATTTGCGTCCATTTGGCGACATCGACTGGTTATCACCGTTTGATGTCGGGACATTCCAGTATCGACCGCTCACGTTCAACCTCTGGATGTTGTTGAACAACTGGTTCTTTGGTCATCCTTATCTGATGCACGGCGTGCAGGCGCTATTCGGCGCATTGACGATGCTCGTGCTGCGCGCCCTCCTGCCGCACTACGGCATCGATGGCACGCGGCGGTTCGTGGCGTGCCTGTTATGGCTGACGTTTCCGTTCGTCATCTATGTACATGGTTGGGTGGGCACCTTCGCCGATCAAATCTGGCTGAGCTCGGGTCTTCTGGTGCTGCTCGCGATCTTTCGCCGACCGGAATCAAGCATGGCCTGGCGTGCCGCGCTGCCTGGCGCCGCCGCCACCTTGGTTGGCTTACTCGCCAAAGAATCAGCGCTGGTGATTCCCGCGTTCCTGATCGTGCATGCCTACCTGTACCCAAGCCGACGACCGATGTTTCTGTGGGCAACCGTCGGCGCGGGCGTTGTGGCCGCGCTGTATCTCGTCCTTCGATTGCAGATCATCTTGGCTGGCGCCAATCAGTCTGACGATTACCGACCGACTTGGATCGAAGCGCCAACACGCCTGATCGAATACTGGTTGTTTCCGGCGACGCTGCAACGCTTGGAGCCATACGGCATTCTCGGCGACTTCTCAAGCCGTATCGCATGGTCGAGCATCAGTCTGGGCCTGCTGGTTCTGGGCCTCGCAATCCGGCGTTGGCGCCATCTGGTCTTGCTCGCCGTACTGCCTGCCATGGCGTTGGGGCCGACGTTGGCGTTGGGCTACCCGGCTGCTCAATACGCCTATGGGTTCTCGACCGTCATCATCATCGTGCTCATGCACGCATCGATCGGACTCAGCAAACGGTGGCTCGCGTTTGCGTTGCTCTGGATTGCGCTCGCGCTGACGCATAGTTTCAACATGCTGAACCTGTTTCAGGAAGTCGGGCACATGCAAGCCACGTTGCTGCCGCAGATCAACGCGCTCATTCAGGCCAGCCCCGATGCGCCGATCCGAATTCGCGCCGCACACATCGACGACGAGTGGCGCGTCCGCCGGACAACCTTCGATATCAAGGCATACCATGGTGTCCTTTGGAACAATCGCGTGTCGTGGGTCAGCACCGCAGATCCGAATCAGGAAGCGAACTACGAGATGGCGCGCGATGGCAGCCTGACGCCCGTGCCGCGCTAAGGTGCCTTTGAACACGTTCATAGGTAATTCTGGCGCGGGATGGCCCGCCCAGAATCGAGTAAGCTGCTGCTTTCAGCGCTATCCCGGGATTGATGATGTCGACACCCTACCCTCGTGATTTGATCGGCTATGGCCGCAATCCGCCACACGCCGATTGGCCGGGACAAGCCCGGGTCGCCGTGCAGTTCGTGTTGAATTACGAGGAAGGGGGCGAGAACTGTGTGCTGCATGGTGACGCCGGCAGTGAGCAGTTCTTGAGCGAGATCGTCGGCGCCGCGAGCTTTCCGGATCGCCATCTGAGCATGGAATCGATCTACGAATATGGTTCCCGCGTGGGTGGCTGGCGAATCTTGCGCGAATTTGAGCAACGCGGGCTGCCACTAACGGTGTTTGGCGTGGGCATGGCGATGCAACGCCATCCGGAGTTTATCCACGCGTGCCAGGAATCGGGCCACGAGATCGCGTCGCACGGGTGGCGCTGGATTCACTATCAGAACTTGCCAATTGAATTGGAACGCGAGCATCTTCATCGCGCCGTCGCGATTCATACGGAAATCTGCGGTGCGCCGCCCCTGGGTTGGTATACGGGCCGAGACAGCCCGAACACTCGGCAGCTGGTCGTGGAGCATGGTGGCTTTGCGTATGACGCCGACTACTATGGCGACGATCTACCGTTCTGGACCGAAGTCGGTCTGAGCAATGGCCAGACCAGGCCGCATCTCATCGTGCCCTACACCCTCGACGCCAACGACATGCGGTTTGCAACGCCGCAAGGCTTCAATACATCGGAACACTTCTTCCAGTACCTGAAAGACAGCTTCGACGCCTTGTATGCCGAAGGCGAGGTCGCGCCGAAGATGATGTCGATCGGCATGCATTGTCGATTGCTCGGTCGCCCCGGACGCATTCGCGCCCTGCAGCGGTTTCTGGACTACATCGAGGGCTTCGAGCGCGTCTGGGTGTGCCGACGCCTGGACATCGCCGAGCATTGGCGGCGCCGGCATCCGTATTTCTCGAAGGCAGCGCTGGATCGGCTGAACGCATTGCCAGAGGCGGCATTTGCCGACGCGCTCGCCGACATTTTCGAGCACTCCCCCTGGGTGGCCGCAGGCACGCACCCACGGGCACCGTTTGCCGATGTCAACGCGCTACATCGCGCCATGTGCGCGGTCATGCGCGCCGCCGATTCAGCGGAGCAGCTCAAGCTGATCCAAGCGCATCCGGAACTTGCCGGCAAAGCAGCCATCCGCGGTGAGCTCACGGCCCACTCCCGGCAGGAGCAACAAGGCGCCGGACTCAACGCATGCAGCCCGGAAGAATTCGAGTTGATTCAATCCTTGAACGCGGCGTACGCGGCGCGCTTTGGGTTCCCATTCATCATTGCGGTGAAAGACCATACCCGCGCAACGATTATTGCCGCGATGAAGCGACGCCTCGATCACGATCGCGACCGCGAGTTCGACGAAGCACTGACCCAGATTGAGCGCATCGCCTGGTATCGCCTGTACGCGAAACTGAGTGCGTAGTGGATTGGGAGTGGGGCCAGCCGCGGCCTCGGCGATGGCATCCTGAGCCCTTGGTGACCGGAGGGACTTCGATACGGTGCTGGTGCCGGCCCGCGGCGGCAATGGCAAGGACCGCCGCAGCTGGACTTTTGGTCAGCAATCGACGGGTCAGTTTATCGCGAGCTTGAAACTCACCCCGGATCAAGTCCGGGGTGACGAATCACCAGGGTGTCTGCCGCGGCAAGGGGTGACGAATCGCCAGGGTGCCTGTCTCTGCCAACCGCTGCTTCAGATCGTCGGAAGGAATGGTTTCCCGAAGATTCTCAATCCCCCTCTCGTCACTCCGAACGTGATCCGGGGTGAGTTTGTGGTCCCCACGATCAAACAACCTTGCCGGACCAATGACGATTTTCCCGCTTTGACCGTTTTCACAGTCAGAGCAGATCAGTGGCTATTCGTCGCAAGCCGATGCGCGAGCGCGAGCGCCAACACACCTAACGTGCACGACGCCACGACGTTGAGCAGTGCGAGGCCGATTGCCCCTTGCCGAATCAAATGCCAGGTTTCCAGACCGAACGCCGAGAACGTAGTAAAGCCGCCCATTACGCCGACCATCAGCAACAGGCGCCAGACTTCGCGCTGTTCCGGCGCACGCTGCAGCCAGGCATAGACGAACCCCGCAGCCGCGCAACCAAGCACGTTGACGGTAAAGGTCGCCCAGGGAAACCGCCCCGCCGACGCCTGCATCGGCAGGAGCAGGCTGACCGCATACCGCAAGCTCGCGCCCGTTGCACCACCGAGTGCGACGAGCAGCCAGTGGCTCAGCATCAGGAGCCCGTCTTTCTGAGGCGAAGCTCGAGATTTTCGCCATCAGGTTCGACTTGCAGAATGCGCACGGGCATCCAGCCAATTGATTCGGCAAACCAAGTTGTGGTGGTCCGCCCGGGTTGCTCGCGAATGCGGTCAACCCGGCGGGCATCAAACTTGCCGGCGGGCGTTTCGACCGACTCCACTGCACCAAAGCGATACTTCTGCGACCCGACTTCGCGTTTGTCGGCAACCGGATAGTCCCGGTCTCCCGTGGCCGTCGGCACATCCTGCATCAGCGCTAGTACGATGATGTTGCGGTCGAGCACGCCGCCAGCTGGCAGATCAAAATCGTATTGCTTGTCGCCATCATCCAAGTGCACTCGCGTACCTTGCACATCGACGGTGCGTTGCTTCTTCTTGAACAACATGGACTGATTGAAGCGATAGTGCTGCGCCGCCAGTCCGGAATCAGATTCGACAAACTGCGACGACTCCTGAATGGACACATTGGCCATACCCGCCAAACCTTCGGTGCCTTCATTGACGCTGTCGAATTGCCACTGACTACCGCTGGTCTGCTTCAAGGTCAGCACGGCGACGCCCAGTTTCTTGCCATCGCGATACATATCGAATTCAGCCTGGAACGGCTTCAGCGCAGCTGCGGCGGGCGCAACCAAGCCGGCTGCCAAAAGCAGCGAAACCACATTGCGAGACATCGCGCTTAACGTCATGGCTGATTCCTGTGACTCTTTGTTGACGACTAGCGTAGCGAATCCAGTCCCGAGAATCTGAACCGTGGGCATCCGCCGGACGAACGCCTCCCGTCACAACCCACGCCACAGCAGCCAATCTTCAAACGCTTTGCTGCCGATTCGAAAGCTGACGTGATCCAGCGCACGAAAACCATGACGTCCGTAGAACCTGACGGCGCGTTCGGATTCCTTCCACGTGGTCAAAAACACACCTCGGGCAAACCAGCGCCGACCTTGGTCGAGCACGCCCTGCATCAGCACATCGGCCGAGCCACCGCCAATCGATTCTGGCGCAAGATAAAAACGACGCAACTCAACCGCATGCGTCGCGTGCAGCGGTGCCGGTGCGGCCGCCTGCACGAGCCAGGCATAACCCGTCGGCGTAACCCCGTCGAAGCTCCGGATGAGGCAATGGGTGGGGTCAGCGAGCGCCTCGGCGATCAAGGCATCGTTGTAGTGATCGATCAGGTGCGCCTCGGTGTCGGCGGCACTGGCAACGTGGCCATAGGCCGCCACATAGCAGCGCCGCATGAACGCGGCGAGTTCGCTGGCGGCATCCGGTCCGGGGGTCTGAAGCGTGATCGTGGGCAAGGGCGCAATCCATGTCCGAAACCCAGGCATGGTAACGTTTCGGCATGTCCGCCGACATCCCCACTCTGGCAACGCCCCGATTGTTCCAAAGCCTGCTTGGTGCAGGCTTTGCGCAGCTGCCAGCAGCCAATCAGGCCATGCATCAAATTGCCGGCCGGAGCGAGGCACACGGTCACGCGCGGATCGAGCGTGGGCGAAACCTCCTGGCCCGGCTCGTCGGTGCGATGGCCCGCATGCCCACCGCCGCCGACCGCGCGCCGCTATGCGTGCGCTTTGACACCGTCAATCCCTACACCGAACAATGGACGCGGCGCTTTGGCACGCAGGCGTTCAGCTCGCGCCTCGCCATGGAACACGGCGCGCTCGTTGAGCGCTTGTTTCCCCTGACACTGCGCTTCCGGTTGCAGGTGGCTGACGGTGTTCTGCATTGGCAATTGCTCGACGCCAGGGTCCTCGGCCTGATTCCGATGCCCCGTTGGTTTGCCCCGAGCGTGGAAGCGAGAGAGTGGTCGGACGCGGGCCGGTATCACTTTCTGGCCGGGGTCAGCTTGCCGGGCGTCGGCTTGATTGTCCGCTATCAAGGCAGCCTGGACGCACCCAAGCCCTGCCCTTTTTGAAGACGCGCCTTTGACGATGCACACCTTTTTTGTCGGGTCATCGTCCTGAATGAGCATGGATATGCCCGTTCATCAACCCAAGCTGGAGCACGAGCTCCGAACCCTGATCCCACGCCACGCGAGTCGTTGGCGGCAGGCCTGTTGGCGCATCACCGGCGACCAGTCCCTGGCCGAGGATGC